>SVIU01000042.1 GCA_015069335.1 Clostridiales bacterium
CGAGCAAAGCGAGGGTTGCCCTTAACTATTAACTATTAACGCGACGCAAGTAAAGCGAGTGTCGCTTATTAAAGGGAGAGAAAATTATGAAAAAAAAGTTTAGCTTATTACTCAACATCGCCACCATCTGCCTATGCGTATGCGCCATTGCCATTGGTGTGTGGTCAGCAAAAAGGGCAGAGCTTGCAGTAAGTGGTAATATAGGCTTTACTGCAAACAATTGTGATGTTGTGGTAACAACTCATTTGGAAAATGCTATTCGTTGGGATGATACCGCAAACGATTGGGAACAAGTTTCTGAAGACGAAACTTGGACAACCGCCGATGCGAATGCTGCAATAACAAAAGCTGACTATATTGCAGATGGCGACACTTGGAATTTTGGACAAATCAATTTTGATGATTGGTTTTTAGAGGAGAATGCCCAAGTTAAGCCAATAAGGCTTGTGGTTGACATTCAAAACTACTCAAATTTTCCAGTTCATGCAATAGTTACAAGTCTTACTTATGGCGATAATGACACGCCAGTGTTAACAAAAGATAAAAATGCATATATGGTGCAACAAAGTGGCACATACATGTGCGAAATTGCAGCGCACAATGTTGCGTGCATTCTTCCGGGCACAAAAAGTGCCGAAGGTGTAATAACACCAAGTGAAGGTCAGTTGAATATTGTATTAACATTATATAATGATGCTACGGCATTTGATTTAAATGATATGAGTATCAATATAGAATTTAGCCAAACAGAAATACCTGAAGCTTCTGACAATTTTGTTTATTATTCCGTGCTTGATGGTTTTGACCTTGACGGGAATGAACTGCCAGAAGATAAATTTATGATTGTACCAGATGAGGGTGGCGATAAAACTGGAACCTTGATTGGTGTTCCAGCCGGCACAGGACATTTGATAATTCCCTCATATGTAATGGTTGGTGGAGAAGTTTATGAAATAACTGGTGTGTCAGGAAGTTATTATGATGATCCGAGCCTCGGGGTCGGAATGTACAACTTTAACAACTATACTTATGTGACATTACCAAATAGTATCGGTTTCATTGATAATGGAGCATTTTATTGTGGCTATGGAGGATCGTCGAATCTAAGCAATGTTGTAATCCCTGAAGGCGTTACAATTATATCTAACGCTGCTTTTTATTATAGCGGTTTGTTGTGGTTAACTCTACCTAGCACAATAACACATATTGGCACAATGGCTTTTCAAGAAACTGATTCTTTAAAAGAGATTTATATACCAGACGGAGTGACAGAAATGGGCGTTGCGGCGTTTTTCTACACTGGATTAAATTCTATACACATACCTGGCAGTTTGAGCGCTCTTGGTGAATGTGTGCTTGAAGATAGTGAGGACATAAACTATATTACAGTAGCAAGCGACAATGAATATTATGACAGTAGAGGCAATTGTAATGCAATTATAAAAACAGAAGAAAACATTTTAATAAAAGCAAGCAACAACACAACATTTGTCCCTGAGGGAATTGTTGCAATTGGCGAAGCAGCATTTAGAAATTTGAAAAGTATCACAACAGTAACGCTTCCAAGCAGTTTAACAAGTATTGGTGAAATCGCTTTTGATGCTTGTGACAGTTTAGAAACAATAAAATTTAATGGCACAGAAGAACAATGGAATGCTATAGAAGGTATTGACGAATTATCCAACTATGATTATGAAATTGTATTTTTAAGATAATTTAAAGCAAACAAGCCTTTAAAATCGACAAATTAAAAAAGAAACACTTTTAAATGTGTTTCTTTTTTTGTGGTAATAATGAATTTTTACTTATTTTCTATTTCCTTACCTTATAATTTCATCCGTCAAGGCAAAGCTTTCTTTGGATGGTAGATAATAAAAGGCAATGTGGGTTGGGGTTTCAACTTTAATATATTGTTCATCATAAAGCCTTTGTATGTTAAGTTCGTCTAGTTCGGTAAAGGATGTTACATCTCTGTCGGCAGAAAGTGCATAATACATAATTGTTTTATCTTGATATTCGTCCTGATACATATCGGCAAAGCCAAGCGTATGCAACATCTCGTGCTTTATTACGTGGTCCAAAATGCCTTGACCACTAGAGTCTTGCAAAAATGTGCAAGCTCTATCAATTTCAATATTAATTGGGTATTGAATTTCGCCAGTGTGGTTGTTAAACCTTAAATATGTAACGCCTAGTGCAGAAGTTTGTGAGTGGTCAAAAAATTCTCCACCATCTATGGTTATTTTTTGTGTGATGTGAGCATCGTCACGGTCCAAAATTACATAATCAATTGCTTCGCTAATTTGATCCAACTGTTCAATTGCAGCAGCAGCTTGATTTCTTGCCTGAACATCAAAGCCCTCCAAAACTACCGCAATAGGATTTTCGTTTAAAGGCAATGTAAGCGGTTTACCAAAGTCAGATTTCAAAACAAACTCATAAGCGTTTGGATATTGCTCGGCAAGCGTTGGCTGCCTTGACTCCAAAACGCCACCAATAATCAAACTAAAAGCCACAAGTGAAGCCGAAATGGTAGTTGTAAGGGTAACCAACAACTTTACAGGGTTGGCCTTTAAACTGCCAAAAAACCTTGCAATTGGACTTTGCCTTTTTTGAGCCTTTTTGCAAGGAGCAAACTTTTTTGTTGTTTTTAAAACTGGTGTTTTAATTTGTGTTTTTGCGTAAACTTTTTGTTTTTTTGTTTGTACCATTTTTTAATTCCTTAATAAATTAATGTTAACACAAACAAAACTTTTTTGCAATGTTAAATTTAATAAAAATTTATTTGGCAAAAATTGCAAAAAACACAAACTTATGCTTGCAATTTTGTTTGGAGTATGATATATTTTTAAAGTCATTGGACAAATTAACACCCATAGGCAAATTTATAAGCCGTTGCCGAAGACAATGAATAATGAATAATGAATAATGAATAATTATTGTTTATTTTAAAATTATCATTAACTATTCACTTTTCACTATTCACTCTTCACTTGCAAATTGCTTTGGCAATTTGCACGGTTGCTTATAGAGTTCTAAAGCCATGGGGAAGACTAAAAACAAGGAGGAAAAAATTTATGTCAGTTATTTCAATGAAACAACTTCTAGAAGCAGGCGTACATTTTGGTCACCAAACAAGAAAATGGAATCCAAAAATGTCAAAATACATTTTTACTGCAAGAAATGATATTCACATCATCAACCTAGAAGACACATCAGTGCTAGTTGACAAAGCATACTCATTTGTTAGAGATGTTGTTGCTAGCGGAAAATCTGTTCTTTTTGTAGGAACAAAAAAACAAGCTCAAGAAGCTGTAAAAGAAGAAGCAATCAGATGCGGAATGTTCTATGTAAACAACCGTTGGCTTGGTGGTTGCTTAACAAACTTCAAAACAATTCGTAAAAGAATTGAAAGACTTAACAAGCTCACTCAAATGGAAAAAGTTGGTGAATTCGACCTTCTTCCTAAAAAAGAAGTTGCCATTTTAAAACACGAAATGGAAAAACTTGAAGCAAACCTTGGTGGTATCAAAGAAATGAGAGAACTTCCTGGCGTTATTTTCTTGGTAGACTCTGGCAAAGAACACATCTGCGTTAGAGAAGCAAGAAACTTACACATCCCAGTTGTTGGCTTAATTGACACCAACTGCGATCCAGACGGAATTGACTATGTTATTCCAGGCAACGATGATGCTATCCGTTCAGTAAAACTTATTGCAAGTGCTATTGCAGATGCAGTTATCGAAGCAAGAGAAGGCGTTTCTATGACAAAAGAAGTTGAAGAAGAAGAAATCGATCTCAAAGCAGTTTTAGCAGAAGTTAAACCAACTGTTAAAGAAGCAGAAGCAACTGAAGATAAAAAAGTTAAAAAAGCTTCAAAAAAACCAGCTAAAAAAGAAGTAGCAGAAGAAGTTAAAACTGAAGAAACAGCTGTCGAAGTAGAAGAAACTAAAGTTGAAGAAGCTCAAGAAGATGTGGCAGAAGTTGCTCCAGAAGCAAAACCAGCTAGAAAACCAAGAGCTAAAAAAACTGAAGAACAAGACGAAACAAAAGGGGAATAAAAGAATATGTTTACAAGTCAAGACGTTGCAAAATTAAGACAAGCCACTGGTGTTGGCATGATGGATTGCAAAAAAGCATTAACCGAAACCAATGGTGATTTTGACAAAGCCGTAACCTATTTAAGAGAAAAAGGTATGGCAGCAGCTGCTAAAAAAGCAGATAGAATCGCAGCAGAAGGTGCTGTTACATCATATATTCACATGGGCGGAAAAATTGGTGTTTTAGTAGAAGTTAACTGCGAAACAGACTTTGTTGCAAAAAGCAATAACTTCCAAGCACTTTGCAAAGACATTGCTATGCAAATTGCAGCTTCAAATCCAAAATGGGTACGTAGAGAAGAAGTTCCAGCTGACGTTGTAGAGAGTGAAAGAGAAATCGCAAGACAACAAGCAATCAACGAAGGCAAAAAACCAGAATTTGCAGATAAAATTGTAGAAGGCAGATTAAACAAATTCTACAAAGAAGTTTGCTTAATGGAACAAGAATTTATTAAAGATCCATCAAAAGATATAACTTTGGTTTTAAACGAAGCAGTTTTATCTATTGGTGAAAAATTAACTATTCGTCGTTTTGTTCGTTATGAAATGGGCGAGGGCCTTGAAAAACGTCAAGACAACTTGGCAGAAGAAGTTGCAAAAATGATGAACAAATAATTGTTTTAATAAATTATTTTGAATGATTATTTAATAAATTATTTTGAATGACGATTTAATAAAATTAAAAAAATATGCGTTTTCAAAGCGCATATTTTTTTAGTCAGCGTGTAGACAAACTATTTTTGACCTCCCTTGTGTAAAGGGAGGTGGCGAGCGAAAGCGAGCCGGAGGGATTGTTAAAAGGCGAAATTATTCAAAACAATCCCCCAGTCAGCCATACGGCTGACAGCCCCCTTTGCACAAAGGGGCCTTCAATCAAAGTAAAACAAAAGGGGTGTAAAGATTTTTATTTCTTTACAGCCCCTTTTTTGTGAAAAGTGATAAACAATAAACAAAAAAATGAGCCGTAACTCATTTTTTAGACATTAAATTAATTTTATGCGTTATATTAACATAACAACGAGCGAGTGTTTTTGTTACATTTCCATACCATTGTCATCATCTCTATGGCTTGGCATTAAAATCATTTCTTTTTGGTGTTCAAAATATTTATCAAATATTTTATTGCCACATTTTTTTAGTTTGCTAGAAAGAAAATCACTAATAATAGTAACCGTTTCTCCCTCAATTCTGTCAATTTTTAATTGCTTTACCATTTGCGTAATCAAAACAACTTCTGCATCATTAAATAAATTAGGTGTTGTTTTGTATAATCTGCAAAGGTTGTACATTTTTTGTACATATTCGTCCGTTATTGTTTTGCAACTATCAAAAGTTGACAAAAAATCCTCAATACTTTCAAAATCATAATTATTTATATTTTCGCTCATAAACACCACCTCTTAAGTTTATTACCTTTATTTTTCAGACGAATCATTTGTGCTTGCTTGATTTTTTTGCTCATTTTTTGTTCTTAAAATTTTTTTAGCAAGTTTAACAATCGAATTTTTGATTCTGGCAGGGACACCATCTGTGTCAAGTCGATAATCAACATTAACTCCATCAAAAATTTTTTTAACTCGAACAAATTTGTATATTGCCAAGTCAATGGCAAATTTTTGTTCGTCAGAAAGCATATCAGCATTTATGCCAATTGTATAAAAGGCACTTGCCAAAGGGTTTTCTCTAAGTGCTGTTGGTGTGCAATAAGTCAAAAATTCTTCCATATTTTCAATTGTAACATGTTGAGTGTTTAACATAACATTTTCCTCCATTTTTTTACTTGTTAGTTATTATAAAAAACTTTTTGCCAAAAGTCAATATATTGTTTGGCGCAAAATCATTTCTATTTTTTAATTGTTTTGGTATAATATTTATATAAGATAATTTTAACTTAAGTTTGTGTGCTTGTTAGTAACAAAAGGAGTTTTTTATGTTCAACAAAAAAAATAAGACAAAGGCATCTAATATTCTTTTTAAAGGTAAAAACAAACAGGTCAAAATTGGACTTGCGCTCGGCGGTGGTGGAGCAAGGGGTTTTGCTCATGTTGGAGCTATTAAAGCTTTTGAAGAATATGGCATTAAATTTGACTACGTTTGTGGCACAAGTGCTGGTAGCATTGTTGGCGCTTTTTATGCGGCAGGTTATGATTATCAGCAAATGTTTAGAGTTTGTAAAGAAATGGATGTTGGTGATATTCGCACTTCCAAATTTATTTTGGTGCCATCAAAAAGTGACGGCATAGAAAAAGTTTTCAAAAATGAACTTGGCGACATAAATATTCAGGATTTAAAAATTCCTTTTTCTGCAGTTGCTGTCGACCTTATTTCCATGCAAGAATGCGTTATCACAAAAGGTAATCTTGCCAAGGCTTGCGCAGGCAGTTGCGCCGTTCCGGGCATTTTTCAGCCAGTTGTTTTTGGCGATAGGCATTTATGTGACGGAGGACTTCAAAATACAATGCCGTCAGATGTGCCAAAACTTATGGGGTGCGACTATGTTGTGGCTGTTGATGTAAACAAATCAAGAAATTACGGAACCGAAAGCACAAAGCTTATGGACGTTTTGGGTTGCACAATAAGAATTTTAATGAAAGGCAATGTTGTCAAGGGCTATCTTTATGGCGATGTAGTTGTAAAACCAGAAACAAAAAGGTTTAAAAGCACTAAAAAAGAGGGCTATATGGATATGATAGAAGAAGGATACAAAGCCGCAATAGACGCTATGCCCGAAATACTTAAATTGTTTAAGCGTAAACCATTAAAAGCAAAACAAAAAATGGTGTATATAAGTGATGATAGAATAATTATGTAGGCTCGCTTGTTGCAATTTAAGCATTGTATACCAGGGGTGCAAGGGTTGAAGCGTGGCTTACGCTCGCGAAGGTAAGCATAAAACATATATTTTAAAAGCAAATCAAACTTTTTATTTGGTTTGCTTTTTTAATTACAATTGTACCAAATTTAAATAATATTTCCAAAAATGCTAAATTTGTTAAAAAAATAATAAAATCCCATAAACGACATCCAATTAACTCATTCAAAAAATTTTTTTAAAAACTTTTAAATTTTGCTTGACATTCTCGCGGGGGGGGGTAAACTGTAAGCGAGAATCGATTTTGGGACTCACGTTTCTTGCGAAACGAGTGAAAAGTGAATAGTGAAAGGCGATATG
>SVIU01000005.1 GCA_015069335.1 Clostridiales bacterium
GCTACACCCTTTGGGTGTAAAATGCCTCTGGCATTTTTGTTAACCGATTTCTTGTAACAAAAAACCTCGCCGAATAGCAAGGCTTTGTGGCTCCTCGAGTCCGATTCGAACGGACGACCTATCGGTTTAACTCCGTCTTCGACTCCGTACGCAGAAAACTTGAAAGTTTTCTTGGCGCCCAGCCCCGTGCTCCACCTCGCACTCGGCTACACCCTTTGGGTGTAAAATGCCTCTGGCATTTTTGTTAACCGATTTCTTGTAACAAAAAACCTCGCCGAATAGCAAGGCTTTGTGGCTCCTCGAGTCCGATTCGAACGGACGACCTATCGGTTAACAGCCGAGTGCTCCACCGCTGAGCTATCGAGGAATATTAAATTGTGGTGAGTGTCGCACTCGACTATTAACCGAAATTGGTTTAACTCCGTCTTGCGACTCCGTACGCAGAAAACTTGAAAGTTTTCTTGGCGCCCAGCCCCGTGCTCCACCGCTGAGCTATCGAGGGATATTGGTTGCTGATTAAACAATCAAAGCAATAATAACACTTTGTCACGTGCTTGTCAACAATTTTTTAAAGTTTTTTTAAAATTTATAAAGTTTTTTCTTGAGATCTAACTATTGTTGATTGGTTTTGATATGCTTGTGCTGATTTTTGTTGTTCTTGCAAATGTTTATCGCTTATTGCAAACATTTGCTCTAAGAGTTGCGGTTTTTTGAGTTCTTCAACCCATTTTTCTATCTCACCTGACTCATGCAATTTTTTAAATTGTTTATGCTTCATATTAAATTTGTTTATTGATTCAAACAAAAGTTTCATGTTGTCTCTTGACAAATAAATAACTGGCGTTGTTGCTGTCATCCCCAAAACGGTAAACACAAAAGCCCATTGTAGGCCAATAATTGGCAAACAAATTCCGCCCAAAACAAGGGTGCTTATAAACAACTTGTTAAACAGTTTTAAACGCCTTAGATTTTTTTCATATTTTTCTTTTATATCTCTATATTCAAACGCTAAGCACAAACGTTGTTGTTGCGTTAACTCTTTTTTTCTCATAACTCCCCAAGTCCTTGGAAATATTTTAATATAAGGCAGAGCGTTTGTCAATATGGAATTCTCTAATAGTGTTTCTAGATTAAAAATCACGATTTTACAAACAATATATTTATGATTTTAAAATTTATTCTCTTTATAAATTTTTTGCTTGTTTTTGTTGTCCTTGCTTACGAAATAAACAATAAAACACAACTTGTTCGTTGGAGTATGATAACTCTTTTTTTGCCGATTGTTGGCTTTTTAATATACTTTGTTTTTGGAAATGGATTAAAAATGAAATCGGCAAAAAGACTAAAATATTACAGCTTTACAACCAAGCACTATCTATCGCAAACAAATTGGTTTAATGAAAAAACAAAAAATAATCTAGCCGAAACCAAAATTTATATAAATGGTAAAGACTTTTTAAATGACTTACTTAAACAAATTGCCAAAGCAAAGCTCTTTATTTTTTTGGAATTTTATATTTTAGCAAGCGACAAAACAGGCAAAAAACTTTTTGACTTGTTGGCTAAAAAAGCACAAACGGGAGTAAAAATTAAAATTATTTATGATGGTGTTGGCTCAAAAAAAACATCAAACAAAATTTGGACTTGTTTAAAAAATTATGGTGTGGATGTTATGCCGTTTTTTCCTCCAATTATTAACAACACATATATAAATACGCAAATAAATTATAGAAATCACAGAAAAATTGCAATAATTGATGGCAAAATCGGCTTTGTGGGCGGAATTAACATTAGAAGTGACCATATGGGATACGAAAAAAAGTTAAAGCCTTGGCGTGATACTGCCCTAAAAATAAATGGAGCTGCCACACATGATTTAACGACAACTTTTTTAAATGATTGGCAATTTGTTACAAAAGCAAAAATTTCAAAAAATGATATTAATTATTTTTTTCCACAAATAGAATCACAAAAAGGCATTGTATTACACACAATAAATAGCAACCCCATTGACAAAAATAAAAAAATTTTAAATTTTTATATTAATCAAATAAAAAATGCTAAAAAATATATAATTGTTCAAACGCCGTATTTTATTGTGGACAATCAAATTATAAATTTGCTACTTGATGCTGATAAACGCGGCGTCAAAATTGCCATTTTTATACCCAAATTGGCTGACAAAAAACTTGTTTATGCAAACACTTTAATGTGTTTAAAAAGCCTTGTAAATTCAAATGTAAGTATATATTTATACAAGGGTTTTTTGCACTCAAAAGTGTTTATAACAGAAAATGTTGTTTCAATTGGCAGTTGCAATTTTGACAACCGCTCTTTTAAATTAAATTTTGAAACAAATTGTTACTCAAAAAATAAAAATTTTATTGAAAAAAATTTAAAAATAATTAAAAATGACATAGAAAATTCCACATTGCTCACTAACAAATTATATAAAAAAATAAAAACAAAAAATGTTTTTTATATTGCCATGCACAAACTTTTTGTTAAATTTTTATAATTTTTAACATTTTTTATTAAAAAACAAGGCAATTTTCAAAAATAATGAAAATTGCCTTGTTTAAAATTGTTAATGTGATTAAATAACATTAATAAATTTTTGGCCAATAACAATACTAAGCTGACGCAGGTTGATTAATTGTTTCTTCGGTAACTGTAACAGCAACCGTACTAGTACACAAACCATACTCAACAGTCATTTCTCCATTTGTTATATCTTCATCTCCTGAAACAGTATATACAAAATTTGGAGTAATATATTCAAAAGTAAATATTTGTGTTTCATCTGTAGTTTTTAGTATAATGCTTCCACTAGACAATGTTTGCTCTTCATTGTTTACTTTATATTCGAACGCACTTGAAGGTATTGAATATGATGTTATAACATCATCAGTTGTGTCTGGAGTCCCCTTTTGATCTATTGTTTTTGTTATGACTAGTGTTGGTGGTGGTGTTGTTGCATTTGTCAATATTATTTCATTTATTCTTATTAACACAAACTTTTGTTCTTCTTTTATTTTTAATTGCATAACTTTGTTTGCTACAAACTCAGTTGTAGAAGCGAATGATGCAATTGCATTAGTACTAGAAGCAGAGTAAGCTGTAGGCTTGAAACTATCTATGCTAATATCTGAGGCTGTTATTGTTCCATTTGGAACAAGTCCATGCAAATCTACCTTATAATCAAAACTATTGCTAGCTTGCTGCTTATACACATCTAGGATAATTGCACTTGTAAACACTATGCTTACTGTGCCAATTGGTTCGTAATCTGTGGTGTTATTTGTGGTGTTATATTTGCATTTAACAATTAGTGTAATATAGTACTCATTTGGTTTGAATCCAGTTTTTAGTGTTATCACACCAGCCTCTGTCACTTCATATAAATCTGAGGTATTTGCAACTTCAAATTTAAGGTCGGCAGAATTTGTTGTAAATGTTTTATCTTCATTTTGAGCTAAAATATCAGATACGCCACTTCCAGTTTTTAATTCGAAGGCACCGTTTATGCCAGTATTACCAGAAGCCCATTGTGCAAGCGTAATGGTTGTCGGAGTAGAAATCGCATTGTTTGTATCTAAAGAAAGATCAAGATATACACGATGCACAGCCTCAGGCAAATAAGCTTTATCTGTGTTTATACCTGTATATTTTAATGTCACATTAACCTTGCCTTTCTCGCCTGTAATTTTAGATATTGCATTTTTAGTTGTGTCCGAATTCGCCACATATTCTTTAAATACAACATCAATATTCATATCAGTTTCTTGGTATTTAATACCATCTTTTGTTGATTCGAATTTTGTTTTTGTTAATTCTCCAGTATACGTGCTTGTATCGTCAGCAGTATCAGTAGGGGTTGTATCATTGACTTTTAAGCTTGATATATTTTTTGCCAATTTTGCATGTGCAGGTGTTAAACCGTTTACTATTGTAATACATGTGCACCCATCAGGAGATGTGTGGTTGCATTTGGTCAATGTCGCACCATGTGTAGGACTTGATTCTTCAACTTTTCCTGTAAATAATTTTACATCTTTGTCAATAAACACACTGTCATATAACGCAATTGGTGCATTAATTCCCGCTGCTATATTTTTTGTGTTGCCATTTATGTCTGTAAAATAGCAATAATAGTAAACAACATTGTCAACTTCAAGTGCCAATCCCATATTATCAGACGACAAAACATTAGCACCTACCCAAATATTAATATTGGTGATTGTTTTGATATTAAGAGCATTAACCACCGTGCTACCACTAGTAATATTTACAACTGTGTTTTCTCTATTTTTTCTTTCTTTATTATTGTATATTTTAACATCAAAACTATGATTATTTTCTGGTGTAACATCCTCACTAAACAAACCACCTTTTATACCCAATGGAATTTTTATACTAACAACATTTCCTGATTGGATTGTAGGTGTAACATATCTGGTAATTGTAGAATTATCAATACTGCTTGTAGCGATTATACTTAATTTAATTGCCAAGTCTGTAATGAGATATGAAGATGAGGATGGAGATGACTTTTCATTTCCATCGTGGGTTAATTCTGCTGTCCATGAGCCGTCTTTTTGGCGATCTGATGTATCAATTGCTTTAACCTTGATTTTCTGCTCACGGTCTAGTGTAATAGTTGTTGGAATAGTAGTTACCTGCACTTCAGCAGCTGTGTCAATTTGATAAATATATGCATTAGCCCCAGTTACTGGACCCCATGACACTTTGCCGTCAGCTGCTATGGAAACAACTGGTCTACCAAGTGCTTGTGCGTGTGGCGGTGTAAAGCCAACCGTTTCCAAATTATTCCAAGCAGCTGTTTTTTCTTTTTCGTCGCCATTAGAATTATTTACAATTGCCAACTGTTCGTTTATATATGTAGTTAATGATGTGCTAGTTCCACTATCATATACAATATTGTCCAAATCTATATCAGCCATCAGCGTTTGTGTTTGTGTCAATTCTGGACGGCCTAATTGTTTTTGTTGTTTATTATCAAAAACATCTACAAAATGTTCCATTTCTACTTCGAAGCCATCACGAATATATGTGTTTTCCGGTTTTAATTCTAGTTTGTATTTTTTTATAATGACAATATCTACTGTAAACACATAATCTTCTGTACCAGTACCAAGTTTAATTTTTACCTTTAAATATCCATTGATGCTTGCACCATTGCCATGGGTAGACCACAAACTTTCTTCTAAGAATGAAAAATCTATTTCTTTTGAGGCTGTGTCTACAACAGCAGCTTTTGGTATTTGTATATCACCTTGTGCTTTTTTCACCCAAAACTCAACAGCTTGTAAAACAACCTCTTGAGTTGTTTCATATGTTTGATCACTGTTGCTGTTTATGGTGATACCAATACCTTTTTTGGTTGAATTTGAACTTACTTTAGCGTTGTAAACATCCAAACTATCACCCTCATAAATGTTTCCGCCTACATTTAAAGTTGTGTTTACAACCTCTTTGCTTGCAACAAATTTTATATAATAAACAAACTCAAAGCCATAAGAATCATAAAATTTTATTTCAATAAGTTTGCTACCAAGTTGTGCTTGCTGAGTGTAAGAAACTATAATTTCGTAATCGCCAGTAGTTAAATTTGTTCTTCTTACACAATTAAAATAAGCTGAATAATCTGCCCCGCCAACACTTGTTGCTGAAATATTAAATGATTGTGCTATGTTTTTACGATTTGATTCTAAATCATGTATGCTGTATACATGAATATATTTTGTAACTGTTTTGCTTGTTAGTACTCTAGTATTGTTTGTTGAATCAAATACAAACAAATATGGATTATTTTGTGAATTTTCCGTTACTGGAGAGTCATTATTGCGTAGTTCCACAACAAGATCAGAGACAACTTTTACTGTGAGAGAAATCTTAATTGAATGTTCGCTAGTTGCAGTATAGGTAAATGTTAAATTTATTACGCTTCCATCATTTTTTGCACCCAATGCTTTCAAAAGGAAATCATTCACTTCACCATTTGGTTTGTGTTCTCTATAGATTAAACTTTGGCTACTATCATCTATACTTAAAGATATCTTTCTGTTTTCACCAATTAAATTATTATAGCCAAATTTGTTGCCTTGAGTATCTTTTACCATAAATGTTTCTATAAATGAAACACCGTCATCACCATTTGCATTTGCAACCAATACAACTTCTTGGTCTTTGTTAATATCGATATCGTATTTATACAATATCTTACAATCCCCAATTGCTATATCATCACTTGCCAATTTGATTCCATCATCTAATACTATTTCATACAAGTTGCTTTCTATTTGATCATTTGTCCACGTATAATAAGTTGTAATGTCAACATCTTCAACAACATTTCCATAATCTTGATATCTAATATCAAAACCATTATATTTTAATGTTGCTCTTGGTTTGATTTCAAAATCATCACGCTCTAACTCTACATCATATGTTTCTGAATTTTCGTCAACAACTTGCATCATAATTTTAAAGTTATTGTCATAATCAGAAGTTGCCATTACAGTCCTGATTTTGCTTGCTTGAGAATAATATACACCCTCTATTAAATTAACATCAGTTTTTGTTCCATCCGCGTAATCCACATAGAAGTTTACTTTTGAAACATCAACACCTTCGGCTACTGCTGGCATTGTAATAATAACATCTAGATTGCCAAAAACATTGTCATCACCATAAGATACATAAACTATGGTTTGATTATTGTCTGCTTCAATTGAATATAATCCACTATTCTTTACAACAACATTGTATGTTCCATACACAGCGCCACCAATCTTAATATTGAACTTGAGTGTTTTTTCCAACTGACTATCGTCTATATCTGATGTATCAAAAGTGGATACAACTTCTCCATTTTCATCAACTATGTCAACACCTGTAACAGGCGAACCGTCCTTATCTGTAACTATTATTCTTGGTTTGCCATTAATATTGTTTGCTGAAAAATCTAGTATTTGACCTTTTTGAAGATATTCACACTGCCAAATTTCCTCTTCTTGATCAGCATTGTTTACAACAATAGGATAATTAATTTTAACAATATATTCTGGATTTGCCTCAAATTGTGCATATGCAACTGCTATTATTGTGCCTTGAGCGTCAATTAATTCAACTTTTAAGACCTTTGTTATCTCGCTAACAATAATACCCAAGTTGTAGTCATATGTTCCTGTATCATAATCCACTACTGTATTTTCGATTTTAATTATTAGAGATTCATAATCTGCATATGCAACTGGTGGGTTTGAATCTTTCGATGCATCTTCAAACAATTCTCCCAACAAGGTTTTTACTTGAGCATTTGTTAATTGTATTTTGCTGTTGTCCGCTATTTGATAATTTGTATTTTCAACTGCCACAAATGGGTTATTGATGTTTGTGTTGTTTGATCTCACTAATTGATTTACTTCAACATTGGCATGGTTTATAACAACATCATAACTTTTGCCATCCTTTTGAATAGTTGCTCTTAAATCCAAATTGAATTTTTGTTTTGCAACATTATGAGGCAAGTGTTTGAAATATACTTTGTTATCAATGATATCATAACCAACACTATTGCTATCTATCAATTCAATTTGTGAAACGGTGTAACCAGTCATTTCAAATAACTCACCCAATTCATAACTTGTGTTTGACCAAATTTTAACACCACTTTGTAATTCTTTAAAATTACATGCAGCTCCCATATTTGCAGTAATTGTAGTCAAAACACCATAAATTGTATAAAGTTCTATTGTAATTGTTGTGCTTGTTGGTTGAGCAATAAATGTGATTGTTTTTGCTGTAGGATCAACATCGGCATATTTTTCATCCTCGTCAATAACATTATCAAAATATACTCTAGCAGATAAATTTTCTTGAGTTGCAATGCTATTTAAATAATAATTGAATATTATAGCTTCATTAACAGTTGCGCCCAATGAAGAATCAAATGCTATTTTATTTCCGTTGGCAACTTCGAATGTGCCACCATTTTTGCCAATAGTGGTTGCGGAGCCCGATATATTTCCTTCTGTATAACGTTGTCTTAGTAAAGGCATGCTAGGAATTTCACCAGCTGATACATAATAATAATTTACTGAGCCATTGGTTGTTGATATTTTTATCTTAACTCTTATATTTAGAGCAATTTCATTAAATATGCTTAAATCTCCAGTAGCAATATCTAATTGTGCAAGGTTTGATATTTGCTCAGCTGTAGCCATACTCCAGCCATTACCTTGATTGAAATAAACTTTTTCTATTTCAAATTTATAACCGACATAACTGCTTTGCAATTGATAGTTTTCATCCTCACCTTTTTGGTATACAGATAAACGTTTGTATTTTGGATCTAATATGTTGGTTTTTGCTTCACCATTCATATCAAATGACAAATATTCCATATACGATTTTAAACTAGCAAAATTGCCACCCATTAAATCTTTGTCAAAGTCTTCACTTCCATAAGTTTTACTATTTACAACTGTATCTGTTGAAACTTCTTCAGTTCCAAAAGGATACGAAATGTGTAATTTTTGTGTTTTATCAAGTTTGATTAAAACAGGAACTGAAAGATATGTTTTGAGGTTTGCATTTAAACGTCTTGTGTTTACATTAACAATTGCGTAAACATTATCTTGGCCTATCGGATCAATTTCTAATGTGATTTTGTAGTTGGTATCATCCCCTATTTTGCTCACTTTTAAATATGATGTGTCATTTGAAGTGTTTATCATTTTAAAACTTGCAATATCATTAGAAGTGGTTGAATTGATTTCGTTATATTCTAGTCCAGCAACAACGTTATTAAAGACACCATTTTGGTCAACTTTGTCGAAAAGAACTAGTTTTTCACCAGCTGTAGCATACTCATTTTCATCATTATTGTCATACGTGGTTGTTAAATAAATCTTGTTGTCAGAACAATACTTAAACATATTTTCTGTGTCTTCAAAAATTTTGTAAAGATCCAAATTTGAATAGTCTATTACTGGTTTGTATGTATTATCACGCGTATCAAAATATGTCAATTTGACAAATGGGAATTTCAACTCGCTTATAACTATTTGATAGGTTGTACTTATAGAATGTTCGTCAGTTAATGTTAATGTTCCGGCTTCTGTAAACAACTTGCTAGCTGACAATTTTACTGTGTAGTCTGTTGTGCTTCCACTATTTAATTCTGCATAATAACCATAAAAACCTGTTATAGTTATTGTACCTTGTGTAAACATTGAACTAAATGTTGTATTGCTTACAACATCACCATTATTTATAATTATTGCTTTTTGATCATTGTATAAAGCAAATGTACCGGAGTTTTGTAAGTTTGTTGGCACAATATTTAAGATAATTAATCCACCCAATACTGTTCCTTCTAGCGTTATATTAAATGCAATTGTGATTTTGTTTTCAAAAGCACCAAATTGTAAACTCACTTTATTGTCGGTTTCATCATAAGAATTGCTTGTTATTATGCTGTTGTTTGGATATCCTGTAATGCCATCTTTATTTACAGAAATTACATCTGCAAGATCTGCTTTTTTAAATGACGTTACAGCTATTGCTTCTCCATGAGCCACTCTTACAAAATAATCTGAAATAGGTAAAGTTAACGTATTACCAGTTAAGCTTACGGTTGTTGCTCCAGGATTTTTTAATTGCAAACTTTTGTTAACTTTAAATTGCAATGGGTAGTTTAAATCACCCACCGAAAGAGTTGTAACATTGCTTAGATATATCGTTATAGACTCAACTGAATCATCTGCAAATGTCTTTTTAAATGTGAATTTTTTTAGTCCCGCTGAAATATTTTCAATTGTTTCTGCCGTATCACCATCTAACCACAAATTATCACAATTTGCTGTTATTTCAATTGTATATTCGATTCCCGTATATACGTTGTAAATTGCACTTTGTTGATCTTTTGTTACTTCACCACTGATTGTCTCTGCTTGGCTGTTTTCAAAAGAGTATGAAACGTTTTCTGCAGAAATGATTAAGTTTGGTTGAATATTTAACTCAACATCTTGATATAAATTTAATGTTTCTTCTATATAGGTTAAACTTAATGATACTGGACTACCTAATAATTTTGTAATTTTGATGCTACTTATTGAGTCGCCCTCTTTATAGCTGGCAACACCCATAATATTGTTTAACGCGACGGCTGTGGATTGATTAGAAATTTTAACCGTCAACTTTAATTGTTTTTCGGTTTCTGTAGGAAGCTTATACCACATATTAAACAAACCAGTTACATCTGTAAGAATGCATTCATCGGTATAAACATCATTCGCATTTAAATAAATGTTAATTTTTTCATAATTATAATTTTCGTCTGTTGGAACTTCTTGAGTTTCACCACTTGGAGTATCAATTTGATATTTTGAAACATAACCAGAACTCAAAACCTTTATTTTAAATGATTGTTGCAATTCATCTATTCCGTTTAAATATAACGATATGGTGGCCTCTTTTTGATCTTGGCTGGAATAAACAAAATCTAAAACTGTGTCATTTAAAATTTTAACACTATTATCATTTGAAACAAGTTTCCAACCCTCTGAGGTTGGTGTGCTAACGCCCAAGAAATCTTCTATATAAACATTAACTACATTTGATCCACTTTGAGTTATTGTTATGTCTTCTAATATATCGCCATTTTTCATTTTTGCAGTGAAAGTTCTTTTAAAACTGCCGCCCTCAAAAATTGTTGCAACTTCTATGTACTCCAATTGATCCAACTCAAGCCTTGTCGCAGCTGGGTTAACATTATCTTGGTATGTAAACACAAAATATGCTTTACTGTTTATATTTTGAATAATACTAATTGTACTTGTTTTGCTATTGTTGCCCATATCATAAACATGATCTATTGGGAACAAATATTCTTTGCCCTGTAATATGTATAAGAAATATAGTCTAACAACAACATCATTATCGACAACAATTGTTGATATGTCAAAATAGTAATTATTTACTCCCTCGCTGCCTAATGTACTTTTAATATAATTTGTAGCAATATTTTTTTGTGTTCTAGCAACAACACTAATTGAGCCATCTATTAAGGCATTGTATATTGCTGTTTTTTGGCTGTCGGTCAAGTCAGTCAAATTTATACCAACTCTTAAAACATTTTCTGTGTTTTGAGCAATTTTAAATACAACAGGCTCACTATTGGTTACACCAGCACTGCCATCCTTTAAATATGTGATTGCTCCTGAAATTGTTGAAATTGATTTTGTATAAGTAATTTCTAATGACGACAAAGATTCATTTAAACCCTCTTGTACAGAAGAATATTTTACAAACACATATTTGCCATCGCTGATAACTGGTTGTCTTAAGGCATTTGTTTTGATGGTTGCAAACATAACTTTTACTGTTACCGCTGGAATTTCAGAACCTTTTAATTTTAAGAAATGGCCATCCAATTCAAATAAATTTTTTGATGCACCGTTTATTAAATATGTTTGTGGTTTTGTATCGGTTGTATAAAAGTAGTCTGACAACGTTTTGCTGCCCTCGGCTATAGCGTCATCTGTATAAATAAAGAATTTGTATGTTTGATATGTGTTGTTGGCATCAATTGAAATCAATTTTGACAAATCAATTTCTGAATTTAGTTTTATTTGATTAATTGTTTGGTCATAACCATCAGGATTTACATCTTTTTCCATATCAATAACATTAGACATGTCTATAATGCTTAATGCTAATGGTGCTGTTTGTGTCCATGTTACACTTTCTTCATTGCCCTCCACGCTTGTTAAGTTGAAAATCTTATAAGAATTTTCTTGGACAATTTCGTTTTTTATTTCTCCATTTGAAAAGTATTCAATTACAACTCTAATGTCGTTTGTAATATGAACATCACTATAAACTTGCCAATAAGCATTTTGATATGTGGTTTGATCGCCAATTGGAAAATAATATTTTTGTGTAGTGTTTCCATTTGGTATTTCTTTTGTTGTATAATCATCACTATTTATAAACTTAATTTCGCTTGCATCAACCCATTGGTTGCCTAAAAATTTTTCAAATCTAATACCAACATTTAGGATTTTGTTTTGCAAGTCTATTGAATTCATGTTTGGGTTTGATATTTCAATTTTTAAGTGTGAGGTATGTTTTGCGTTAACTCCGTCTTTTGATGCATATATGGTATGTATCATATCTGGCGAGAAATTATGCATAGATCCATTAATGGCAATGTTTGTAACCTCAACGTCAACAATATTGAATTCTGCTGTTTTTTTGATTATTGGCTTGTCTTGTACTGTTTGTGCTTTGTAAAGGTCTTCTAATTTTGAAACACGTTGATAAAATTCTTCTGGCAATTCCAATATAGTGAGTTCTTCTGATTTTGCGTTATCAAACAAATAAGCATAAACACCCGATTGTTTTTCTTGAGCCCAATTTTGAATATCTGTTGTTGCTTGAAATTTTAAAAGATTTGTTCCTGGAACAATCCCTAAGTTTGTCAAATGTTGAATTTCGTTTTCAACAATTTCGCCCATTATATAATATTTTAAACCGTTAGAAAATTGTTGATACAATTCATTAATTTGATTAACATAAGCTGCATCAATGAGGTTGTTTGAAACAATGCTGTTTAACAAATCGTGCATATCAACAAAATCTTGCGCTTTGATTGAATTGTTGTCGAGGGAGTTTAAAAATTCATAAAAGTCTTGTACTGTATAATTTAAGCCTTGCATTCCTCCTGCGTTGATTTGATCAAATATTGATTTTATTTCATCAAAATATTGAGCAATAAAAAAGTCTGATGAAATTTTTGAATATTTAAATTGACTTCTTGCTGGAGAATATTTAATGCCCATATAAATTGTTTCTCCAGCATTTATTTCATAATTATCAGAGATTAGAGTTTTATATGACTGGTCTTGAAGATTTTCACCCAAACCCATATCGCCATTTATAACAAATATGTTTGCATCATATACTGGCACATCAACAAATATTTGAGTTGTTGCCTTTTCTGTTGTTACGCACTCTGATGTTGCCACCAAATTTGATATACCACCAGCAATCCACTCTATTTGCGCATTGTTTTCATCAACAAAACCGTCATTTGCTGTTGTGGCCAATTTGACATTTATAGGTTCATTAATTTTTGCATTTTTTGGCACTATAATAACCCCATCGGTAATATGATTTGCACCATATGGGGTTGAAGCAACACCATTTCCAAAAGAAAGAGTAATGTTGTCAACCGTAACATTTTCTGTTGTGGTTGTTACTTTGATTTGGAAATTTTCTACCGTTTCATAACTTTCAAATTCAAAAGAAATTTTTTCTGGATTGATAATTTCTTCCTCAAAACTGCCTGTTAAATACATTATTCCAAAGCTTGCACCCAATACAACTACTAGAGAAGCTAAGCATATTGCAAATATTTTAAAAAACCTTTTCATAATTACTCCTTAAAATTTGGAAAAATATTAAAAAATATTAAAATAAATTAATTTTAAATAAAATAATTTAAGAAATTTTAATTTCGCTTATAATTATATAATTATTGTTTGTTAAAGTCAATTAAATATGAGGTTGCGTCAAATAATTTTAATTTTATTTTACAATTTATTTACACCAACATATTTTGATAATAATTATACGAAAATTTTTATGACATGAATATTGACAAATTTATACTTTGTTGATATACTAAAAGAAAATGAAAAAGGAGAAAAATGATGGAAGAAAAAAAATTGCCAGATATCATTATTGAACCACAAGATGTGACAGAGTTGCAGCCGGACACTCAAACTGAAACAAAAACCGAAATCACACCAGCCACAACGCCAGAAAACGCAACCGATGTTCAAACTGATAAACCTGTTGAAACTCAAGTTGAAGATCAACCAGAATCGCCAACAGAAAAGCAAAACGAAACAACCAATGAGGAACATCCTAGTGTTATTGTAGAGGTTCCAAACGAAACACCAGTTGATGCACAAACTGATACTCAAGCCGAAGCACAAACTGGAACTCAAGCCGAAGTTATAACTGATACCCATGACGAGACTCAGCCTCAAACACATGAATCTGAATCTCACAGCGAAACAACACCCCCTAAAGCTCAAACAGCAGTTTCAACTCCAAAAAAACAACCGAGCGAACCAATAATTATTGAACACTCATCAAGCAAAAATAGTAAAACTAAAGGTGACGCAAGAGTTACCGTTGAACGCGCAGAAAGAATTGTTGTTGAGGGTGATCCAGCCACTGCCTCAGAATTGTTAAAACTTGTAAAACAACCAACCACAACCAAGAAGAAAACTTCTACAAAAAAGACTAGTTCAGCAAAAAAGAGCAGCACCAAAAAACCAAAAACTGTTGCACCAATAGAGCCTATACAACATGCTGAACCAGCTCCAGCAGAAACACAAAAAGTTGAGCCACAAA
Organism: Clostridiales bacterium; assembly: GCA_015069335.1. GTDB lineage: Bacteria > Bacillota > Clostridia > Christensenellales > UBA1242 > HGM11367. The sequence goes on from SVIU01000005.1 coordinate 14,458, forward strand.
CCACCCCTAATCCTGACACAAGCACAAAACAAACACCAGCATCAAATGGTGGGGCAGGCAACAATGACGAAAAAGAAAAACCACAAGTTCCAATTATTTCCGGAACAGTTTCTGGGCTTACAGCTATTGTTTTTGGACTTATTATGCTAGCAGGATTTGTTAATCCTTTAATGATAATTATTACACTTGTTGCAATGTCTGCTTCCGCAACTTCGTTTACTTTTGGTTCGATACAAATGAAGGATGCCAAAACAGCTCCTAAAAAAACTGCCAACAAGCAAGCAGAAAAGCAAAGTAAACAGCAAAAGAAACAAGAGAAAAAAGCAGAAAAGCAAATGACTAAACAAGAAAGAAAAGCGAGAAAGCAACAAAAAAGCAAAACTCCTGAGTTGATGGCTACAACATTGGGCGATGCTATTCCTGCACAATCAGAACACCCATCTCAAGATCAAACTCCTTTGGCTCCACAAGTTGATAAACAAGAAGGTTTGTTAAAATCTAGCGTTGAAGAACTAAACAAAATGTTTGGCCAATTTACCCAAAACCCACCAAAAACACCTGATGAAATGACTGCATTTAGACAAGATGTTGCAACCTTGGCTCAAGGAATTTATGATCAAGGAATTGACACTTCTGCAAGCGAACAAGACGCAAGACTTTTTCAATGCTGTGTTAATTATCTTAATGCAAACAACGCGTTGCAAACTATAAAACAAACCCCAACTGGCGTTGCTGAACAAGATGAACAATCAATAAGAGATGCTTTGGCTGTTAGTTATGAAGCGTTAAGCGAATTGCAATCAGCTTCGCAACAATATACTCAAGAAACCATTGCAAAGCAAGCTCCTACCACACAAGAAACAACAACCAGTTCTTCTCAACCTTCGCAAGAACAAGAAAAAACATTATAATTTCAAAACATAAAAAACGACAGTATCAACTGTCGTTTTTTTTGCATATTAATAAAATTTATTTTAATTCTTCAATGGCTTGTTGTTTGTCTATGGCATTAAAAACATAACTGCCAGAAACAACAATATCTGCGCCATAAATACTTAGTTTTTTCGAAATTTCTGGCACAATTCCGCCGTCAACTTCAATTTTGAATCTTGCACCATAGCTTTCACGAATTTGTTTTAGTTTTTTGATTTTTGAATAAGTGCTTTCTTTAAACAACTGCCCGCTTTTCCCTGGCTCGACACTCATTACCAAAACGAGTTCCACATTTGCCAAGAACTCCAAAATTTCACCAACTTCGGTGTTTGGTTTTATGGCAAGACCAGCAAGCGCTCCAAGAGAGTTTATCTTTTTTAAACATTTGATTAAATCTTTTTTGTTTTTAAATGCTTCAAAATGAACGGTAACAAATTTTGCGCCGGCTTTGATATATTTTTCCACAAGTTTAAGTGGCTCATTTACCATTAAATGCACATCTAGTGGCAAAAGTGTGTGAAGATAGATATCTTTTACATCTCTTTCATTTATTGTGGTATGCCCAACAAAATTTTCGTGCATGACATCACAATGCACATAGTCTGCAATGTTGTTTAATCTTTTTACATAAACTAGCAAATCGTCTTTGTCTTTGCAAGGATCTGTTGATGGTGCAACCTTTAAAAAATTAGCCATGTGTTCTTACCCACTTTTGATTTAAAATTTTATATATTTCTTTATACCTTAAAAAACGGTCTTTGTCAATTAATCCGTCAAGTACTGCTCTTTTTACTGCACATTCTTCTTGTTTTTCATTAAAATGCACGCATGATTTATATTTACAACCCTCCATAACCTTAACAAAATCTGGATAATAATATGGGAGTTCGTAATAGGCAATTGGCAAAAGTTTTTCGTCCAAACTTGTAAAACCCGCCGTATCTGTGATGTAAATATCATCCTCAAAAAAGATTTCACAGTGGCGAGTTGTGTTTTTACCACGCTCTATTTTTATGCTTAACTCTCCCACTTGGCTTGCGTGCTTTTTTAATATTGAATTAACCAGTGCGCTTTTGCCAACAGCTGACTGCCCAGCAAATGCACTCAACTTGCCTTTTAAAGCTTGTTTTAAATTGTCTAATCCTTCACCAGTTTTTGCATTGGTAAAAATTATATTTTCGACCACATTTTCATAAACTTTTTTAACTTTTTCACAAAGACCTTTGTTTAGGTCAATTTTGTTTACAACAATAATTGGCTCAACGCCATAACAAAGGGAAAATAAAATTAGTTTGTCAACAATCATAAAATCTGGTGCTGGAACTTCAGCAATTACAATGACCAAAGCGTCTAAATTTGCAAGTGGTGGGCGAACAAAAATGTTTTTTCGCTTGTTGATTTTTTCTATTGTAACTGGATTGTTTGATGTGTCAATTTCTACACTATCACCAACAAACACACCGTCAGCTTTTAAATTGCCTCTTGCAATGCAGCAAAAATCTTGGGCAAGAGTTTTTACCCAAAAATTATTTGCTACTTTTTTATATACAAGACCGGTCATTTTTACTCTACCTTAAGTTGATTTTTGTGGGTTTTAATGAATAATTAATAATGAATAGTGAATAATGAAGGACAATGCATTTCTAACGAAATGCGTGAATAGTTAATTGTGAATACTATACACCCATATCAACGCCATGAATAGTGAAGGCAAATTAGAAATTTGACATCCATTATTCATTATTCACTATTCATTATTCATTTAAAAAGTAAAAAACTCAACTTATCCATTAATAATTTTATTCCTTAGCTGTCCACACGCCCCTTCAATGTCTGCGCCCATTGTTCTGCGAACGGTTGCAGAGATGTTGTGCGAGTTTAGTCTATCCATAAAGGCGTATGCCTTTTTGCGATTTGTGCCAGACATTCCACGCTCTTTTACTTGGTTTAGTGGAATTAAATTCACGTGGCAAACCATACCTTTTAAAACATTTGCGAGTTCGTCTGCACATTCAAAACTATCGTTTTTGCCGTCTATTAGCGAATATTCAAAAACAATTCTTCTTTTTGTTTTTTCAAAATAATATTTTGTTGCCGAAATTAGTTCTTTTATTGAATATTTGTTGGCAATTGGCATTGTTTGTTTTCTTATTTGATCGTTTGGGGCATGAAGTGAAATGGTTAAAGTTATTTGCAAATTTAAGTTTGCCATTTCTTTTATTTTATCAACCAAGCCACAGGTTGAAAGTGATATGTTTCGTTGAGAAATGTTAATTCCGTCTTCGCTTGAAACAAGTTCAAAAAATTTGATTACATTATCAAAATTGTCAAGTGGCTCACCACTGCCCATAAGCACAATGTTGGTAACTTTGCGATTTTTTAAGTCGCCGTTATTGTCCTTATTTACAAACAGCACTTGCCCTAAAATTTCGCCGGCAGACAAGTTGCGAACAAGACCATTTAATGTGCTTGCGCAAAACTTGCAACCCATTCTGCAACCAACTTGCGTAGATACGCAAATCGTGTTGCCGTATTTATAACTCATATACACGCCCTCAATGATGTTGCCATCATAAAGTTCGTAAACATATTTGACAGTGCCATCTTTGCCGGTGAGTTTGGTGTGAAGTTTGATTGGCTCGTCAACATATTTTTCTAGCAATTTTTGTTTGAAATCTTTGCTTAAATTTGATATTTCAGAAATTTTTTTGCCTTGATAGATGCCTTCAAAAAGTTGTTTTGCTCTAAACTTTTTTTCGCCTAAATTTAAACAAATTTGCTCTATTTCTTCATAAGAATAGTTTAATAAATTATCCATTGCAAACACTTCCAATTTGTAAACTTTTTCCGTTTAAATAACTTTTTGCAAGCATTCTTTTTGAATTTGGCGCTGTCATTTCAACAATTTCAACCGCGCCGTCTTGACACTTGATAACCAAGCCTTGTTTGTTATTTGCAACAAGAATTGTTCCGTTTGGCTCAGTGCCGTCATAACTGTACGCTTTGGCTTCAAAAACTTTAAAATTTTCACCATTTAAACTAAACGTTGCAATTGGGTTTGGGTTAAGCCCACGCACCAAGTTTACAATTTGTTTTGCAGTGTTGTCAAAATTTATTATTGTGTGTTCTTTTTTAAACATTTTGGTATGTGTTGCTTTTGCGTTATCTTGCGGTGTAAATACTGCTCTGCCTGACTCTATTAAATCAAGTGCATTTACACAAAGATTTGCACCAATTTGTGATAATTTTTCACTTAGTGTGCCATAGGTATCGTTTGGTTCAATAAAGCATTCGGCATAAGAAAGCATATCGCCTGTGTCAATGCCTGCTTCGGTTTTCATAATTGTTACGCCTGTTGTTTTTTCGCCGTCTATAATTGCTTGCTGTATTGGTGACGCTCCCCTATATTTTGGAAGCAAAGAGCCATGGACATTGATTATTCCATGCTTACAAATATCAATAATTTCTTGGCTTAAAATTTGGCCGTAGGCTGCCGTAACCATAATGTCAGCGTTTAAACTTTTTAGTGTTTCTACCCCGTCTACTCTAATTTTTGCAAATTGATAAACCGGAATGTTTAACTCATTTGCCAAAACTTTTGCCGGTGGTGCAATTACTTTATTGCCTCTGCCACTTGGTTTATCGGGCTGACAAACTACCGCCACCACTTCGTGAGTGCTGTTTGTTATGGCTTTTAAAACCGGACACGCAAACTCTGGCGTTCCTAAGAATATAACTCTCATAGTTCTCCTAAATAATTTCTTAAAGTATCATTTGTTTATAATTTATTCGGCAAGCACAAACTCTATTTTTCTATCATACATACTTGCTTTTATTGCCTTAACTTTTACCTTATCACCAAGACCAAAAGTGCGAGATGGTCCTTTTAGTTTGTAGGTTTTTTCAAAGAATAAATAGCCATCATCTGGCAAGTTTTCCACCCTAACCAAGCCCTCGATGGTGTTGGTTAGTTCCACATAAAAACCATAACTTTGAACGCCTGAAATAATGCCTTCAAACTCTTCGTTTAAGTGGTCTTGCATATAGTAGGCTTTGTATAAATCGTCAACATCACGCTCGGCTTCGGTTGCATTTTTTTCAGTTTCGCTGGAGCGAATTGATGCATCTGCAACAAAATCGCGAAGTTCTTCAATTCTTGTTTTGTCAATTTTTTTCTTTTTGTCTTCTTTGATTATTCTGTGAATGCAAAGGTCTGGATAACGCCTGATTGGGCTTGTAAAATGGCAATAATATTCAAGCGCCAAGCCAAAGTGGCCAAGACAATCTTCTAAATATTTTGCCTTTTGAAGTGAGCGAAGTAGCACTTTATTGCAAGTTTGCTCGTAGTCTTTGCCGTTTAGTTGTTTTAAAATTTCTTGAACAAAATCCGGCTCTATTTGGTTGCCAACAATTTCTGGTGTTGGCTCGCCAATGCTGTTTAAAAAGTAGCAAAAACTTGCAATTTTTTCTCTGGTTGGCTTTTCATGCACGCGGTAAACAAAAGGAAAATCTAATTTTGCATAGTGCTTTGCAACTGTTTCGTTGGCTATGACCATAAAGTTTTCTATTAAAATATGTGCTTCATTGCGCTCTCTTGGCTCAACAACCTTAACTTTTTCATTTTCGTCAAGTTCAAAATGCACTTCTGGAACATCAAGTTCAAGCATTCCGTTAGCCTTTTTTACTTCGCCCAAAATTTTTGAAAGTTCGTTCATTGTATCAATTGTTTGCTTGAATTTTGCAAATGTTTTAACCTCTGGTTTTTTGCCTTGAATAATGGCAAAAACTTCGTCATAAGTGAATCGTTTTTTGCTGTTTATCACTGATTCGCAAATTTTGTAATCTACAACCTCACCTGTTGGTTTAATTTCCATAATGCAAGAAAGCGTCAAACGGTCAACTCCCTCATTTAATGAGCAAATGCCATTTGATAATGCCTTTGGAAGCATAGGCAAAACAAGGTTTGGAAAATATGAGCTTGTGCCTCGCAAGTACGCCTCTTTATCAAGTTCTGTATCTTGATGTACATAATGCCCAACATCTGCAATATGTACACCTAAAACATAGTTTTTGCCCTTTTTTGAAATTGATACAGCATCATCAAAATCTCGTGCGTCTGCGCCGTCTATAGTAAAGGTTAATTCATCTCTTAAATCTAATCTGCCAGCTAGTTCGCTTGGCAAAACTTGTTGAGGGATTTTGCTTGCCTCGTCAAGCACTTCTTTTGGAAATTCTTCGTATAGTTTGTGATCACGAATTAAGGCAAGCTGTAAGGTTTTAAAATCGTCTTCTTGACCTAAAATTTCAATTACTTCACCTTTTAAATTTTCACCTTTTGCGCTGAAAATTACTTTAACAACAACTTTTTGCCCTGTTGTTGCACCCATTGATGCTTTTTGTGGCACTATGATTTGCTTACTGAATTTATTATTATCTGGCGTAATTAAACCATCACCGCGTTTTAATTTTTCAAAAGTTCCAACAACGGTTGTGTTGTTGCGTGCAAGCACTTTAACCACTTCTGCCTCTTGGCTTAAATCGGTTTGTGAAAGAGGCTTAACAAGTACAATATCACCATTTAATGCGCCATTCAATTTGCTAGGCGGTACAAAAAAGTCAGGCACGTTAGGATCGCCTACGTCAACAAAGGCAAAGCCCCTATTGTTGCCAATTAATTTGCCTTTTACAAGGTTTGTATCTTCAATAAGTTTAAACTTGCCAGCATAAGCCTCTACAACTTTTCCGCTTTCTAACAAATTGTCAAAAACTCTTTTAACCTCGTTAAAATTGTCGTCATAAAAGTTTGCAATTAAGTTTATTAACTCATTCTTGTTTTTATATTTTTTGTTTGTCTTTTGCAAAAACTGAATGATTTGCTCTTTTGTCATTTTGACTCCTTTAAACATAATATATCACTTTTATGTAAAATGATAAAACATTTTTTTGCATTTGACACAAAAAAAGAGTGAAACCACTCTTTTTTGCACTTATATTTATTAAACCATAATTAACCATGTAACAAAGTATAACACTGTTGCAACTGCAATTATGATTCCTGTTATTATTGTTGTTTTTCTTAACTTGCCATCTCTGCTTTCGCCTTTGTTTTGTGAATAGTAACTGTCTTGACCTGTTAAGGCTGTTGCACCATTTTCATCAGCACTTGATTGAAGCAATGTTGAAATAATTAAAACTACGGCACACAAAAAGATGATTCCTATAATAACAAATCTAATAATTGGTAAAACTTCGGTATTGAAGTCAGCTAGTAACATATTAAACATTTTTCCTCCTAAATTAAACGTGAATACAAACAAAAACAGTTATAAAAATAAACAATGCAGCAAGAATAAATTGCCCAATTTTTAAAATTGGTTTTTTGGGATTGACATGTGTTTTGACAATCAAGATGATTATCTCAACATCCAAAATTAACAAAATTCCAATAATCAACGCTTTCATGATTGGGCTGAGCATTGCAATGCCTGTTATTAAATTGTTTATAAACTCTGTCATTTTTTCCTCTCTTGCAAGATTATAAGCATTTTTTTGTGTAAAGTCAAGGTTTTATTTAAGATTACTACACAAGATTAGAAAAATAGTTAATTGCCTCCACCACATGGTCGTATAAAAAAATGTTTATCAAAACTCCGCCAACAATTGTGCCAACCATAAACATAACCAGCCTATCAAATTTTGTAAGGCTGCCCACAAGCCACAAAACACCCATAATAAGTAGCACACCAAAAAACAAAATTTTGAAAAAAATGTTGCTGTTTTTGTAATAACCAAAAAACTTACCTGCCATAAAATTAATCCTTTGATTTGATTTTTGACTTTTGGAAAAAAAATAAACACAACCGAATTGCTTGTTTGTGCTTATTTTTAATTTTTGCGACTTTTGTTATAGCATAATTATTAATTAATGCAATGATTTTATATCTATTTTTTACTTGGCTCGTTTAGAGCGCAGCAAGTTGAGTTGTCGTGAGCGTTATAAACTTCAACCAAAATTGTGTCGGTGCCTATTTTGCAAATTTGATGGAGGGCAATAAATATTGTTTGTGGAGATTTAAAAAATGAAGTTTTGCAAGAGTCTGGCACAACAAAGCCTTTTATGCAACCAGTTCTAAGGTCAAAAACAATGTCAATAATGCGGCCAAGTTTTTTGCCATTGACCACATTGATTACCTCTTTGCATCTTAACTCTAAAAATGAACTCTCCACCTTATGCTCATATATGATTTTGACACAAAATTTGTGAATAAAAAAAATAAAGCGGTTAGTCGTAGCAGTTTGAAACTAGCAAAAAAAGATCGATTTTAGTCAAAGTTATTTGAAATTAGCAATAAAAATCTTATCTGCAACGATAAGATTATTTACTTTTTACCAAAGAAGAATTGAAAAATAACTTACAGGATATACAACGACCAATAATAAAATATTCATCAATAAATCTAACCCTATATATTTCCATATGCCGAAATTGCTGTCTTTTGGTTTATATTTAGAGTAACACTTCATTGCAATCACTCCTGATAAAGAAGAGAAAATTATTCCCAAACTTGCAACATTAACAGAAACTAGAAGAGCCACATAATTTGATGTAAACTTAGATAATAAAATAGATGTTGGAACATTACTAATTAATTGACAAGATAAATATGCACACAAAAAAGTGTTATTATCGGCATAGTTAATCATAAAATTGCTAATAGCAGGAATCCTTGACATATTGCCACTAAAAATAAAAAAAGCAACAAATGTTAAAGGTATTGTATAATCAACCATTTTAAATGTTTTGTGATCACATATAAGCATAGTTATTATAATTATTGGCAATACAATATAAAATGGAATTACGCGACTTACAACCAAAAAAGTCAAAACAAATAGAATTCCATAAACTATAAGTTTGGGTACGTTTATACTATGATTATAATTATCAACATATTCAACCGGTGTTTTCTTAACAAAAAAACAACATATTACAATCAAAATAGCTGCACAAAGTGTAGGAATTAGCATAATCTTTAAAAATTCTAAAAGTCCAATATTGTAATAGGAAAACAAATAAATATTTTGAGGATTTCCAATTGGAGAAATCATACCTCCAAGATTTGAAGCAATATTTTGCATAATAAATGTAAATGCTAAATATTGAGTTTGGTTAATATATTTTAACACAATATAAGATAAGGGTAAAAATGTTAACAAAGCCATATCATTAGCATTTATTAGTGCCGAAATATATGTTATAAATATCAATGTAATAATTATTGACCTTGTAGTTTTGAACTTTTTAACAATAGATCTTGCAACCTTATGGAAGAAATCGATATTCTCTAATCCGGCTACAATAATTAAAATTCCAAAAATACATGTTAATGTTTCACCTGATCCTTCGAAGTATTGCAAATATCCTTTATCAAAAGGAATAATAAAGCAAGAAATAATTGATATAAAACACACTATAATAAAAATAATATTTGATTTACACCAATTTTTTAACTTTATCATAAGCCCCCCACTATTACTATAAGAAATAATATAACTATTATAACATAATTTATATAGTTTTGCATCAAAAATAAAAGATATTTTTAAAACAAAATGGCACTTGGGAGTGTGCTTGTTCCCTTGTTTTTATCGTTTCTCTGCCTTTTTAAGTAGAGCGTAGCGACACCAAGGTTCTGCGAAGCAGGTTCTTATATTGTGTTTTCATTTCTTCTCTTGTCAAGTACCTTTCACGGCATAAAATAGCAATAAAAAAGAATTGAGATTTTTTTATTCTAATTCTCTTAATTATTACGCTAGTTTCAAAAGTGCTAGCCCTTAAGCTTTGCTTTTTAAATATTCAATAACTTTTGGGGCACAAATGTGAAACCATGTTGAATATTTTGTTGGGTTTACAACGAGGTCGTTTGCTAAATCGTTTATTGATACCCATTTTATTTGTGCAATTTCTTCGGTAGAAAAGTTGATTGGTTGCTGTTTATATTCACCCACCAAAACGTGATCAAATTCATATTCGTATAAATCTTCGGCATACTTTGATAAATATGTAAAATTAAAAATTTCTTTTAGTGGCATTTTTTGTTTTATGCCAAGTTCAAAATCTAGCCTTTCGTAAACTGATTCCATAAACGTTTTATTTACCCTTGGATGCGAGCAACAAGAGTTTGCCCAAATTCCGCCAGAGTGATATTTATTAAACTGCCTTTGTTGAATTAAAATTTTGTCGCCGTCATACAAAAACACCGAAAATGCTCTATGCAAAATTGGAGTTTTGTGTGCCTCTAATTTTTCCACTACTCCAATTTGATTGTCGTTTATATCAACCTTTATTATTTGTTCCATAGCATGTCCTTTTTGTTTTTTAGGTTAATAAGTTATAAAAATAGTTATATTTATTTTAAACTTTTAACGATATTTTGTTTTAATATTTGCTTTTGTATAATCATAAAACTTTCTTCTTTATCGCTTAATTCTTCTACATTAACAAAACCCAATTTTTTATAAAAATTATATGCGATTATATTTTCATTATCTACTTGTAGAGAAATTATATCTTTTTGATTATTTTCAAAAAAATTACAAGCATTTAATATTATTTGCTTTGCTATACCCAACCCCTGATAGTTTGGAAGTGTAACAATATTAGACATATAAATGCTATTATCATATTTTTTTGTTTCGCTATTGAATGTTGCGTGAGCAACAACTTTTTCGCCGTCTAAACACAAAAATGTGGTGTTATTTTCAAACATCACTATTTGATTTAAAATGTCTTTTTCATAAGGTTCATAGGTGCTTGATTGTTCCACTGTGTATATTTGTTCAAATAATTCATCGCTTATTGTTTTATAGTTTACATCAATATATTTTAAGTTCATATTTACACCCCATTAAAACAAAACATAAGCTTTGAGTATTTACCAAAGTTTATGTTCTTATTTGATATTTACAATACATACTTCTTTAAGTCGTGAGATTTAATTTTATCCTTAAACACTTTTTGAACATAACCGCGATTAATTACTACTTTTATGTGTTCTTCGCCATTTGCAACAAAAGAAATTTCTTCAAGAAGTTTTTCCATTAAAGTGTGGAGTCTTCTTGCTCCAATGTTTTCCATTGTTTCGTTTTCTTCTTCGGCTATGGCAGAAAGTTCGTCAATTGCGTCATCTTCAAACACAAGTTCTACATTGTCTACTGACAAGAGTTTTTCGTATTGGAAGGTGATTGAATTTTTTGGCTCACGCAAAATCTTTTTGAAATCTTCTTTGGTTAGTGAATTTAAATTCACAACAACTGGAAAACGACCTTGAAGTTCTGGAATCATATCTTCAATTTTTGAAACATGGAATGCGCCTGCGCAAATAAACAAAATAAAGTCGGTTTTAACATTGCCATATTTGGTGTTTACTGTGCATCCTTCTACAATTGGCAAAATGTCTCTTTGTACACCCTCACGTGATACGTCTGGGCCGTTTGATGCGCTTTTACCAATGATTTTGTCCATTTCGTCAATAAAGATAATGCCCTCTTCTTCGGCTCTGCGCACTGCCTCGGCATTTACTGCGTCTTGATCAATAAGTTTGCTTGCTTCTTCTTCAATTAAAGCTTCTCGAGCTTTTTCGATTGACAGTTTTTTCTTAACCTTTTTTTGAGGGAATACTCCACCCAAAATGCCACCAAAATTGATTTCGCCCATGCCTTCCATAATGTTTATTTGTTTTGGTTGTTCTGCGATATCAAGTTCGATTATTTCTTTATCTAATTTGCCCTCGAAATAGTCAAGTTTTATGGCCTCTTTGCTTTTTAGAGGTTCGCCTTCTGGCACGACTTGAGTTTTGAACAAAATGTCAACAATTTTGTTGGCAACTTGAATTTTTGCCTTTTCTTCTACTTCTTTGGTTTTTTCTTCTTTAACCATATTAACAGAAACTGCAACAAGGTCGCGAATCATACTTTCTACATCACGACCAACATATCCAACTTCGGTGTACTTGGTTGCTTCAACTTTTACAAAAGGTGCTTTAACAAGGCGAGCGAGTCTTCTTGCGATTTCGGTTTTACCAACACCTGTTGGGCCTTTCATAATAATGTTTTTTGGTGTTATCTCTTCACGCACTTCCTTTGGGAGTGAATTTCTACGATAACGGTTTCTTAAAGCAACTGCAACAGCTTTTTTTGCGTCATCTTGACCAATAATATATTTGTTTAATTCTTCTACTACTTGTTTTGGAGTTAGATCCATATTACACCTCCTCGATTGTTAAGTGATGGTTTGTAAACACGCAAATATCACCAGCAATAGTGAGTGCTTTTTCGGCAATTTCTCTTGCTGACAAATCTGTGTTTTGTTTTAAGGCTTTTGCTGCTGCTAAGGCATAGTTTCCGCCGCTACCAATTGCACAAATCTCGTCATCTGGCTCAATAACATCACCCATGCCAGAAACCATTAAAAGTTGGTTTTTGTCGGCAACAATCATCATTGCTTCGAGTTTTCTAAGTGCTTTGTCCATACGCCAAAGTGAAGCAAGTTCTACCGCACTCTTCATTAAATTGCCTGCATATTTGTTTAGCATTTGTTCAAACCTTTCGCTTAAACTAAAAGCATCGGCAACCGAGCCAGCAAAACCGATTACAACCTTGTCGTTATATAACCTTCTAACTTTTACCGCATTGTTTTTGAAAATTACGCTTTGCGACATAGTTACTTGACCATCACCGCAAACTACTGTTTTGCCATCTTTTTTTACTGCACAAATTGTTGTGCCTCTAAACATAGATTCCATTTTAAGCCTCCTTTATCTTGTTTAAAAAGTTGTTAATTTCTTCTAATGACTTTTCTTTTATTCTTCTCTTTTTTTCTTCTTTATCACGCATATTTTCTGCTTGCACAATGCCATAGTTGGCATTCATAGGCTGAAAATCTTTTTCGCTTGCAAATGCAATATAGTTTTGTATTGCACCAAGAACTGTTGTGCTTGGCAAACTTACAAGCGGTTTTTGATTTAAGTATTGTAGCATATTTATTGCAACATATAGACCACTTGCCATACTTTCGACATAGCCCTCTACACCAGAGAGTTGCCCTGCAATAAACACGTTTGGAAATTGTTTTAATTGTGAATATTCGTTCATACACTTTGGTGCGTTGATGTATGAATTTCTGTGCATTGTGCCGTACCTTATAAACTCGGCATTTTTAAGTGCCGGAACAAGACCAAACACTCTTTTTTGCTCTGGAAAAGTTAGGTTTGTTTGAAAGCCAACCATATTTAAGTTGTCGCCAAGCAAGTCTTCTTTTCTTAGTTGAATTGCCGCATAAGGCCTTTCAGAAAAGCGTTCATCCCTTAAACCAACCGGCTTCATTGGACCATATCTTAAGGCGTCAATACCACGCTTTGCCATTATTTCAACTGGCATACAACCTTCAAAAACCTTAAGTTTTTCAAACTCGTGGAGTTCTACCGTTTTGGCATTTATTAGTTGGTTATAAAACTCAAAATATTCTTCTTTATTCATTAAACAATTTAAATAGTCAGCCGTTTCGCCCTTGTTGTATCTATTGCCCCAATAGGCATAATTCATATCTATGCTTTCGGCGGTTATTATTGGTGCTATTGCATCATAAAAATAGCAAGAATCATCACCAATTAGTGTTTTTAAATTGTTGAAAAGTTCACCATCAATAAGTGGGCCACACGCCACAATGCAAGGTTTCGTTGTGTCAATTTGCGTGACAACTTGGTCAACGACCTTTATGAGTGGATGCTCATAAATCGCTTTTGTTACTACTTGTCCAAATTGCTCTCTATCAACAGACAAAGCACCACCACTGGGCACACATGTGTCATAGGCAAGTGGCAAAAGGTGTGAGCCTAGCTTTTCCATTTCTAATTTTAGTAATCCGCTTGCACTGAGTGTATCGGTTGCCTTTAAACTGTTGGAACAAACAAGTTCTGCTAAAAATTCGCTTTTTTGTGCTGGTGTTTTTTTAACCTTTTTCATTTCGTACAAGGTTACACTTACGCCAGCGTTTGCTAGGTACAATGCAGCCTCGCAACCTGCAAGGCCTCCACCAATTATTGTTACATTTTTATTCTTCAACGTAATCACATTCCTTATTACTACATTTTATTGTTTGATTGCCTCTAAACGTTTTTGTAATGATATGCTCACCACATTTTGGACAATTTTTGCCGGTTGGCTCATCCCAACTCATAAATTTACAATTTGCATAGTCTTCGCATGAATAGTAAATTTTTTGAGTTTTGGTTTTTCTAACCGTCATGCGCTTGCCACATTTTGGGCAAATGCCTTTGTATTCGGTTTTTTCTAGCGGTTGAATATTTTTGCATGTTGGATAGTTAGAACAACCCAAAAATTTGCCATATCTGCCCTCACGAATAACCATCATTTTGCCACATTTTTCGCATTTGATGTCGGTCATTTCTGGCTCGGCTTTAATTCTTTCGCCACCGTTGGCGGTGGTTAGAAGTGGCTCTAAAAATCTCCAGAATTTGTCTATAACCCTGCGCCACTCGGCAGTGTTTTCTGCAACTTGGTCAAGTTTGTTTTCCATATCTGCCGTAAAGTCAACATTAAACACTGTTGCAAAATATTTTTGTAAGAAATCGTTTACTGTGCAACCAATTTCGGTTGGCAAGAGATATTTTTTGTCTTTTTCTGTATAGTTTCTATTTGCAAGCAAGGCAATTGTTGGAGCGTAGGTTGCCGGTCTGCCAATGCCTTTTTCGTCCATTGCTTTAATAAGTGTGGACTCTGTATATCTAACAGGTGGTTTAGTAAACTTTTGCTCTTTTTTAATTGAATTAAAGTTTAACACTTCGCCTTCTTCAAGTGGTGGAACTTTGTCGACTACTTCGTTTTCTTCATCCGTTTCTTCCACTTGTTTGTAGGCGCTTGTCCAACCTGCAAATGTCATTGTTTTGCCTGTTACTCTAAATGTTATATCGTTGGCGTCAATATCAACCGAAACGTTGTCATATTTTGCCTCGGTCATTTGGCTTGCTAAAAATCTTTCATAAATAAGCTTATATAACTTGTAAAGTTCTGGTTTTAGGCACTTTTTCAAGCTCTCCGGATTTTTTTCTAGCGAGATTGGCCTAATTGCCTCGTGGGCATCTTGAGCGTCTTTTTTGGCGCCATAAACATTTAGTTTTGCCGGCAAATAGTTTGTGCCATATTCTTTTGCAATGTACTCTTTTGCCATTGCTGCAGCATCGGCAGAAACACGAGTTGAGTCGGTTCTGATGTAGGTGATTAATGCAGTTTTGCCTTCGCCTGGGATTTCAACACCCTCGTAAAGAATTTGTGCTGCTCTTGTTGTTGCAGCGGTGCTCATGCCTGCTTTGTTTTGCGCTTCTTGTTGCATGGTTGAAGTCGTGAAAGGCGCTGGTGCATGAGAAGATGTTTTGCTTCTTTTTATTTTTGAAACTTTGTACTCTGCGTTTTCTATTCCTGCGCAAGCATTTTCAACTTCTTCTTGATTTTTAAACTTAACTTTTTTGCCCTTGTATAAAGTTGCCAAAGCTTTTATATGTTGTTTATCGTTAAACTTATTTAAGTCAACCGAAACATTCCAATATTCTTCTGGTTTAAAGTTTGAAATTTCTCTTTCTCTATCAACCACCAATTTAAGTGCAACCGATTGAACACGACCTGCGCTTAAATTTGATTTTATTTTTTTGCAAATGATTGGTGAAACTTTGTAACCAACAAGTCTATCTAAAATTCTGCGTGCTTGTTGGGCATTTACTAAACTTTCGTCAATTGTTCTTGGCTGTGTTAATGCTTTTTGCACTGCAGTTTTTGAAATTTCGTTAAAAGTTATACGGCATTTTTGGTCTGCCGGTATGCCCAAAATGTAGGCTATGTGCCATGCGATTGCCTCCCCTTCTCTATCCGGGTCGGATGCGATTAAAACTTGTTCAGCTTTTTTTGCCTCACGCGTGAGTTCTTTAACAATTGCATTTTTGTCGGGCATAATTTCGTAATGTGGTTCGTAGTTGTTTTTTAAATCAACCGCGAAACTTTTGGTTGGTAAATCTCTTACGTGGCCTTTGCTTGAAAGAACTTCGTAGCCTTCACCTAAATATTTTTTTAATGACTCCCTTTTGTTTGGAGACTCAATAATTACTAACTTCATAATACTCCACTATAATTTTTGTACTTAATTACTTAGCATAAAATGTAGCCATTTCCTGCCAATTTTTTAATTATTCCACGAATTTCTAACGATGTCAAACTGATATTTAACATTTGAGTCGAAAATTGTGTTTTTTCTTGTAAAAATTCAAAATCTTTTTCGCCGTCTTTGAGCAAATTGACAATTAGCGACTCTTCCATTGTGTATTGTTCTAGTTTTTGCACTGTTTGTTTTTGTTTTGTTGGTTTAATTCCAAACTTTTGCAAAATGTCTTCTGGGCAAGTTGCCGCTTCTACACAGTTTCTTTTGATTAAGTCGTTTGTTGCATAAGAAAGCTCGCTGGTGATATTGCCTGGTATGCAAAATGTGTCAATGCCAAGTTCATCACCATAACTTTGTGTATATAAACTGCCGCTGCCCTTTTTGGCTTCTGGAATTAAAATTGCTTGCGATAGCGCAGCAATAATGCGGTTACGATAAGGAAAGGTGTATTTTGCCGCCTTTATGTCCAAACCATATTCGGTGATAAGCAAGCCCTTTTTTGCTATTTCTCTTGCCAAATTTATGTTTAAAGCTGGAAAAATATGGTCAAACCCACCACCAAGAACGGCAATTGTTTTGCCGTTTACCGCAAGGGATGACTCGTGAGCGATTTTGTCTATGCCGGTTGCAAGACCACTTACAATACAAATGCCATTTTCTGCCAACTTTTTAACAAACTTTTCGGTGATAATTTTGCCGTATGGGCTTGGATTGCGTGAGCCAACAACTGCCAAATTTTTGCAGTTTACCAACTTTAAATCACCAATGTAATAAATAACATAAGGTGGTTCTTTTAATTTGAAAAACACATAAGGATAATCTTCTGAGGCAATGGTTGTGCATTTTATGCCACGCTTATCTAAATTTTGATAAAGTTTTTCTGCGTCAAAATTTTTTAAAGCTTCTAAAACCCTGTCATAGTTTTTGCCAAGCACTTGTTTTAGTTGAGTTTGCTGCTGAGTGGTTAAAGAAAATAAATC
Organism: Clostridiales bacterium; assembly: GCA_015069335.1. Classification (GTDB taxonomy): domain Bacteria; phylum Bacillota; class Clostridia; order Christensenellales; family UBA1242; genus HGM11367. The sequence goes on from SVIU01000005.1 coordinate 31,597, forward strand.
TCTTGCCTCGTCTAAACAAGAAAAAACATCTTCGAACTTTTTGCTTGTCATAAACTCGAATTGGCTCATAAAAATAAAGGCTTGTTCGTCTAGTGTATAATTTATCATAACCAATACTTCCTATCAAGCGACCTATAATTTATTGCCTCGGCAATATGTACAGCTTTGATTGTTTGACTGCCTTCTAAATCAGCAATTGTGCGGGCAACTTTTAAAATTCTGTCATGAGCACGTGCCGACATTTTGAGTTTGTCAAAGGCAACTCTAATTAAATCTTCGGCATCTGGCTCTAGTTTGCAATGCTTTTTGGTTTGAACAACATTCATTTTTGCGTTGTTGTAAACTTTTGCACCTTTAAACCTTTCTAATTGCACTTGTCTTGCTTTGTTTACACGCTCTTTTATTGAGGCAGAACACTCTTCTTCTTTGGTGCTGGCAATGTCGTCATAAGTGATTGAATCTACTTCTACATGCAAATCAATTCTGTCCATAATAGGTCCGCTAAGTTTGTTTAAATAGTTGTGAATTTGATTTGGTGAGCATCTGCACACTTGTGTTTTGCTTCCGTAATTTCCGCAAGGGCAAGGGTTCATACTAGACACCATAATAAACGATGATGGATATGTAACTGTAAGTTTGTTTCTTGCAACTGTAATTTTGCCGTCTTCTAGTGGTTGTCTTAATGTTTCAATAAAATCTCTTTTGTATTCTGGAAGTTCGTCCAAAAACAACACGCCGTTGTGGGCAAGTGATATTTCGCCCGGCTTTGCATCTTTGCCACCGCCGGCAAGAGCAATGGTTGTTGCTGTGTGGTGTGGCGTTCTAAATGGGCGGTTTGTAATTATGCCCTTTTTGCTGTCAAGCACACCAGCAATGCTGTGTATTTTTGTAACTTCCAACGCTTCGTCAAAAGTCATATTTGGTAATATGCCTGCAAAACATTTTGCAAGCAAGGTCTTGCCGCTTCCTGGTGGGCCAATCATAAGCACATTGTGTCCGCCCGCTGCGGCAATTTCTAATGCCCTTTTGGCACTTGCTTGACCTTTTACATTTTTCATATCTATTACGTCTGCAAGGCCCTCTTCTTGAATTGAATCATAATTTGAGGTTTGCACTTTTTCAAGCGTAATATTATTTTCTGGCGAATAGTGATTTACTATTTGCACCAAAGTGTTTGCAACAAAAATGTCAATGCCGTCAATAAAACTTGCTTCAACAGCATTTTCTTTTGGCAAAATAAATGTTTTGTAACCGTTTGCTCTGGCAGAAATTAAAATTGGCAAAATGCCATTAACCTTTTTTACCGAGCCGTCTAAAGATAGTTCGCCCAAAAAAATTGTATCTTTAACCAATGCATAGTTTATTGAGCCCGATGCGCATAAAAGCGAAACTGCAATTGGCAAATCGTAAAGAGGCCCTTCTTTTTTCTTGTCGGCTGGTGCCAAATTGACCGTTATTGCGTCAATTGGATAATTTAAACCAGAGTTTTTTATTGCAGATTTAACCCTGTCTTTGCTTTCTTTAATAGCAGTGTCGGCAAGACCAACAATGTCAAATTTGCTAAGACCAGACGAGATGTCTGTTTCTACAACAACGGGAAAACCTTCTAAACCGCTTAAACCATAACTAAATACTTTTGCTAACATTTTTTCTCCTATCAAAAACTTATTATACAACAAAAAAATGTAAAATCAAAACAATTCTACAAGTTAAATTTTTTTGACTTTACACTTTTTTATTAAATGCGAATTTTTCGTTTTTTTAAAAATCTGTTGGTGAGTCGGCTTGCAAAGTTTGGAGCAAATCTTGAAAGATAATCACCAAGTTTTGCGTCATAACCAACTACAATTCTTTTTTTCTTTTTGTTTAGGGCTTTTATAATTTTATCGCTTGCACTATTTGGCGACATTGCTCTTTTGTAAATCTTCTTTTGATCAAGCTCGTCTTGATTTTTTAAAAAATTGGTTTTTACTTTGCCAAGAAGAATTATGGCAACATAAAATTCTTCGAGTTCTTGCTGCAAAATTTCGGTATAACTTTTTAGGGCAGATTTACTTGCCGAATAAATGCTTGTGCCTTTTACGGGAAGCATTGCAGACACGCAACTCACATTGACAATGCTTGGCGAATTAGATTTTTTTAAAATTGGCAACATATGGTTAACTGCAAATATGTTTGCATAAAAATTTGTTGCCATGGCACTATTTATTTCTTTAAACTTATGATTTTCTGCCCTTGTAAATTTTGCTAGTTCTCCAACGCAGTTTATTAAAACATCAACGCCAATATTTTGCTCTTGCAAGGCTAAAGCCAATTCTTTCCATTTTTCTTCTTTAGTTACGTCAAAAACGTGATATTCAAACTTTTCGCCATATTGACTGATTTTAAATTTAAATGCCTTTAATTCGCTAGCGTCTTTTGATACGCCAATCACTCTGCAATTGTATTTTACAATGAGTTTAAAGGCAAGATGTTTGCCTATGCCACTGCCAGCACCGGTTATTAAAACCGTCTTGCCAGCAAGCCAATTTGTGTTTGATTTTTTGTTCATATTTTGATTATTTACTAAAAAAGCAAATTTAACCCACAAAAAACAAATGTTGTCTTGCGTTTTTGACATATATTTGTTATAATACTATTATGGAACATAATAGCAAAGAAATACAACTCCCAATAATTGACCCAATGCAATGCAAATTGCTACTTTTATTTACGCTTGACAAAATGGAGTTTCCGCTTACTGAAAACACAATTTTTGACATTTGTTACAACCGCAAAAATTGGATTTCTTATATGGACTGCAAAGAATATTTGTATAAACTTGTTGAAACAAATTTAATTTATAAAACCAGCAGTCAAGACGGTGAGGATCGTTTTAATATCACATATGACGGCAGAAATTGTTTAAATCACTTTTATTCAAAACTTCCGGATTTTTTAAGAGAAGACATCACAGAGTTCACTCGTCAAAACCGTATGCACTTTAAACGCTCGCAAGAATATGTTTCTACGTTTTTTAAATCTGAGGACGGCTCGTATATTGTTGTTTTAAAAATCAGGTCTGACAGCCTTCAGGGCGAGCCACTTTTTGAAATAAAAATAAAAGCGCCAACAAGGCAAAGTGCCATTGAGGCTTGCCGTAGGTGGCAAGAAAATGCACACAGTGCATATGAAAATGTTTATGAAATGTTTATTGAAGAAAATTAAGGAGTAAAAATGCCAAAAACTGTTTTAGAAATAAAAAATTTAACAAAACACTTTGGAAAAAGAACTGCTGTTAACAACCTCTCACTTGTGGTTAGAGAGGGTGAGATTTTTGGTTTTTTGGGCGCAAATGGTGCCGGCAAAAGCACAACCATTAAAATGCTCACTGGTCTTACCACAATTTCTAGTGGTGATGCTTTTGTTTGCGGCAATTCTGTAAAATACAAATTTGAAAAAGCCATGGAAAAAGTTGGAACAATTGTTGAAGTGCCAGAATTTTACAACTACTTAACCGGTTATCAAAACTTGAAATATTTGGCAAGGCTTTCAAATGTAAAAGACAAGCATAAAATTGATATGGTTGTTGAAACAGTTGGTCTTTCTAACCGTATTAGAGAAAAGGTTTCAAAATATTCGCTTGGTATGAAACAACGTCTTGGCGTAGCTCAAGCACTTTTGAATGATCCAAAACTTTTGATTTTGGACGAGCCAACAAACGGCCTTGACGCAAATGGAATTAGAGAGTTTAGGCTTATGCTTAAAGATTTGGCACACAAGCACAACATTGCAATTTTGATTTCTAGCCACATTTTAAGCGAAATGCAAAACCTTTGCGACACAATCGGAATAATTGACAACGGCGTGTTGCTTGAAACAAATTCTATGAGTTCTATAAGGCAAAATATTAGTGAGGATGGATCGCAATATATCAAGTGCAACGCACCAAACTTTGCCGGCAAACTTATTCAAGAAGAATTTAAGCTTGATGTAAAAATTTGCAAAAATAAAGTTTTGTTTACCACTGATGAAGACACTATTGCAAAAATCATTATCTTTTTAACACAAAAAAAAGTTATGGTTTTTGGTGCTGGTGAAGTTGACGCTTCGCTTGAAGATATTTTTTTGACAGTGATCAACGACGGCAAGTCTGGAACAGGCATAAATTAATAAGGAGCAAAATATGAGAAAAATTTTTAGAATGTCAAAAACTGAACTGGGCAAAATTTTTATGCGTCCATCTATGTACATTTTGACAGCAGTTTTGGTTGTTGCTTTGATTGTTTCTTTTATGTTTTTTAAACCCGAGTCAGAAAACAAAAAATACACTTATGATTTAAACAACACCGAAGCAATTCACCTAAAGTTTTTAAGTGAAGATTTAGAAGTACCTTTAAAAAATGCAAAAGTTGATATTGACAACTATATAGTAAGTTTAACTGCTGAAAACAATACATATGATAAATTTTGGGAACACTTTTCTTCTCTTAATGGTTATTTTGAAACCAATTTAGACGACGTAGTTGAAAATGCAATAAGGGACAATGTTTTTGACGCCACAGAAAAGTCAAATTGCGTGGGCGTATTTAATGACCTAAAAGCAAAAACCAACATTGTTCTTGACTATATGACATATAACATAAAAAACAAAGAAATCAACTTTTTTATGACAACCCAATTTTATGAAAAACTTGATAAAACTTTAAAAAATTTTAGAGATAATTTGCCAAGTTCTGAGGACGTTTCAAATTTTGATGCTAAACAACTTTATGAAAGAAGAAATTTATTAAAAGAAAATTATGATTTACGAAGCCTTGAACTTCAAATTAAAGACCTTGAAAGAGTTGAAATTGAAGAAGAATCTTTAACAGAACTGCTTGACAATTACTACTATTTAAATTTTGATAAAACAACAGGAAATCGCATTTTTAAATTAAAAGAATTGTATGATGCTGTTAGTGAATATTACTATGAGCCGGAGCATATACAATCTACCGATGAACAAATTATTTATGAATTGAATGAAAGAATTGCAATGTATTATGACTATCTTCAAATGTGCAAAAACTTGCTTTCTAGCAATTTTGAACTTTTGATAATTGGCGACAAAACTGATGATCAAATTGCAAACTATATTGGTTTTTCAGGAATTTCTAAATATAACTTGACTCAAAGCGTTACTACATCCAAATACTTTTTTGATACACTCACCGACGAGGACGAAGCAAACGACACCTTTGGCTATGAATATTTAACCGGCTTTAACTTTATGCAAAACAGCGGTGCCGAAACAAATGCCTATGACTTTGCTTTTTATGCAATGCAAATTTTGTCTGCATTTATTATGATTTTTGTAATTTTTTATGCAACAAGTTTGTTAAGTGGCGAGCAATCAAGCGGAACGCTAAAAATGGTTGCAACAAGACCATACACTCGAAATAAAATTTACTCTGGCAAATTTTTGGCTTGCTTGAATGTTGCATTGATTTTGATGACGATTTCGCTTTTTGCCTCTCTTGCAATTGGTTTTGCAATGTATGGCTTTAGTTTCCAAAGCGTATTGCTTGTGATAAATGCAAAAACGGTTATTATTACCAACCCTATTGTTGTGCTGCTGATGTATATGGCAAGCTTGCTGATTGACACTGTGTTCTACGTTTCTTTGGCAATTTTTGTTTCTATGATTTTTAAACACGCAACTATAGCAACAACAATTTCAAATGCCATTTTCTTGGCATCAACATATTTGGCTGGCAGCATAACTGCGAGTTGGATTAGGTTTATTCCTTCACTAAACACTGGTATATTTAAATTTTTCACTACTTCGGCAACTGGATTGTTTAGTTTCTCGATTGTACCAAATGTAAATTTGCTATACAGCGGAATTATTTTGGCTGTTACAACAATTGCCTTTGACATTTTAGGCAGATATATGTTTACTCATAGGAGTTTGGATAAATAAGATTTGCACGCAAAAAAACATCTTCGAGCGAAGATGTTTTTTTGTTTTTTATATGATAATAATAACTGTTTTAATTTATGTTGTTTAAATTTCTTCAATTTTTAAAAGGTTTGTGTTTGTCATGCTTGCTGTTCCTCCGGTTATGACAATATTGTCGCCTTTTTTAAGGTTAAAGCAATTTTTTGCATAATCTCTTGCATGATCAAAAAGGTCATTCAAACTTTTATGCTCTTTTGCCAAAAATGGAGTTACGCCAAAATGGAGTGCAAGTTTATAAAACATTTTGCTATTTGTAGTCATGCCCAAAACATCAACTGGTGAATGGAATCTTGCAACATGCTTTATTGTTCTGCCCGTTTTACTACAAGCCACAATGGCCTTTGCGTTTGTGTCTATGCCCAAACTTACGCAAGCGCGAGATACTGCGTCTAGATTGCCTTTTAGCAACGTGTTTTCATTAAATCTTTTTGCGTAATTTATGCTTTGTTCGGTTATTTCGGCAATGTTGCTCATGGTTTCAAGTGCTTTTAATGGGTATTTGCCCATAGCGGTTTCACCCGAGAGCATTATTGCTGTTGAGCCGTCATAAATTGCATTTGCAACGTCTGAAGTTTCGGCCCTGGTTGGCCTTGGGTTTTTTATCATACTTTCTAGCATTTCGGTGGCTGTTATGACAATTTTGCCGGCATCATTACTTTTTTTAATTAAATATTTTTGCAAGCCCGGCAAGTTTTCTTGAGCAACTTCCACACCCAAATCACCTCTGCCAATTAAAATTCCCGAACATTCAGCCAAGATTGAATCAATGTTGTCTATGCCGGTTTGATTTTCTATTTTTGCAATTATTTCAATATCCTCTCCGCCGTTTTTGTCCAAAAACTTTCTTACATCTTTAACATCTTGCGCTTTTGAAACAAACGAGCAAGCAATATAGTCAACACCAAGGTCTATGCCAAGTTTAATGTCTTTTTTGTCTTGAGCTGATAAATATGCGTGGTCAAAAACTTTTTTAGGGAAATTCATACTTTTTTTATCAAACAATTCTCCGCCACTGATAACTTTGCAAACAACATCTTGCCCTTCAATTTTTTGCACCTTAAAAGATAAAAGGCCATTGCTAACCAAAATAACATCACCAACATTTATTTCTTTTGCCATATTTTTGTAACTAACCGCAACTTTTGTATTGTCGCCAACAATGTTTTTGGTTGTAAATGTAAATAAGTCGCCGTCTTTTAAATTTACCTTTCCGTCTTTAAAAGTTTTTATTCTGTACTCAGGACCTTTTGTGTCTAGCATTATCGCAACAGGTGCATTTTTTTGACTTCGCACCCTTTTTAGTGTGTTTACTTTTAAAGTGTGTTCTTCATGCGTCCCGTGTGAAAAGTTTAGCCTTGCAACATTCATGCCAGAGTTAATAAGTTGTGCAATTATTTTTTCATCTTGAGAAGCAGGACCAATTGTGCATATTATTTTTGTTTTTCTCATTTAACCTTTTCCTTTTTTGTTCTGTTTGTATACAGTTTACTTTTTTTTAAAAAAAATATCAACAAAAAAGCGTCTGTGAAAAATAATTTGTTTTTATTACGATCATTAAAAAGGCAGCGCTTTAAATAAAGTGCTGCCTTGTTTTAAAATTTTTATATTTTAAACCTATAGTTTGTTTTGTAATTATAGAGCAACGTTTCCGTCATTGCAAACAACTTGTGTTGCAGGAACTTGATAGTTCCAGTTTGCACCTTTTTGAATTGCATTCCATTGTTCCATTGTTCCTAAAAATTTTATTGTTGCAAGTTTTGTGCAACCTTTTAGTGCGTTCTCACTTATGCTTGTAGTTCCACTTGTGATTGTAAGTGAAGTAATTATTGTGTCGGATATGTTAGCGTATATTAAATAATGATGTGAAATATAAAATCCATCAAATGTTTTAAGACTTGAAGGCAATATTATTTCGGTAAAACCAGTAAACCCAGTATCATCCGCCCAAATAGCATATGAATTTGTATTATAATAATTACTAAACGAACAAGCGTTATAGCTAGTATCATCCGCATCTAAAAACTCAATTTCTTTAATAGCTGTAAAACTTTGTGGCAACACTAATTTTTTGCTTAAGTTTTGGCAAGAGGCAAAAGCAAATTCACCTATGTGTGTCAAAGTTTTAGGCAATTCGATTGTTGTAACTGCATAGTCCATATGACGAGTACCGCCCTCATCAATAGAATGGATGTTATTATCATGATACATTTCCATTGTACATAAAGAATATGCACCAATTGTTTTTATTCCGTTGGCAAATTTTATTGTAGAATATCCGTTTAAGCCGATCGTACCATATATTTGATCACCACCCCATACATGTTCTGAGCCAGTGTATTCGCTTTCATCAATGATGTTGCCTTCTTCATCCCAAAAAATGTTGGTATTTTCAAAATAATTATAGCAAATACCATCAATTTTTACATAAGAACCATTCACTTTCTGAAGTACCGCGGGAATGGTTATTTCCCCAGTTCCATTAGGAACATAATTGATATATGCTCCGTTTGGATAACAAGGCGTTAATACCAAATTGCCGTCATATTCGCAAAATTTTTGCTCAACAGAATCAATAACTTCATACCAATAACCATCACTCTGTTTTCCCACAACAGCTTGTTCTAAAACAAGTTTAAAAGTGTTGTTGTTGAATACTTCTGGTGTAGCAAAACTTTGCGTACTATTACATTTTAAAGTGAGTTGAATGGTGATTAATTCTTCTTCTAGCATTGTTCCACCAATTTGATCCCAACTTGCAATAATGTTGTTTTCTTGGAGCAATAGTTGGTCGTCAAGTTCTAAATATGCAACAATTGGAAAGTTTGATGTGTTTGTAATTGTAAATGTCATAACAATTTCAGGCGGTGTACTGCCGTTTGACAAATTAGGAAAAAACAGACTATTGAGATTTATTAGCAGGTCTTGACCATTAAGTAAAATCTCAGACTTAGTTGCGCTGCCCAAACCCGTGCCATCGTTTTGAACATATAAATCATTTTGTGCTTCACCCCCCTCGGTGGTTGCAGCGCCATCAACCTCGATGGTTATTGTTGCGTTGCAATTGTTGCCAACAAAGCCAATGTCGCCGTTTAAAAAAAGTGATGCCCTTTTTACAGACCATACTCCTATTGCAATTGCGCATACGCATAGGCAAAATGACACAATATTAAAAATAAATACAAGTTTTCTTTTCATTAATTTTTCTCCTTTTTTATATTTTATACATTTTTTTTGTCATTAGCAAATAATTTTAGATATTTTTTAAAAAAATATTTCGAATTTTAAACATAAAAAAATCACCTTGCAAAAAGGCAATTTTTTTGTTGTTTTATTTGTTTATTTTAACATTGTATCTAATATGTTCTTTTGCAGAAACAGATTTTACAATTGCACGAATGCTTTGTGCAATGCGACCGTTTTTTCCAATCACTTTACCAACATCATCTGGAGCAACTGTAACCAAAATGTTAATAGAGTCGCCTTCACGAGTGGACTCAATTTTTACTTCTTCTTCATGGTCTACAAGATTTGTAACAATGTATTTAACAAGTTCTTCCATATTTCACCTCTTGTTTTAAGAAATTAGTTCTTTTTTGCTTCAATTGCGCCGCTTTTTACAAGAATGTTTCTTGCTGTGTCGGTGGCTATAGCACCATTTTTGATCCATTGTTGTGCTTTTGCATTATCAATTTTGATTTCTGCTGGGTTTGTTAATGGATTGTAAGTTCCAAGAATATCAATAAATTTACCATCTCTTGGTGAACGAGAGTCTGCTACGATAACTCTGTAGAATGGTGATTTTTTATCTCCTAATCTTGTAAGTCTAATTTTTACTGCCATTTTTGTTTTCTCCTTTTTTGTTTTTGTATATATTTAATTTGTTGTTTAATACACAAATTGAAATATCAAGTTTTAAAATCCGAACAATCTGCCAAGACCTTTTTTGTTTTTCATTTGTTTTAGCATTTCTTTTGATTGTTCGAATTGTTTTAGTAGCGTGTTTACATCTTGAATTGTTGTGCCGCTACCTTTTGCAATACGCTTTTTTTGGCTTGCTTTTATTAATTCTGGATTGCGCCTTTCTTTTATTGTCATGCTTTGAATGATTGCTTTGTTTCTTACAAGAATTTTTTCGTCAACTTGCACATTGCCCATTTGAGCACCAAGGCCTGGGATCATTGCGATAAGATCGTTAATGTTGCCCATTTTTTTAAGGTTTTCCATTTGCTTTAAATAGTCTTCAAAAGTAAAACTGTTTTTTCTAAATGCTTCTTCCAGTTTTTTTGCTTCTTCTTCAGTTACGGCTTCTTGAGCTTTGTCTATAAGTGTAAGCACGTCGCCCATACCTAAAATTCTTGAAGCAATTCTGTCTGGATAAAAAGGCTCTAAATCGCCAATTTTTTCACCTACACCGCAAAATTTGATTGGTTTACCTGTGATTGCCTTAACCGAAAGCGCAACACCACCACGAGTATCGCCATCAAGTTTAGTTACAATAACGCCTGTAACATCTAAGTCGTTGTTAAAATGTTCGGCAACTGTAACAGCATCTTGACCTGTCATTGCATCAATTGTGAGCAAAATCTCGGTTGGGTTGACTTCTTGTTTGATGGACTTAAGCTCTTGCATAAGTTCTTCGTTTATGTGAAGTCTACCAGCGGTGTCTATGATTACTGTGTCATAACCTTGACTTCGTGCAAATTCAATTGCTTGTTTTGCAGTTTTTACTGGGTTTTGAGTGCCCTTTTCAAAAAAGCCAATGCCTGCTTGACTTGTTACAACCTTTAATTGATTGATTGCTGCCGGACGATAAATGTCGCACGCAACTGCCAAGGGTTTTTTGCCACTTTTTTTGAGCAAATGACCAAGTTTTGCACACATTGTTGTTTTACCAGCACCTTGCAAGCCACACATCATAATAACTGTTGGTGGAGCTGGTGAAACTTTTAACTTTTGGTCGTTGGACTTCATAAGGTCAATCATTTCTTCATTGACAATTTTAATAACTTGTTGGCCTGGAGTTAAGCTTTTTAAAACAACATCACCAACAGCCTTTTCGGAAACTTTTTTAACAAAGTCTTTAACCACCAAATAGTTTACATCTGCTTCTAAAAGAGCCATTTTTATTTCTCGCATACTTTCTTTAACTTCTAGTTCAGTAAGTTTGCCACGAGCGGTGAGTTTACTGAAAATATGCGACATTTTTTGACTTAAGTTGCTAAATAATCCCACCTATTAGTACTCCTTTAAAAGTTTTTGTAATTCTTGTTTAACATTTTTGCCTTCGCACGCACTTGCAACTTTTGACCTGAACTCTAGCATTTTTACTTTGCTTTCTAAATCTAAAAGTTTGTTTTGTGCATTTTTGATTGCGTCTAGCACTGCGGGTTTGGAAATTTGAAAATAATCCGCAATTTCTTGATAACTCATATTTTCGCAAACGTACATGGTTAACACTTCACGCATTTTGTCTGTGAGCAAGGTGCCATAGGTGTCGAGCAATAAGCCAAGTTCAACTGTTAAGTTTAAGTCCATACCCATCACCCCACAAATAGCCGTTAAGCAAAATTACTTAACCATAATAACACACTCTTTTCCAAATTGCAAGTGTTTTTTTTATTTTGTTTACAAAATGTAAAATATCGGAAGTAGTGCTGACGCACTTTGTGCTTGCTTTGCAATCACGCTCGCCAAGCTCGCACTTCCTCATTTTGAATAAACATCAGTTTTGCTTGCAAATGCCTTTGGCGCTTGCAGACAAAACTTCCGATAATATTATTTATAAATGAATTAAATAAATATAATCTTACTGAATTTAAATCAATTCTAAAATAATTGCAGAAACTAAACCAAAATTTTGTTCGGTTACAAAAAGATAATCATTTTCTATTTTTATAAAATTATTTTTTAAGAGCAATTCAATTTGCTCTTTTTTTTCTTTTTGCAAATCTAAGCCAAGAGCTTTTAATTTTTGTAAGTTTACACCTTTTGCTTGTCGCAAACCAAGCATTATTGTTTCTTCAATAATTTGTTCTTTTGTTAAGTTTTCACATAAACTTTTATTAAAATTTGAATAAATTTCATTAAAATTGCTATAATTTTGCTTTATTTCGTTGTTTTTTATCGAATTTGTTTTAAATTTTAATTCTTCTACAAATTTATAATAATCTTTAAAATTTTCAATCCCTGAATAGCGAGTGCCATTAAAGTAACTATGTGCAGCAAGACCAAACCCAACATATTCACCCATATCCCAATAGTTTATGTTGTGCTTGCATTCATAACCAGGGAGTGCAAAGTTGCTTATTTCATATCTTTTAAAACCATATTGTTTTAACTTGTCATATGAACATTTGTACATATTGACACTATCATCTTCGCTTGCCACTTGCAACAAACCACCCTTTACTTGCTCATAAAGAATTGTACCTTTTTCAAGAATTAACATATATGCCGAAATATGTTTAACACCTGCATTAATTAAATCTTTAATGTCGCTTTTAAGCATTTTGGTTGTTTGATTTGGTATGCCAATTAAAAGGTCTGCAGATATATTATCAAAGCCAACTTCTTGTGCAAGATGTATAATTTTTAACGCTTGATTTCTTGAATGTTTTCTACCAATAATTTTCAAACACTCGTCATTTAGGCTTTGAATACCAAAACTTATTCTATTTATGCCGATGTTTTTATAATGCTCCAACTTTTGTTTGCTTGCCGAATTTGGATTACATTCTATATTAATTTCTGCATTTTTATCAATTTTTAAGCATTTTTTTAAGGTTTTTAACACCTTTTCAATTAATTTTTCATTTATGAAACTTGGAGTGCCCCCACCAAAATATATGCTGGTTGCAATTTTGTCCGCAAAAAAGACACTTTGCAATTCTATTTGCTCGCAAAGATAATTGATGTATTTTTCTATATTTTCTTTACTATCGCATTTGCTTACAAAGTTGCAATAATTACATTTTGATATACAAAATGGGATATGTATATATATCCCAAATGCTTGTTTGTTATCCATTTTGTCTCTCTGTTGTATTCTCTTTTTCTTTTACTCATTTAATAAAACCCTATGGGCGAAGTTTTCAATTGATTTATAATATTGTGCAAATGTGCTTTGCTGTAGTCGTATTTTGGCTTTTAGTTTTTGTGCTGTAAGCGAAAAACTAAAAACAACCCAAGACGAAGCAAACGCATTTGTGCAATTAAATTAAATTGAAAACAAGACCACCCTTAATCTTCATCATCATTGGTTTTGAGTATGCTCATAAACGCCTCGCTAGGAAGTTCTATTGAGCCTATTCTACGCATACGTTTTTTACCTTCTTTTTGTTTTTCAAGAAGTTTACGTTTACGAGAAATGTCACCACCATAACATTTTGCAAGTACATCTTTGCGAAGCGCTGAGATTGTTTCTCTTGCAATAATTTTTCCACCAATGCAAGCTTGAATTGGCACTTCAAAAAGTTGTCTAGGAATAACTTTTTTAAGTTTTTCTGCAATGCCACGACCGCGAGCATAGGCTTTTTCCCTGTGAGTTATTAAGCTTAAAGCATCACATGTTTCGCCGTTTAGCATAATGTCTAATTTCACTAAATCGCTTTTTTGGAAACCAGAAATTTCATAGTCTAAACTTGCATAGCCTTTTGTTCTTGATTTTAATGTGTCAAAAAAGTCATAAATTATTTCGCCAAGAGGAATTGAGTAATGAAGCCTTACTCTTTGTTTGTCGAGATATTGCAAGTCAACATATTCGCCACGTTTGTCTTGACAAAGCTCCATAACTGCGCCAACATATTCCGGCGGAGTATAAACAAAAAGTTTTACCATTGGTTCTTCTATTCTATCAATTTCCACAACTGGTGGAAGTGTTGACGGATTGCTCACTTCAAGCATATTTCCGCTTGTTGTGTAAACGTTATATGAAACGCTTGGCGCTGTGGTTATGATGTCTAAATTAAACTCTCTTTCAAGCCTTTCGGTGATAATGTCCATATGCAAAAGACCTAAAAAACCAACCCTAAAGCCAAAACCAAGTGCCTTGCTGACTTCTGGTGAGAACACAAGTGATGCGTCATTTAGTTTGAGTTTTTCTAGTGCGTCTTTTAAGTCCCCATATTTACTGCCGTCTACCAAAAAAATTCCACTAAACACAACCGGTTGAACTTCTTTATATCCTGGCAACTGCTGAGAAGTTGGGTTTTCGGCATTGGTTATTGTATCGCCAACTTTTGTATCTAACAAATTTTTAATGCTAGCACAAATGTAACCAACATCACCAGACTTTAATTCTGGCGTTGCTTTCATATTTGGTGTAAATACACCAACTTCGGTAATTTCATAAGTTTTGCCTGTTTGCATCATTTTAATCTTATCGCCAATTTTGCAACTTCCGTCAACTATTCTAACAAAGCAAACAGCCCCTTTAAAGTTGTCGTAATAACTATCAAAAATGAGTGCTTTGAGTGGCGCATTTTCATCTCCACTTGGCGCTGGAACTTGCTTTATAACCTGCTCTAAAACTTGCTCTATGTTTATGCCGTCTTTTGCAGAAATGCAAGGGGCTTCATCTGCTGGAATTCCAATAACATCTTCAATTTGCTCTTTTGCAACTTCTATGTTTGCACTTGGCAAGTCAATTTTGTTTATAACCGGCAAAATTTCCAAATTATTATCAATTGCAAGATAAGCATTGGCAAGAGTTTGCGCCTCTACCCCTTGGCTTGCATCAACAATCAAGATTGCCCCCTCGCACGCAGCGAGCGAACGAGAAACCTCATAAGTAAAATCAACGTGACCTGGAGTATCAATCAAGTTTAGTGTATATTCTTTGCCCTCGTACGTATAAAACATTCTAGTTGGAGTAAGTTTGATTGTTATGCCCCTTTCTTTTTCAAGTTCCATACTGTCTAGCAGTTGATCGCTCATGTCTCGTTTGCTAACCGTTCCTGTTTTTTCTATCAATCTATCCGCAAGTGTACTTTTGCCATGGTCTATGTGTGCCACAATGCAAAAGTTTCGTATATATTTTTGTCTGTCGTCCATAAATCTCCTAATATGCAACAATTATACCCAAAAACGCAAGCATAATCAAGTGATTTATTAAAACAAAAATTTGCTATCTAATTATTATCTTTTAGGCTCCCCCACTACATTAGGGGGGGGCTTTTCTAAAAAATGCCAATAGAAAAAACAAACTATATGATTAATATAGTTTGTTTTCAGAGTGTAGACAATAAAAAAATTTTACTAGAAATGTCAAAGTGTTGCCTGCTTAGGCTTCCCCTACTTTAAGGGGAAGCTGTCGGCAATTAGCCGACTGAAGGGGTGTTTGTCCTATTGGAATTCTAAAAATTCCTTTATTTTTAAGCAGTCAAACACCCCTTCCGTCAGCCAGAGGCTGCCACCTCCCCCTTAAGGTAGGGGGAGGCTTTTCTAAAAAATGCCAAAAGAAAAAGACAAACTAAATAAAAACCATAGTTTGTCTTCAGTCTGAAAACAAACTATATAATAAATATAGTTTGTTTTTTCTTTAATAAGGTGCATATTATGCACATATTTTTTTAAGCTTGCTCTTCACCCAACTCTGTTTCTTCTTTTTCTTCTATTATTTTGTTGATTGAAACCTCATAGGCGGTTTTTGTTAATGTTTCGCCCTCTTCGGTGTGTTTTTGATATTCGCGCGATTGGATTCTGCCAACAATGTTCACCTTTGTACCAATGGCGAGTTCGCTTACAAATTTTGCATTTCTACCCCATGCTATGCAAGGCAAATAGTCCGATTTGTTGTAAGCTCTGTTTACTGCAATCAACACATCACAAATTTCTCTGTTGAAAGGAGTTGTTCGGTAGGTTGGCTCTTTGCAAATGTAACCTGTTATTTCAATCACATTTGGATTCATATCTTCTTCAAAATCACATATTTCTCTAACAAACACTGTTAACATAAGTTTGCTTTTGCCGTTTTCTAGTTTGTTGTAACTTCTAAACTGACCTTTAATACAAACATATTTGCCAATGTCAAATTTTCCACCTGTTAACAGTTTTTCACTAACTGTAACTGGCACTCTATCTAAATGGTTAGAAAGCCTTGGCACAAGCAATGAAACTTCATAAAATTGCTCACCAAATGTTTCGTGGCTAAATACCGGCTTGCTTTCTACCGTTCCACTTAAAAACACGCGATTGTTGTTAAATTGTTCAATTTTCATAATAATTTTCTCCTAAACTAATAATTTTTGAAGTCCAGTTCTATCAATTGTGTAATTGTCGCTGTAAACCAAATCCCCAACTGCTCCAACCTTATAGCCTTTCTTTTGCAATCTATCAAGTATCATTGGGAGCGCCTCAACAATATGGTCCGAGTTGTTATGGCATAAAATTATTGAACCATTTTTTACACCATTTAAAATTCGCATTGTTATTGCTTCGGCAGAAAGACCTTTCCAGTCGAGCGAATCAACATCCCATTGAATTGTTTTAAGTCCTTTACTTTCGGCAACTTCCAAAAGCGAATTATTATACGCTCCAAAAGGAGCTCTAAACAACTCGACTGGTTTGTTTGTGATTTTGGTTATCATTTCAGTGCATTTGTCAAGCTCCAAGCTTTGTGCTTCGCTTCCAAGTTTGGTCATGTCGGGATGAGTGTTGCTGTGCGTTCCAATTTCAAAGCCGTTTTGGTCAATATACTCAACCATGTCAGGATGTTTATCAACCCAAAAGCCTACCAAAAAAAAAGTTGCTCTTACATTATACTCCTTACAAATGTCTACAATTTGTTTTGTTTTATCCGCACCCCATGCGGCATCAAAACTTATTGCAACTTGTGGCTCATTAGTTTGAACACAATAAATAGGAACTTTTCTTGTGGAATAACCAAAAAACACTTCGGCAGAAACCGCCCCATTGATTGAAATTGCCAAAAGAATACTTGCTAGCAAAACAACAAGAACATATTTAATAGATTTAGATTTGACTACGCAAAACATTTAAACCTCGCTTTTAATAATAGTATTTAAATATGAATAAGTTAATGCGATATATTTATATAATTGCTCGCAAATGTTCATATTTTGTCGAATTACAATATATTGTATGAATAAGGCTTTTAGGTTAGAACAAAAAAAACAAACCAAATCACGAAGATTTGGTTTGCTTATTGTTAACCAATGTTGTTTGTAAAAATTTTTAACTTTTGTTTAAAAGTTTATGCTTTTTTAAGCACTGCACCTTACGTAGGCACTGCTTTATTTTTTGACTAGTTAAATCTCGCCAAATTGCGACTTACATAAGTATTACGCAACAAATTAGCATTGTATTGCAAGTTTTCCGAGCTTGAAGCATCTTTTATTGTTACAGCCGTATCCGTTGGTTTCACATGGCTAGAGATACTTGCCCTCCAGCCATTTATATTTTTAAACTCAACACTGGTCAATTGATTGCAACCAGAGAACGCTCGACTGCCAATGCTTGTTACACTACTTGGGATGGTGATTGAGGTTAGGCTTGTACAACCAGAGAACGCAGAACCGCCTATGCTTGTTACGCTGCTTGGGATGGTGATTGAGGTTAGGCTTGTACAACCAGAGAACGCAGAACCGCCTATGCTTGTTACACTGCTTGGGATGGTGATTGAGGTTAGGCTTTCGCAACCAGAGAACGCAGAACCGCCTATGCTTGTTACACTGCTTGGAATGGTGATTGAGGTTAGGCTTTCGCAACCAGAGAACGCATAACTGCCTATGCTTGTTACACTGCTTGGGATTGTGATTGAGGTTAGGCTTGTGCAACCAGAGAACGCAGAATCGCTAATGTTTGTTACACTGCTTGGGATGGTGATTGAGGTTAGGCTTGTACAATCAGAGAACGCAGAAACTGCTATACAAACAACATTTGTTGTATCAAATGCACCAGAAAAACTTGTTGGAACGCTTATTACAATCTTCTTTCCATCTGAGCAGGTGTAAACACCATTGCTGTTTTCTTGTAAATTAGTTAAGAATGGAGTACCATAGAACGCGTCATAGTCTATGCTTCTTACACTGCTTGGGATGGTGATTGAGGTTAGGCTTTCGCATTCATAGAACGTAGAATCGCCAATGCTTGTTACGCCGTTTTCGATGGTAACTGAGGTTAGGCTTGTACAACCATAGAATATATTATCGCCAATGCTTGTTACACTGCTTGGGATGGTGATTGAGGTTAGGCTTGTACAATCATTGAACGTAGAATTGCCAATGCTTGTTACGCCGTTTTCTATGGTAACTGAGGTTAGGCTTGTGCAATAATCGAACGCATCATCGCCAATGCTTGTTACACTGCTTGGGATGGTGATTGAGGGTAGGCTTTCGCAACAATAGAACGCATACTGGTCAATGCTTGTTACGCCGTTTCCGATGTTAACTGAGGTTAGGCTTGTACAATCAGAGAACGCAGAATTGCCAATGCTTGTTACGCTGCTTGGGATGGTGATTGATGTTAGGCTTGCGCAATAGAACGCATAGTCGTCAATGGTTTTTAAAGTGTTTGGTAAGTTTACTGTTGTCAGTGGAATTTGCCCCGTATAGTTCGCATCAAAAATACTATCTGGAATTTCTTTAATTCCATTTTTAATGGTTACCGTTTCAAGGTTTTCCATGCAAGTATTATTGCCATATTTCGCAAACGCTTCACTAGTTAATTGTACTGTGCCTGGCAAAATAAGTTCATGCATCGAATATGTTCCTTCATAAATATCATAAACGCCGTAGTCGTAATTCACTTCTGTATATTCCACGTAAAATGGATAGTTATAAGAAAGATCCACCAAACCATTTGCAAGTTCTACTGTTTCATAAGTGTCAAGGTTTAAAACACCACCATACAAGTAGATAGTTTCAGTCCGAGAATCTTCACCGTTGTCAAATTCAATCTCTTCTTCTATTGTCGCACTTGTAATTCCGTGAACTTTAATGTATGACTCGTCTTGCTCTTTCAATACAGCAGGAATAATAATTTTACCATTGTCTTCTGCTTTTTCTGCTGGAACTTGATTGATGTAATATTTGCCATTTTCTTCTTCATATAAAAACTTGTCGTCGCCCACAGTGCCTACAACCGCTTGCTCTAAGTTTAATTTAAAAGATTCTGCAGTGATTACTTCTGCAGCGGAAAAACTTTCATTAGTGTTGCATTTAAGTGTTAAAACCAAATTAACTGATTCGTTTGCTAAAAGTGTTTGACCCCAAAGGTTCCAATCTGCCAAAATTTGTGAGGTGGCAGGATTTAGCAGTTGCTCGCCAATGTCAAA
>SVIU01000043.1 GCA_015069335.1 Clostridiales bacterium
TATATATAAGGGATTTATCGAAATGTCCGCAATATAAATCCCAAAGGTAAACTGACCGATTTCCACCAGCTTTCAAGACCGCCGCTTTCGACCACTCAGCCAACTTTGCATATATAATACTTTGCAAGTATAACAAACTTTTTTACACTTGGCAAGTGTTTTTTAAAATTTTTTTTGAAAAATAGATTGTTTAATTGCAAATGCAGATTTGTTTGCCATAATTTCATAACAAAGTTAACAAAAAACAAACCAAAAATTATTCTTGGTTTGTTTTTTAACTCTTTTTATCTTTCTAATTTTAATTCTGTCCCCAGTGGGTTGTGTTAAGTTCTGCGTTAAATTCCGCTTTAAAACTTGCGTTAAAGTTTTTTGATGCATTATTCATTGCAGTCTTAAGTTTTGCTTCAAGGTTAACATTACTTAACATATTTGCAACCGATTCAAGAACATCTTCCAACTGAGCGAGTGTAGTATTTATAGCATGATCGAAAGTAGCCATTGCATTTTTTGCGCTTGTTTTTGCAGTTTCAAGAGCATTTTCAAAACTCTCAATATTTTCTTTATATTCAGCAACTTGTTCAGGTGTTAACACGCCAGACAAGTTTGCATCCAAAAATTCTTCTTTAGCCTCAACAAAGTTGTTCATTGCAACATCAAAAGCAGCTCCCGCTTGCAAATACAAATCAGCAAATTGTTCTTTTATTTCTGCAACTGTATCTTGCAAAGTGGACAAATATTCTTCAGCCATTGTAGCAAATGTTTGTGCAAGCAAATTACCTTTTTCTTCAATAATATTTATCAACTCTTCAAATTTTGCTTCGCGAATTTCATTTAATCTCAAGTCATAATACAACTCTTTAAGTTCTTGAGTAAACATTTCTCTTGTTTCATCACGAGATTGTTTCAAAAGATTAATCAATTCACCCTCATTCATTTTTTCTAATTGTTCTGCAGAGTATTCTTTCATACACTCAGAAACTTTTTCAATTAAGTCATATTTCGAAAGAGTGTTGTTTGAAAAATTAATGCCAATCTCAACGGATAAACCATCAAGATATTCCTCAGCGGATTCTTTTACAGAATCATATAGCGCTTTGGCAGAATTGCCAGAAATTTCAATGTTTAAATTGTTTTGGTTAATGTTTGCCGAGCCTTGAATCAAATAGCCCTCATCTTTTGTTTTTTCGATAAATAGATTCACAGCGGCATTTGCATCAAGCCCAACAAATGTAGCACTAGCGACAATTCGGTTACCTTCGTCATTTAATGCGTTTACGCTAACAACTTTGTTGTTTCCATTTAAAATAAATTCAAGTTCTGGATTTAGCGAAACATTCATCACTTTGTTTTGGTTGCCACCACAACCTCCAAGCAAAAAGCCAGTAGGAATAAGCAAAATCAATGCGAGTAAACAAGTTAAAAATTTTTTCATTAATTTATCCTCCCTTTTATTTAACTTATGTATATATTAGCAAAATTCTTGAAATTTGGCAACTTTAATTTAGAAAATTTTTATGTGCGGTTAAACAATATTAATAAAACAATTTACTAGTTTTTT
Organism: Clostridiales bacterium; assembly: GCA_015069335.1. Taxonomy (GTDB): domain Bacteria; phylum Bacillota; class Clostridia; order Christensenellales; family UBA1242; genus HGM11367. The sequence goes on from SVIU01000043.1 coordinate 1,559, forward strand.
AAATAGTTGTATAATATTTACAATTATTTTTTCGCTAATATTTTGACATAGTTTTATCAAAACAAATATTTTTAATGTTAAAAAGGAATAATATTTACATATGTTCAAACTTACAAACTATTTAAAAAGGTACAAGGGCAGGGTTGTGCTTGGACCACTTATAAAGTTTTTAGAGGCGGTGTTTGATTTGGTGACGCCAATTTTGGTTGCATTAATTTTAGACAAGGGCATTCCAAGTGGTGATAATGTATATATAATAACGGTTAGCATTATTGTTATTGTTATGAATCTGCTTGGCTTTGCAAGTGCCATTGGTTGTTCAAAATGTGCATCAACAGTAAGCCGTGGTATTGGTAGAGATTTAAGAAAGGATATGTATACCAAAATCACAACGCTTTCTAGTGTAGAAAAAGACAAATATACCACAATGGCATTCACCAACCGTATTGTTCATGATGTTCAACAGGTAGAAAACGCAATAAGTATGACAATGCGTCAACTCACCAGAGCACCTTTTTTGCTACTTGGTTCAACCATTGCAAGTTTTATTATTGATCCAATGCTAAGTGTAGTTTTTGTTGTTCTTATGCCAATCATTTTGCTTGTTATTATTTCAATAATGAAAAAAACCTCACCGCTATATTTAGAGTCAAAGGTCAATTTGGACAATGTAAGTAATGTAACAAGAGAAAACTTGTCAGGCAATAGAGTTGTTAGGGCTTTTAATAAGCAAGAGCATGAACTTGAAAGGTTTAACAAAGTAAACACAGCCTATACAAAAAGCAACTTAAAAATTGGTCATATTTCTGCACTAATGCAACCAATTTTGTTACTTCTTGTAAACATTGGCACAATTGCAGTTGTATATTTTGGTGGTGTAAGGGTTAACGTTGGCGGGCTAAGCCAGGGCCAAATTATTTCTTTCATCAACTATTTCACATTAATTTCCACCGCACTTGTTTCAATTGCAAGAATAATAATTGTCTTTACAAGAACGGGAGCCAGCCTAACCAGAATTGGAGAGGTTTTTGCACTAAACCCTTCAATAACAAACAATTCTAATGCAATTTTGTTAGACAAAAACGCACCAAGCGATATTGAGTTTAAAAATGTTAGTTTTTCTTATAACAAAGTCAAATACATTTTAAATGGCTTTTCAATTAAAATTCCAGCGGGTAGCACAATTGGTGTAATTGGCGGAACGGGCAGTGGCAAAAGCACGCTTGTTAACTTGCTCCCAAGGTTTTATGATGTTTCTTCGGGTGAAATTTTGATAAACGGCGTAAACATCAAAAAGTATGATATGGTGAGTTTAAGAGAATATGTTTCAATTGTTCCACAAAACCCAACACTTTTTAAAGGCACGATAGAAAGCAACTTAAAATTTAGAGACAAAAATGCAAGTTTGCAAGATATGGAAAATGCACTAAAAATTAGTCAAAGCTATGATTTTGTTCAAGAAAAACCCGACGGAATAAAAACCAAAGTTGAGCGTGGCGGAACAAACTTTTCGGGCGGTCAAAGGCAAAGGTTGACAATTGCCAGAGCACTTGTGGGCAATCCAAAAATTTTAATTTTGGACGATTCAAGTTCGGCACTAGATTTTCAAACTGACTACAAGTTAAGGCGTGATATCACAAAAAATTTAAAGGACACAACAAAAATAATTGTTTCGCAAAGAACAAACTCCATAAAAGACAGCGACATTATTATTGTTTTAGACAATGGAAATGTTGTTGGCGTTGGCAAGCATGATGAACTTTTGCACTCTTGTGATGTGTATAAAGAAATTTACAACTCTCAAAACAAAGTGGAGGTGCAATAATGGGAAAGAAAAACACAAATCCAGCAAAAATTTCAAAAAACACTCCACTTATGGAAGAAAGTCCGGTTGTTTCACCAGTTCACAAATTTGAAATAACAAAAAAGAAACATCTTTCGCTCAAAAAATCTTTAGGCTATGCAAAAAGAATAATTTCTTTAGGCAAGCCTTATCACAATTTTTTGTATGTTGCACTCATCTCAATTTTTATTCAAACATTTTTTGAACTTTTGGCGCCAGTTTATATTGGTAAGGCAATTGACTGCATTGTGGGCGCAGGAAATGTAAATTTTAATGGCGTAATAACAAACAGTCTTATTGTTATTGGTTGTACGTTAATAAATGTGTTATTCACTTATTTGGGCAACTTTTTCACCAACAAATATTGCTTTAAATCGGCACAACATATAAGAAAGTTGATGTTTAAAAAATTTAACAAAGTGCCACTAAAATTTGTGGACGGCAATCAGCATGGCGACTTGCTTAGCCGTATGATAAACGACGTCGAACTTATGACTGACGGTTTTTTAGAAGGTCTAAGCAGTGTAACAAACGGTGCAGTAACCATAATTGGTACGCTAATATTTATGTTTGTGCTAAATGTTCCGCTTGCACTTGTTGTGTTGGTGCTAACGCCTCTTAGTTTGCTAATTTCGGCTTTTATTGCAAAAAAATCGTTTAAACTTTTTGCCGCACAAGCAAAAACCGAGGGCGAAATAAACGGCTATTTAGAAGAGATGATCAGTGGCGACAAACTTGTAACAGCATTTAACTACCAAGATGACGCTATTGAGCAAATGGAAGAAATAAATCACAAATATTACAAAGTTGCAGAAAAGGCAGAGTTTTATTCAAGCCTATCCAACCCAGCAACAAGATTCATAAACGGACTTGTTTACATTATGGTTGCTTTTGTTGGTGCAATGCTAAAAATAAGATATGATTTAATTTCGGTTGGTTTAATTTCAAGTTTCTTAAGTTACGCCAATTCATTTGGAAAACCGTTTAGCGAACTTTCTACCGAATTTACCGAACTTCAAGCAGCCCTTGCTTCATGTGAGCGTATATTCACCGTTTTGGATGCAAAAGACGAGCCAAGCGACAAAGACTTGACTGAACTTGCAAGCACGGACGGCAATGTGGAAATAAAGGATGTAAACTTTTCTTATAGTCCAAAACAAAAACTTATTGAAAACTTTAATTTAAAAGTTCAGCCGGGGCAAACCATTGCCATTGTTGGCCCAACCGGCTGCGGAAAAACCACTTTAATAAACTTGTTAATGCGTTTTTATGATGTAACAAGTGGTGCAATTTTGGTGGATGACAACGACATTACAAAAATTACCAGACGCTCGCTTCGCAACAAATATGGAATGGTGCTGCAAGAAACTTGGATTTTTGCTGGCACAATAAGAGAAAACATTGCCTACGGCAAACCAAATGCAACAGATGAAGAAATAAAAGAGGCTGCACGCCTTGCTGGCGCGGATGACTTTATCAACAAACTCACATATGGCTATGCAACAAAAATCACCGAGGGCGGTGGCAATTTGTCGGCAGGGCAAAAACAACTTTTGTGCATTGCAAGAGTTATGCTCATAAAACCACCAATGCTAATTTTAGATGAAGCAACCAGCAACATTGACACGCGTACAGAAATGAAAATTCAAAACGCTTTTAACACATTAATGACAGGCAGAACAACATTTATTGTTGCACATCGCCTTTCAACTATAAAAACTGCCGACAAAATTTTGGTTATGAACAAAGGCAACGTAATAGAGCAAGGCACGCATAAAGAACTTTTAAAACTCAAGGGCTTTTATTACGAACTTTACAACAGTCAGTTTTCAAAAATCTAAAAGCCCGCTTGTCGTAATTTGTTTATTATGGGCAAATGAAAAAGCAACGCCTTTTTTGCAAAATTTTATATTTTGCAAAGGTTGAGAATTTTTTCACGAAATTAAATTTCTAAAAATTCTCAAAAGCCCGGCTTATGCTTTATCATTTGCCCATTTAATATAAACAAATTATCAACTTCGCTCGCTGGATAATAGATGATAATTTTTCAATAAAAAAGACAAACTAAAATAGTTTGCCTTTAGTCTGAAAACCTTGCATTTACAAGGTTTTTTTGTTGCTATTTTAAAATTTAGTTTCTATCGCGTGAAGTTAAATAAATTCTTCCGTGTGAAGAAATAGCAGAAATAATCAACCAAATAGCAGAAAGTAATACTAAAATATATACAATGCTAGAGCCAATGGTCAAGCCAAAGATGGCAGCAACAAGGTTAAAGCCAAAAATGCCAATAAGGCCCCAGTTGATTCCGCCAATAATTAGTATTATATATGCGACAATGTTTGCTATAATCATATTCACCCTCCTTACAACTAGTTTTTACAATAAAAAATTTTTTATACAAGATTAATATCAAAAGAGATTGACAATAAATTTTTAGTGTGTCAAACTTTGTTATGAAAAAAGTTTAAGGAGTAATATATGAACATTTGGACAGAAATGAATCCCGAAAGAGTAAAAAAAGACGATTTTGTTGCTTTTATAGAAATCGAGCAGGGTAGCAAAAATAAATATGAGTTAGATAAAGAAACGGGCCTAATTATTTTAGATAGGGTGCTTTTTACCAGCACGCACTACCCAATGAACTACGGCTTTATTCCTCTAACCTATAGTGAAGACAATGATCCTCTTGACGTGTTTGTTTTGTGCAGTCAACCAATTGAAAAGGCAAGTTTGGTTAGGTGTTATCCTATTGGTGTTATCAAAATGAGAGACCGTAATGAGCTAGACGAAAAAATTATTGCCATTCCATTTGGTGATCCACAATATAACTGTTATAGAGATATCTCAGCACTCCCAACACATATTTTTGAAGAGTTAAGACACTTTTTGTCAGTGTATAAACAACTCGAAAATAAAAAGGTTGACATTGAATCTTGTGGCGGAGTGGTAGAAGCACAAAAATGTATTGAAAAATGTATGGAAGCATTTAAAGAAAAGTTTAACCGCTAGGTTATAAAAATTAACAACTAAAAGTGGTGTAAAGAAATATAAATATTTATACCCTGTTTGTTTGCTTAAATAAAGGCCCCAATGCGACCAAGGGGGCTGTCAGCCGAACGGCTGACTGGGGGATTGTAAAAAAGTCATTAAGAAATTTATTCTTAATGACTTCAGCCTGAAGACAATAAAAAAATTTTACTAGAAATGTAAAAGTGTTGCTTGCTTAGGCTTCCCCTACTTTAAGGGGAAGCTGTCGGCAATTAGCCGACTGAAGGGGTGTTTGTCCTATTGAAATTCTAAAAA
>SVIU01000044.1 GCA_015069335.1 Clostridiales bacterium
GAAACGTGAGTCCCAAAATCGATTCTCGCTTACAGTTTACCCCCCCCCGCGGAGATGTCAAGCAAAATTTCAAATTTGCAAAAAAAATTTTAAAAAAAATATTTTTGTGTAAATTCCATTAGTTATTGAATAATGCTTTTTACGCGGTTTAAGGTAAGCAAATTGGGCGTAAAAAAGCCCGCTTAAAGCGAGCATAAACATTATTAAATAATATATGTTTTAAGTTTGTGATAACATTTTGTTTACATCGACCTAAATGTCAAACCTGCATTATCAACATCAATAACAATTGTGCCGGTTTTTTCAAGTTCGCCAAGAAGTAGTTTTTGAGCAATTTTATCTTCTACTTCGCTGGATATAAACCTTTTGAGTGGTCTTGCGCCATAGCGAGTGTCAACGCCGTTGTCTATAATATAGTCAAGTGCGTTTTGAGTGAGTTTTAAGTTTAGGTCAAGGCGATGAAGCCTTTTGTTTATGTTTGACACCATTATTGTTGCAATGCGTGTTAAGTCGTTTATGGTTAGAGGGTGGAAAATGCAAACACAATCAATACGATTTACAAATTCTGGCTTAAAGTGATGTCGCAAACTTTCTAAATAAACGGAGTTTACTCTTGCTTTTGAATCGTCATCTTCTTCCAAAAGTTTTTGTGCTTGGCTACTGCCCAGGTTGGATGTCATAATTATTATTGTATTGGTAAAGTTTACTGTGCGACCTTGACCGTCAGTGAGTCTGCCCTCGTCTAAAATTTGTAAGAACACATTAAAAATGTCGGCGTGGGCTTTTTCAATTTCATCAAACAAAATAACAGAATATGGTTTTCTGCGCACTTGCTCGGTGAGCTGTCCCCCCTGCTCGTGACCAACATATCCCGGAGGCGCACCGATGAGTTTTGAAATTGTGTGAGGCTCCATATATTCGCTCATATCAATGCGGATTATGTTGTCCTCATCATCAAACATTGCCTCGGCTATGGCTTTGGTAAGTTCGGTTTTTCCAACACCTGTTTGCCCCATAAAAATAAACGAGCCGATTGGTTTTTTGTTGTCGCTTATGCCAACTCTTGCTCTGCGAATTGCCTTGCAAACTGCGCTTACTGCATCATCTTGACCAACAACTCTGCGGTGCAAAGTTTTTTCTAAATTTAGCAATTTTTCTTTTTCGCTTTCGGTGAGTTTTGTAACAGGAATACCTGTCCATTTTGAAACAATTTCGGCAATGTTGTTTGCCTTTATGCAGCGGTTTTGATTTTCGTCAAAGTTTTCTTTTAACTCGGCAACTTCATTTTGCAAAATGGCAATTTGCTCGCTAAGGCGTGCGACAACATCAAAATTTCTTGCAATGCTATATTCATTTCGGTTTGCAATAAGTTTACTGAGTAGTTCTTCTTTTTCTTTTAATTCGTTTGGTTTTGTGCTGTAAGCAACTCTTGCCCTTGCAGACGCCTCATCAATAAGGTCTATTGCCTTGTCTGGCAAACTGCGATCTAGGATGTATCTATCCGACAAAACTGCCGCCGCCTCAATGGCAGAATCGGTGATTTTTACCTTGTGATATGCCTCGTAGTTATCTCTTAAGCCTTTTAAAATTTCAACCGTTTGTGCCACCGAAGGTGGGTTTATTGTAATTGGTTGAAAACGGCGCTCTAGCGCTTTGTCTTTTTCTATATATTTGCGATATTCGTCAGTTGTTGTTGCACCAATGGTTTGAAGTTCGCCCCTTGACAAATATGGTTTTAACATATCCGCAGGGCTAACCTCGCCGTCTTTTGCACCCGCTTGTGCGATTGTGTGAATTTCGTCAATAAACACAATAATATTTTGACTTGCAATAATTGTTTCTATGGCATCTTTAAGTTTTTCTTCCATACTGCCACGATATTTTGTGCCAGCCATAAGACCGCCAACTTCTAGCGAATATACAATTTTATCTTTTAAAATTTCTGGGACATTGCCCGCAACAATTTTTTGTGCCAAACCTTCTACCACCGCTGTTTTACCAACACCTGCCTCACCAATCAAAATTGGATTGTTTTTGGTTTTGCGGCATAAAATTTCAATAATTCTTTCGGTTTCTTGCTCGCGGCCAATAATTGGGTCAACCTTGCCAAGCTTAACTTTTAAATTCACATCAGTGCCCATTTCCAAAAGTTTGTCTGGGAGTGCACTACGTTTGCCATTGTCAATTGTGTCATCTTCGCCAACTGTTTGAAGTGCCGTTAAAACTTTGGTTTTGATTTCGGTTAAGTTCACCCTAAAAGTGTTTGAAATTATCTTAACCGCAAAACTGCCAGCTGATGTCAAAAGTGCAAAAAGCAAATGCTCGGTGCCAACAAAATTGTGGTTGAGTTGCGTTGCAACTTGTTTGGCAACAGCCAAAATTTCTTTGCTTCTTGGAGTGAGTTCAACATCTACCCCCACGGCAACTCTTTCGGTTGTTTCTTGCGCCAAAAGCACTTCTTTTAGGCTGGAAGTTGTTATGCCATATTCTGCCAAAATTTTGTAAGACATACAATCTTTTACGGTTGAAAGGCCGTACAAAATATGCTCACTGCCAACCTGGTTGCCACCAAGTTCAAGCGTGATTTTGCCCGCATTTTTTATTACTTTGCTTAAATTGTCGCTGGAAGTGTTATACATCTACTTCTCCTTTTGAAATGTTTTGATTTAAAAAATTAAAAAAGTTTTTTGCCCGCATTTTTTCTTGCTCTTTTAAATTTATGCCCTCAAAATTTTCGGTTTTGTTATTGTTTAAAAATTGCAAATAATCAACTCTACTAGCTTTTAAAATGTTTAAAATATCGCCCCACATAATGTCTGTCAAATACCCTTCAAATTCTGCAAATGTTTGCCTATAAGAACAAAGCGCCAAGCCGTAACTTTTGAAAATTTTGTCAACAATGGTGCTTGCCGAAAGGTTAAACAAACTGTCCTCTTCTTTTTTTTCTAGTTCAATTAGCCTATCAACAATTGTTTGAAGCCTAGCGGCAATTTGGTTTTCTTTATGGCCAAAGGTGTATTTGTTTTTTATTATTACAAACGGACTTTTAAATGTGTAATCGCCCCTTTCTAAATTTAAAAATTCGTATTCTTTGTGATAGTCTTTTAAAAGAGTTTTAAGTTTATCGCTATGGTTTAATGCTGGCAAAAACATTAAAACTTCCACCTCTAAGCCAGTGCCAACAAGTTTTGGATTTTGCGTAAGATAGCCATAGTTTATGTCAAACGCCATTTCTAGTTTGTTTAAAACTTTGTCGTCTAACTGGTTTACTATTTTATAGCACTCTTCCAAATTATTTCCAGCAAGGCGACTGACAATGCGAATATGCTCTTGCTCGTTGGCATAAACAAAAGCTTTGTCATCATAACTTTTGCCATAGGCTGAGATGTCTTTGTTGTTTATTAATTCTTCAGTTATTATGTTTTGAGCTTTGAGTTTTTGACACTCGTTTAATGAAACATTTTTTAAGCTTTTAAACTCAAACTCATCTGTAAAAATTTCAGAAAGAGAGCGAGTTACACCAACGGCAAGTTCTGTGTCAGAAAGACGCTTGACAAAAGGAACATCTTTGATGTTTCGCCTATAACTACAACAAGAATAAAGCACATTTTTACAATCTTGCATAATTATCTTCCTTTAATTTTTTTATTTCTAAACCATATTTGGTGGCTTTTTGCAAATTGCCGTTTTTTAGGCAAATTTCCACCATTTGCTCTAATTCTTTTATTTGTTTTTCAACATAATATGCGTTTGGTTTTTTGCCCAAATATTGCCTTTCGTCAAAAAGGTTTATTATGTTTGTTTCAATATAATCTTTAAACGCCTCATAGCATTTTTCACAACCAAAGCTTGATGTTTTAATAAACTCATCATAACTTGTGCCACAATTTTTACACTCGTTTTCTGGATTTATTTCAACGGTTTCTTTTATTGCAAACTTTTCAAGTTCGACATCATTATTGGTTTTGCGATAACACGCTCCGCAAAGATAAATTATTTTGTTTGTTTCGGGCGATAAAAATATGCTGGTTGCATTTTGTTTTTGGCATTTTTCACAAAGCATAAGTTTTACCCCCTTTTAATATTTACATATTAAAATATTTAATGGCAAATGTCAAACGTCTTTTAAACAAACAAAAAAACAAGGCCCTATTAAAGCCTTGTTTTTGTATGTAGTTTATTTTGTTACTTCTGAATCAACACCAAGTTCAGCCTCTATTTGAGCAAAACTTGTGAATGATTTTGGGGTTTCACTTTTTCTTGTAACATATTTATCATCTTCTAAAACAATTGTTACAATTTCTACTGGAAGCAATGCGCTTGCTTCTTCTGGTGACAGTTTTTTGCTTTGTGCCAAAATATCTTGCAAAAGTAATTTTGCTAAACTGTCGGCTTTTGATTTGTCAGACGACCTTGCATAAGTGCGAGACTCTGCAACGTCTTGACCAGCCCTTGCAACAACCATGCAACCATTGCCTTTTGCAGTTTTTGGTTGACCTTCAACCATTTGTTGGAAGGCTTGTTTTGTTTCTAAAGTAAAACAGTCAATTTCGTTTCTGCGGTCATAAATTACGCCACCATCAGGAAGTGGCAATTCTTCTGTCCATTTGCCTGGTTTTGATTTTAAACTCAAAGAAGCAAGTAAGTTCTTTTTTGTCTGAATCCTTTTTTCTAATTTTGCCTTCTTTTTTGCCTTTGTTTCTAAAGATTGAAGAATTTGATATTGATCAATCATATTTAATGCTTCGGTTGCTTTGTCACCAATTCTGGTTGCGGAAGGCAAATAACCAAAAATTGTGCCGCCTATTTGTTTGCAGCTTGTCATATTTGCTTTTACATATCTTCTTATTTTTTTTGCTCTTGCCCTTGTTGACATTTGAGCGAATTTTTCTTTGTCCAAACCTTTTATCAACCCAACGGTTTTTGTTTCAACCCTTTGTGCCCTTTTGATTTTTACAACATTATAAGCCTTTTTTGCTCCAACTGCCATGCCTATTGAAGCACCACCTGCAGCCAATAAAAAGCCACCATTCATAATTGCCAATGCTGGGTTGCCAGCAGCAAACACACCAACAAACCCTGCCAATGCTACACCGCCCAAAACAATTGCACCAACAGTAAATGCTCTTGCAATTTTATGTGCCTTGTTTCCAAGTTCTCTATGCTTTTTTGCCATAACAACCTCCTTTTTTCTTTTTAAGTATATATTACGCATGGTCAATTGTCAATAGTGATTTTTTAAAAGGTCGATAGAAAAATTAAATGCAACAAAAAAGAGTATGAAAAAAGTGATTTTTTCGCTAATATGTTTAGTGACCAAACTAACATAAGGAAAAAACCACTATGAAAAATTTACCACATAAGAAAAGAAATTTCAATCATTTTACACTTAACGAGCGAAAGTTAATTCAAAAACTTAGCAGAAATGGTTTATCTGCTAGTTCTATTGCTAGACTGTTAGACAGACATAGGTCTAGCATTTCTAGACAACTTAACAACAAATCTAATACTGATTTTGTTAAAGTAGGTTCCAAAGTTAAACGTTTGTATGTTGCTTGTAAGGCTCAACTTAACTATGAAACAAATAAATCTAACTGTGGAGCTAAATACAAACTTTTACAAGATAATAAATTAATTACCTACATTGAAGATTGTGTTATCAACAAAAAGTGGTCTCCAGAAGTTGCTCTTGGTAGAGCCAAACTGCTTGGTTTTTCTTTTAATGTAAACATCTCTGCTAAGTCTATCTACAATTACATTGATAGAAACCAATTAAAAATTACTCCTTTCCACCTTAGATTTAAACTTAGAAGAAAGAAACCTAAAAAACAATATATCAAACAAAACAAGAAAAAACTTGGCAAAAGCATTGAACAAAGACCTGTAATTATCAATGAAAGAAAGGAATTTGGACACTGGGAGGGTGATTGTGTTGTTGACAAAAATTGTAATTCAATTTTTGTTTTAACTGAAAGATTAACCAGATATGGTTTAATGATAAAACTCAAACACCACACCAGTGATGAAGTATTAAAAAATCTTAACATTTTAAAAAGAAAATTTGGCAAGAAATTTAAAAACATATTTAAAACAATAACCTTTGATAATGGCTCAGAATTTTACAAAACAATAGAACTTGAAAACAAAAATTTCCAAGTGTACTTTACACACCCATATTGTTCTTATGAAAAAGGTGGAGTTGAAAACTTTAACGGAATAATACGAAGATACATACCTAAAAACAAAGACATTAAATCCATAACTAGACAAAAAATACAGGCAATAAACAAACAAATTAATGATACGCCAAGAAAAATTTTAAATTACAGAACACCAATTGAAGTATTTTTAGAATACATAGCATAAAAAAGTTAAGGTTATCCTTGACAACCTTAACTACAAAATGCTACACATTTTACAACTAAACATATTAAACCTAGTTTGTTGCATTTAATTTTTCACTACGTG
>SVIU01000006.1 GCA_015069335.1 Clostridiales bacterium
AAACGCAAGTATTACTTTATTTATCGCCGTAGTCATATTGCATAAGTCGCTCACAATTGACTTAAATTGCAAACGGCGCTCGCGGGGACAAGCGGTATAAATTATATTTTCGCTTGTTTGCAATTTAAGCATTGTTTGCTTGGGTTGCAAGAGTGAGATTATATTGGGCATGTATGATAGCAACACCTTTTTTGCAAATAAATTTGCAAAGGTTGAGAATTTTTCAAACGAAACAAGTTTCTAAAAATTCTCAAAAGCCCGGTTTATGCTAACACACATGCCCAATTTTTAAACGCAAGTATTACTTTATTTATCGCCGTAGTCATATTGCATAAGTCGCTCACAATTGACTTAAATTGCAAACGGCGCTCGCGGGGACAAGCGGTATAAATTATATTTTCGCTTGTTTGCAATTTACGCATTGTTTGCTTGTGTTGCAAGAATGAGATTATATTGGTCATGTATGTTAGCAACACCTTTTTTGCAAATAAATTGCAAAGGTTGAGAATTTTCAAACGAAACAAGTTTCTAAAAATTCTCAAAAGCCCGGTTTATGCTAACATACATGCCCAATTTTTAAACGCAAGCATTACTTTATTTATCGCCGTAGTCATATTGCATAAGTCGCTCACAATTGACTTAAATTGCAAACGGCGCTCGCGGGGACAAGCGGATAATTTTTACAGACTAGGCGTAATGCCTAGTTTTTTTACGCTATAATTGTATAAACGACGAGTAATATTGCAAAGCATTGTTTTAGAGTTGGGGTTTCATTAAATTTAAAAACACTAGCCTTAACCACCAAAGTTTAGCGAAAAAAATCGTCAAAAAACATTTTTTTGAGATTTTTTGAAAAACTTTAAAATTTTACTTGACTTAATTCCGGGGGGGGTAAACTATATGTGAATTTCTAAAAAAGGGAGAAAAAACAATGAAAAAGAAGTTTAGTTTAATATTAAACATTGCAACCATTTGCCTATGTGTATGTGCCATTGCCATAGGTGTATGGTCGGCAAAAAATGCTCAACTTGCCGTAAGCGGTAGTGTGGGATTTCAAGCAAACCATTGCAATGTAGACGCAACTATTGCATTTACGGGCATGGCAACAACCGAGGGTGGCGAGGTAAGCCAAACGCCAGTTAATGTATTGGATGACGCAACAGACTCAGCCAATTTGCAAATACGTGGTCAAGATATGTCAGCATCGTTTGCAGACATATACTTTACCGATATGCCAAGTTATGATAATGCACAACCAATAACAATGACGTTTTCATTTACAAACCAATCAAATTTTGAAGTAGATGTATTTATAACCTTACCAACAATAACCAATGTAAGTTACACAAAAGACTCAGTAGCGGTAGAAAACAACCAAGTATATACCAAACTAGGCACAGCTCAAGGCAAAACACAAAAAACAATAGCAATAGTGTTAAACCTATCAGAATCAGCAACAGGCTTAACAAAAGCCGAATATAGTTTTGGAGTAGAGTTTAAGCAATCACCACTTAAGGTAATTGATGATCTTTATTGGGGTGCTTGGATTGAGGAGGTTTATGACGATAACGGAGAGGAAGTAATAGATCATAACTATGGTCTAGTAGAAAGACCAGCGATTGTTTTGGATCTTGGATATGATCAAAACACTAAACCAATACGTTGGTTTGCATATAAATATGATCGAAACGGAGACGGTGTTCCAGAAACACCAACCGATAATCTTAGCAGAAGTCAGTTGTTAAATTTATTACAAACAGATACGACATATGCGTTTATTTCCTATGAGCATACTTTTGAAGTAGATTATGGTACATTTGAAAATTTTGACCCTATGGAAGAGAGTACATGGCCAACATATTTAGATAGTGATGCTAAAACATATTTTGATGAGTTTCGAACAAATTATAATATCCCAACTCAAGGAAGTTTATATCAAAAACAGATATTGCCTACAATAGTTGGAGAGGAAGACGGCAATAATGTTTATCAAAAAATTACTCCACATTATTATGCTCAGGTTCACTTAGAACACAGTAACGATGCGGATGAATGGGTTATCGGGCCAAATGGTGATAGTGGAGAGTCGCATGTTTGGAGTGTTGATATGGGTGGCGAGGATAACTATCAAATATGTACGTATTATTTTGAATGGCATGCAGAAGAACTTTATTTTAGTGCCCAATATAGTGCTTGGGGTACTTTGGATACGAGTGCGCCATGGCGCGGTAGTTTTATGTTTTTGGGCTAATCTTTTTTGTGTAGTAAATATGTGTTAATTTTTCTATAACCAAATAATTCTGTCGCAAAAACAAAATTTTATATTAATATGTGAGTGCTTTTTATGGAAGACTACTTGCATAACAATAATCTGTATTAATTATTTTAGACAAACTAAGTTATATGTTTAGTTTGTCTTTTTTATGTAGTAGGAAATGTCGACAATCGCGAGCGAAGCGAGCATTTGGCAGGATTTCCGCCCGTAAAAAAAAATAATAAAATAGAACAAATGTTTGCATTTATTATAAATGTATGATATAATTAAAAATGAAGATAAATAAATTATGAAAGATTACTACATTTTTGGAATATTATTATATTTAATTAAAAAAAGGCGAACTACAGCAACAGAAATAGGTCGTGAGTTTAACATGTCCAGTAGAAACGTATACAGATATATCGATACACTTAGTTTGCTTGGTATACCTATTACAACAAAAGTTGGCAAGGGTGGAGGCATAGAACTTTTAGGTGATGTTATTTTAGAAAATATGGTGCTTCCTAAACATGAGAAAGACATTTTAAAAGATTTTGTTCAAACCAATAATCTTCCAACAAATGTAAGAAATATATTATTTAAATTAATTTAAAAATGGGGATATAAAATATTATATTGTCTATTGCAATTTTTTTGGGTTTGTGTTAAAATTTAATCAGTTTGATTAAAAGGATTTTAATATGAGAAGAGTATATCTTGACAACGCAGCAACAACCATGTGTTCAAGCGAAGTAATAAACGAAATGTTACCAGTTTTTAACGCAGTTTATGGCAATCCAAACAGCTTGCACTCTTTTGGTCGTGAAGCGGAGGCAATTGTTGACAGAGCAAGAGACAAAGTTGCAAAAGCAATCGGTTCAAAAACCAATGAAATATATTTCACTTCTGGTGGCAGTGAGGCAAACAACTGGGCAATAAAGGGTGTTGCCATGGCAAACAAAAGCAAAGGCAAACACATCATCACCACAAAAATAGAGCATGATTCGGTTTTAGAAAGTTGCAAAGCCTTAGAAAAAGAGGGTTTTGAAGTTACTTACCTAAATGTTGACGAAACAGGTCTTGTGAGTTTAGCAGACCTTATGCACCATATCAGAAAAGACACCATTTTAATTTCTGTTATGATGGTTAACAACGAGGTTGGCACCATTCAAAACATCAAAGCAATGGCAAAAACAGCACATGAAAGTGGCATTATTTTCCATACAGACGCAGTTCAAGCAATTGGCGCAGTAAAAATCAATGTAGAAGATATGGAAATTGATTTGCTAAGCATGTCTGCACATAAAATTTATGGTCCAAAAGGTTGCGGTGCACTATACATTCGCAATGGTATCAAATGTGCGGACTTGTTGGACGGTGGCAATCAAGAAAGAAAAAGACGTGCCGGCACAAGCAATGTATCTGCAATTGCAGGGTTTGGCAAAGCAATTGAAACAGCAACAAGAGATATAATTGTAAACCAACAAAAAATCAAAAAAATAAGAGAATATTTCTTAAAGCAAGTTACAGAAAAAATTGCTTACACCAAAGTAAATGGTCATCCATACCAAAAAGTTCAAGGCATAATAAACATTGGTTTTGAAATGATCGATAGTGAATCTTTGCTTATGATGCTTGACATGGAAGGCATTGCCGTTTCAATAGGTTCAGCATGTACTTCTGGCGTGGCAGAAAAATCACACGTTTTAAAAGCAATGAACGTGCCTGACGAATATTTAAAAGGCTCTATAAGGCTTTCTTTTGGCAAAGCAATCTCAAAAGAAGATGTAGATTACACCATTGAAAAATTGGTTGAGATAGTTGCAAAACTTAGATCAATCAGCCCAATCACAAAAACAGGGAGGGCAAAATAATGTACAACGAAAAAATATTAAAACTTTTCAAAAATCCGCTCAATTCAGGTGGTTTGCAAGGTGCTGACGGCATTGGTAAATATACAGACGAAGTTTGCGGCGACTGTGTAAAAATTTACATAAAGGTGGACGAAACTCAAACAATAACCGAAGCAAGATTCAAAACAATGGGCAGTGTTGGCACAATTGCTGCAAGTAGTGCAATGTGTGTTTGTCTTGTTGGTTGTTCTTTGGAAGAGGCAATAAAAATTGACTATGAAAGAATTTATCAAGTTACTGGCGAATATCCAACCTCAAAACTTTATTGCATAGATTTTGTAATTAAAGCAGTGGCATTAGCAATTGCCGATTATCACGAAAAACTAGAAAAAGACGTCAAAAAAAATGTCAACAAATTAAAAGCACCATCGGCTAAACAAACAAAAGTGCAGACTTTAGAAAATGTACAACAACAAGTTCCAACATCAATAAATGTTTTAGAAACAAAACAAGCTGAATTGAAACAAGAAGAAATTGAAATTCTTGAGGAAAAACAAGATATTACAACCAAAGAAGCAAAGGTTAAACAAGTAGAAGCCACTCAACAAGAAAAATCTCTTACCCTTCAAGAAAGAATCGAGCAAGAATTTTTCTCAGATGATCTTCCCCAAGCAAAACCACAAGAATCGACCTTTTTAAGTGATATTGATAAAGTTGAATTTGTTGAACCAAAAAGCGAATATTCAATTTTAAACAGTCCAATGTTTAAAAAAACAATAACTACAACAGTTACAACAACCAAAAAAGTTGATGTTGTAAGCAAACAAGAGGTTATCTCCGAAGAAAAACGCTCAAGCAATGCAAAAGCAATGTTTGACTCTATGTTTGAAGAATAATATGAATAAATTTACCCTTTTTACACAACCTATGTGTAGGAGGGTATTTTTATGAAAGAGGGCTTGATTTGCGGTGTGCTACTTGGTATGGTTGCAGGCGCTTTGCTATACAAACATAATCCCCAAGCAAAGCAGCTTTTCAACAACACCGAAAATGCCGTAAAAAAAGAAATAAAAAATATGGCTTCCAAGCAAGACAAATAGCAAACTGCATTAAAACATAGCATTATAGCTAAGGGTTTGATGTTTGCCTTAACAAATTATGTCCAGCTTTATGGTTGGGCATTTTTTGTTCTTTTGCAACAAAAATAAACATACAATACGACATGGTCAATGATAAATTTTTTGGCATAAAAATGTCAGTGATAAACGCAACAAACATTTACAATGTTAAATATAAATACAAGGTTAAAAAAACAAATTTTATAAAAGCCACATTTTTTGAAACAGCAACACCAATTTTGTGCTTTTTATGTTTTACCCAAATGGTTGCACTTTTAACAAAGGTTATATAATATGAAAAAGCCAAAAAGTTTTAGGCTTAGTGTTTTGTTTGTTGTCTTGGCACTGGCAATTTTGTTGTTTGATGGATTTTTAAACTTTGCCATATATTTTGGTGTTGTGTGTCTGCACGAGTTGGCTCATTTTTTAATGGCAAAAAAGTTGGGTTACAAACTTGCAAATTATTATGTTATGCCTTATGGCGTTTGCCTAAACTACAACACAAATATCTTTGCCCCAAAAGATGAAGTTTTGATTGCACTAGCAGGGCCATTATCAAATATTGCTTTTTGCATTTTGTGTGTGGCACTTTGGTGGCTGTTTCCATCAACCTATTACGTTTTGGACTACTTTTGTTTTTGTAATTTAATTTTGGCGGGCTTTAACTTGTTGCCATGTTTTCCACTAGACGGCGGCAGAGTCTTAACTGCAATTCTTTCAAAAAAAATTGATAGAGAAAGAGCAATAAAAGTCACATATGTTTTGAATTATATTTTTTCAGCGGTTTTGATAATTTTATTTGTAATTTCAATTTTTACCTGCATAAATTTTAGTTATATTTTTGTTGCAATATTTTTATTTTCAGGGACAATAAATTCGAATAAATATTCAAACTATGAACATATTTCTTTAATAATAAATAAAAATAAATTATTAGAAAAAGGTGCAGATATAAAAGCCTTTGCAGTAAATAGCAATGTAAAAATATTTAAAATATTATCAAAGTTTTCAAAATATAAATACAACGTTGTATATGTTGTGTTTCCAAGCGGTGCGGTGAAAATATTATCAGAAAATAATATAAATAATTTGGCAATAAAATATTCGCCAACAAAAAGCCTTGAAGAAATTACAAATAAATTAATAAATAATTAAATTATGAATTAATTAATAATAAATACAAAAAATATATTTATGAAACAAACATTAAAATATATTTATTCGGTAATTTTTGACAATTTAAAATTTGCCGAAGCAAAGCACACTTTGGTGCTAACGCTAGCCAGTGCTGTCATTGCCTTTGCGACAACTTTTTTTGGTAACAACACCTATCAAAACATCTTTGCAGTAGCCAGCATAATTTTTTCACTCATAGCCATTTTTTACAGTTTTGTTGCTCTTGTTGCAAAAAGGGTAAGGCTAAAACAAAAAAAAGTAAAAGGTCAAGAAAACTTGGTTGCTTACAAGCACATTATGCGTTTTGATGAAGTGGGTTACATTAGTGCCATAAAAAAGCAATATAATTTTACAAACATATACCAGCCCGACAATATGGACTTTGACCTTGCCAAACTAATTATCACAACCTCAAAACTTGCATACATTAAATATTTGTATTTTAACTTTGCTGTTGTGTTTTTAATCACCAGCATAATTTGCATAATTATATCGGTGCTGATAAGAGGTCAAATATGGTAAAGCAATTTACTTTTTGGTTAGAGGGCATTTTTGAGGACGATCCGCTTCCAGACGAAATTGACACTTTGGTTTTTAATGTTAGGCACAACGGTGCATATAAATATGTCGAGTTAAAAGGCTATGAAAAAAAGTTTATTGCAAACGCAAATTTTTATTATCCATTAGAAGCACAGTTTTTTGGAAATAAACAGTTGGCAAAACAAAGTGAGGGCTTGTTTGAATATAATGTCAAATTGTGCATTGAAGAATGCTTTGCTAGCGCAAATTTAAAGCAGCAATGCCATAATAGAAATGTATATTTTAGCAATGGTGATAAGTTAGAGTTTTTGTTCAAGGTATGAAAAAATTTTTTTATCACACAATAAAGTTATGAAAAAAATAAAAAGCATAGGTCTTTTTTTGTCCTCTTTTGCACCACTGTTTGTTTTGCTTATTTTAAAAATATTGATTGAGATTATTAATCAAAATTGGAGTTTTAACTTTTTAAACTGCACACTATTGGTCATTTTAATATCAGCAATGACTTTTGGAATAATCACATTGTTCAAAACGGTAAAATCACTAAAAGCAACAAAAGGTCAAAGGGTCAAAGTTACAACAAAGCAAAATTTAACCGATCAACACTTTTTGGGATATTTTTCTTTGTTTGTTCTGTTTGCTGTTAGTTTTGAAATAGAAATGTATAGTATGGCAATCATATTTTTTGTTGTAATGTTTATGATAGGTGTGGTTTATATAAAAAACGATATGTATTACATAAATCCACTATTAAACATTTTTGGTTATAGTTTTTATAAGGTGGTATATATAAACAGCAACAACCAAGAAAAACAAGCAAATGTTTTTTTTAAGGGTAAACTAATTTTAAATCACAATTTTGAACTTGTAGACAAATATTCAAATTTATTTTTTATAAAGTAGTTAAAAAATTTGTAATTATTAAAAAAAATATGTAAAATAAAAAAGTATGGAAAAAATCAAAGAAGAAAAATCTTTCTCGTTTTATAGATTCATAGGCAAGGTTGGCGACATTTTGTTGTGGCCAGTTTTAATAATTTCTTTGTTTTCTAGTTTTTTTATGCTAGTACAAAAAAAGCAAAACAAGGTTACGTCACTATTCGGTTATTCTCTTGTAAATGTTTTGTCGGGTAGTATGATTGACGAGGGCTTTAAAATTAATGACACTGTTCTAACCAAAAAGATAAACGAAAGAGATGTTAAATTGGGTGATATTATCGCATTTTATTATAGATCATCAACAAAAAGCGAATCAAGTGTTCACATGGTTGAACAATATAATTATTCTGGCGGTCGCGAAGTTGATTTTAGCGAAACAAACATTGTTCTTGGCGTAGATTTAAACGAATATCCAAAAATTAATGATCAAAGTCAAGAGCATATTAAAGAAGCTCAAGAAAAAAAAGCAAAGGTTTATTTTCATAGGGTTATTGCCATTTATGTTGATGACGAGGGAAATATGTTTTTTAAAACAAAAGGTTCCAACAACTCATCGGCAGATTCAGCTTTAACACGCGGAGACTTAATCGTTGGCAAATATGTTCACACACCAGTGTTTTTAAGAAGAATTGTCTCCTTTTGTGGCAGTACCATTGGTATGATTATTCTCGTTTGTGTGCCACTAAGCATATTGGTGTTTATGCAGATGTTAAGCATGATAGAGCAAATTTCCACAATAAAACTAGAAAAAAGGCTTATCAGCGGACAACTTACCATTTATGATGATGACATAAAAAAAGACCTAAAAAGTAAAGATATAGAATTATATAACAAAGTATATCTATACTATATGGCTTCCCCAAATGAAAGGCAGGCTTACAAAAAATATTTATGGTCAGACGTATTAAATTCGCACAGCGTAAACGATAAGAGTCTTGCAGAATATCAAGCGTTAGAAAGAAGCACAAAAAGCTTAGAAGTTTCTGATACATTATATTGGCAAACTTGGATAAATTTTGCAGACAAACGCGACAAGAAAAAGCTTGTAGAATATTGGATGGCACTAAATCCAAATGCAAAAGTAGAAGATTTGCAAGTTGCACAGCAACCAGCCGTTGAGCAGGCACAAGAGCAAACCTCAAACACTGCAACACAACAAGCGCAAAAAAAGGTTCCTCAAAAAGTTCCAGCAAAACCTATGCCACCAAAAAAGAACAACCCATAGCAATTTAATTCAAAAAGAAATGCTTAAAAACAAGGCATTTCTTTTTTTAGGTATGCAAGAGTAATACGAATGAAATAAGTATTTTCTTTATGTTTTTAGTTATAACTTTTTAAGTTTGTTCATACAATATATCAATCTTATTTGGAGGTTGTATGGAAAAATATGATATTTATGAAGAAATAGCCGAAAGAACGGGTGGAGATATTTATGTTGGTGTTGTGGGCCCCGTTCGCACCGGCAAGAGTATGTTTATTACAAAATTTATGGAAAGCTTAGTTATTCCAAATATTGTAAACAAATTTTCAAAAGAAAGGGCGGTTGACGAACTTCCACAAAGTGCAGAAGGCAAAACTGTTATGACAACACAACCAAAGTTTGTTCCAAACGAGGCTGTTCACATCAATTTGGATAGCGTTGACTTAAACGTAAGGCTAATAGATTGCGTGGGCTATATGATAAACGGTGCGCTAGGTCATGCCGAGGGGGACAAACCACGCCTTGTTAAAACACCTTGGGATGCCAAGGAAATCCCTTTCGAAGAAGCAGCTGAAATTGGCACACGAAAAGTGATTGAAGAACATTCAACTATTGCAATTTTGCTTACAACAGACGGCTCAATTTCTGATATTCCAAGAACAAGTTATATGCAAGCAGAAGAGCGTGTTGCCAGCGAGCTCTTAAACAAAGGCAAGCCGTTTGTAACAATAGTAAATTCAGTGCATCCAAATGCACCAGAAACAATCAATCTTGCAAAAACATTGGCAGAGAAATATTCTTGTTCAGCACTTGCAATAAATGTTAAAGATTTAACTAGCGCCGACATAGAAAAAATTTTTGCAAAAATGCTTTTAGAATTCCCAATAAAGTCAATCAAGGCAAAAATGCCAGAATGGTTACAAGCATTGCCTTATGAAGATGACATAATAAAAAACATCATATCAGAAGTGAAAAAGTTTGCCGAAAATGTTACCAAAGTTGGTGAGGTGGACAGGGCAAAAATAGCCTTTACAGAAAACGAAGACTTTGAGCCAATAACAGTCGACACAGTCAAAATGGGTGAAGGAACAGTATATTTTGACATAAAACCAAAGCAAGAACTCTTTTATAAAGTGCTATCCAACGAGTGTGGCTATGCCATAAAAAATGATTACGAACTGGTTACACATTTGCGCGATTTAGCCTATGCAAAACAAGAATATGACAAAATTGCTTCAGCCTTAGAGCAAGTAAAACAAACTGGTTATGGCATTGTAGAGCCAAGAGTGGATGAAATAGAACTTGACGCACCACAAATTGTAAAACAAGGCAGTCGTTTTGGCGTAAAACTAAAAGCCAACGCACCAAGCCTTCATATAATGGCTGTTGATGTTGAAACTGAAGTTAGTCCACTTGTTGGCACACAACAACAAAGCCAAGACCTTGTGGATTATCTCTCAGAGCAATGCGAAAAAGATCCAGCAAGCATTTGGCAAACAAATATGTTTGGCAAGAGCCTAAAAAGTTTGGTGTGCGACGGCATCCATTCAAAAGTATTCCAAATGCCAACCGAAGCCCAAAGAAAAATGCGCAAAACTCTCGGCAGAATTGTCAACGAGGGCAAGGGCGGAATTATTTGCATACTTTTGTAATAAAATAAAAATCAGGTTAGCTACCTGATTTTTTTACTTATTAATGTTTAAACAGTATTTTTTTCAATTTGTTATTGTTTTTTTTGATTGTTTGTGATATCATAAAGTTGATAGGGGAAAAATATGAAAATTTTAGAAGATACTGGGTTTTGTACCAGCTGTAGAAATATGGTCGAATATTCTTATGGTGATGAAAACTTTAGTTTTATTACAAAAGATTTAAAAAATTACAAAAATTATAAAGATTTATATGTTTACAAATGCCAATGCTGTGGTTTTATTTCAACCGATATAGCTTGCGAAGAGGGCGTTATTTATGGCGATGTAAAAAATTCGTTAGAATATAGAGAGGCTTTGAATTATGAATATTTGGGTGGTCTTGATTTAGACCTGTACGATCAGCACTCTCAAAGCGTGCCAGCCAATTTATATGAAGCATATTCTTTTGTTTGCCTAAAAGCCGAAAATTATGAAAAATTCATTAGGTCTTTAAACAAAGCAATAGAACTTAAAGAAGTTATGGCAAGACAATATCGCCGTTCGCAAGATGAGCTTGGTGGCGAAGAAGAAAATGATGAAGATTATGAAAAACTAGACGGTTTAATCAAGCAAAGCATTCAAGACAATGCCAAACAAATAGATTTTTATTATTCTCAACTAGACCACAAAAATTTGTTTGTTACATTAATATATATTGAGAATCTAACAAGGCTAAACCAATTTGAATTGGCACAAAAGCTCTTTGATGAAATTTGTAACAAAATTTTAATAAAAGACGATCTCAAAACTTACATTCAAGAAAAAATCTACCAATAAGGAAACAATTTATGAAAGAATACGCTTTTGTAGATATGCACATGCACACAATTTTTAGTGATGAAGAACTTTGCGATATGTCCATAGAACAACTCTTGCAAAAATGTCAAGAAAAGGCAGAGCAGTTGGGTGGCGATTGTGTTATTTCCATTGCTGACCACAACACCATTTTGGGCGTAAAAAAAGCAAGAGAGCTTATGGCTCAATACCCAGAAAGATACAAAAATGTTAGGCTAATAAATGGTGTTGAATTTACAACCGACTTATGTGAAATGGAGTCAGTTTATGGTAAAAAGGTTTTCACACGTTGCCACACACTAGCTTACAACTATGACGAAAACGATCCAGAACTAACAGCCTATTCACTAATAACACACAAGCATTTTACAGCAAATGATAACATTGGCATGCAAATTTGCGCAGCTAGAAGAATCGTCAATGAAAATTTTGGTGTAACAATTCCATTTACCAAATTTTTGCCTCTTTTAAAGTTAAAAAGAACAGACGATTTCAAGGCTGCTTTTGTTCAAATAGCATTACAAGAGTTGCAAGCCAACAATGTTACAGTAAAATCTCAACAAATAAACATATTAATTCAGCCATATATAATGTCAAGGGTGACAGATGTTCGTGAGGCTGCAGCGCTTGGCAGAATCACCATTAGCGAAATGGCGCAAATGGTTAAAAACGCAGGCGGAGAGTTGGTTATTGCACACCCAAGCTTTATCAACGTTTCAAGAGCCGGCATAGAATATTGCGCTCAAAAATATGGTGTTAGATATAGTGATATATATGATCCACAAAATGATAAGTACAAAAAAGGAACATTGATAACATATTTAAAAAAACCAAAAATTGTATTAACAGAATTTATTGAAACATTTGAATCAATTTGCGGGTATAAAATTGCTGGATTAGAAGCATTTTATGGTGCAGGTTTTGATAGAAAAATGTTTGACATAACAGAACAAATTTGCGCAGAAAGAGGCCTTTGTTTATCTTGCGGAAGCGATTATCATGGCGAGCATTTGCACAGAGATAAGAGAATTGGCGGAGTGTTCAATGATGAAGTTTATCAAACATATTTAGAGCAGCAGAAAAATCTTCCAAAAGTTAATATTCCTTTTCACATTCAAGGAATTGGCATTGTAGAACATTTGCTTGACAAAAACGGTCAAGAAAAACAAAAAGCAATAATA
The DNA here is from genome assembly GCA_015069335.1 of Clostridiales bacterium. Lineage (GTDB taxonomy): Bacteria > Bacillota > Clostridia > Christensenellales > UBA1242 > HGM11367. The sequence goes on from SVIU01000006.1 coordinate 12,752, forward strand.
AAAGACATATCTGGCTATTCAATTTCAAGACAACAATTTGGTGATTTAGTTCATCAAACCATATTAAAAAAACTTGCAAAGCGTAATCAGAGCCAAGAGCCTCAACTACAGCAAGAAAAAAAAGAAAGCGAAATTAAATTAGAAGAAAAACTTGCATACGCACACAGTATGGTTAAAAAGTTTCAAACAATACTATCTCGTGAAACAAAACAAAAAAAGGTACCATCTCTTTTGCTCAAATTAAATCTTTTTGCAGAAAATATTATAAAGGGGCTTAAAGAGTTTAAACAAGAGGCTAGTCAAGATCCAAGTATTTTGGCAAACCCACAATATCAAGAGTTTTTGACTCAAATGTCAAACATCGGGCAAATGTATCAGGTTATTTCACAAAGAAGCCCACATTTAATACAAACACTCAAACATGATATGAAATATTATTATCATAAAAATTATTTGGCTTTGGATAATCTTATTGGTATTGAATTTCCCGCTCCAATTAAGCAGGATGACCGATCAAAATAAAAACCATTGAAATTCCTAACGGAATTATGTATTTGTTTCACAAATTCACTTTTGCTATTCGCAAAAGCAATGGTTTTTGGTACGGGCGGAAATCCTGCCAAATGCTTCGCTTTGCTCGCGCTTGGCGATATTTCCTACTACATAAAATAGCAATGCAATTCCTAACGGAATTATGTATTTGTTTCACAAATTCACTTTTGCTATTCGCAAAAGCAATGGTTTTTGGTACGGGTGGAAATCCTGCCAAATGCTTCGCTTTGCTCGCGCTTGGCGATATTTCCTACTACATAAAATAGCATTTAAATTTAAAGCAAGTTTAAATTTTACAATCAACAAGTTGATTGTAGTTTGTTATCACAAACAAATGCCTTTTGGTACGGGCGGAAATCGTATCAAATGCCACATAAATGTGGCGCTTGTACGATATTTCCTACTACTTAAACAAAAACAAACCTTTTGCAGGTTTGTTTTTATTGTCATTCTAACAAAAGCTTTCCTTGTGCAAAGGTATGTTGTGAGCATAAGCGAGAGGTATAATATTTTAAATAAAAAAAGTTGACAATAATTGTTGAAATATTTTTTTATATATGCTATATTTGTTCTCGTACGAATTTTTAAAGGAGTTATTACATAATGTACGAAATAGTAAGAAAAGAAAATACAGAAGTTGAAGTAAAAATTTCACTAACTCACGCAGAGTGGGAAACATATGCAGACAAAGCATATCAAGAAAACAAAGGCAAATTTAACATTCAAGGTTTTAGAAAAGGTGCCGCACCAAGAAAAATAATTGAAAAAAATTATGGTGAAGATGTTTTCTTTAACGAAACATTAGACATTGCATTTGTTGCAGAATACACAAAATTCTTTGAAGAAAATCAAGATTTGGACATCATTGATCAACCTAGCATAACAGTTGACAAATTTGATGCAGATGGCGTTGAAATCAAAGCGGTTGCACCACTTATGCCAAAAGTAAAACTTGGACAATACACTGGTCTTACAATAGAAAAATACACTGAAGAAGTAGACGAAGCAAAAGTAGAAAAAGAACTTAATCAAGCACGTGAAAGAGCAGCAAGATTTGTTGACGCAGGCGAAGGCGCAGAAGCAAAACTTGGCGACTTTGTTTGCATAGACTTTACTGGCAGTGTAAATGGTGTAGAATTTGACGGCGGAAAAGCAGAAAACTATCGTTTAGAACTTGGCTCACACAGCTTTATAGACAATTTTGAAGATCAAATAGTTGGCATGAAAGTTGGCGAAGAAAGAGATATCAAAGTTACTTTCCCAGCAGACTATCCAGCCGAAGAATTAATGGGCAAAGAAGCAGTTTTCAAAATTGTTCTTCACAAAATTGAAAATAAAGAACTTCCAGAATTAAATGACGAATTTGCTGCAAATACATCAGAATTTGAAACTTTACAGGAGTACAAAGCTGACATCAGAAAGCATATGCAAGAAAGCATTGATAAACGAGTTAAAACTCAAAACGAAAACAAGCTTATTGACGCAATTGTTGATGGCACAGAAGTTGAAATTCCAAACTGCCTAATCGAAAGACAATTAGATATGTTTGTTCGTGACTTTGAAATGAGACTTTCATACCAAGGTTTAAAACTTGAAGATTACTTCAAATACACAAACTCAGATATGAACGCTTTAAGAGAAAACTATAGAGAACAAGCTCAAAAAGCAGTAAAAACAAGGCTTACTTTAGAAGAATTGTTAAAAGACCAAAACCTAGAAGTTACCGAAGAAGAATTAAATGCTTACTTCCAAAAACAAGCAGACAAATTTGGCAAATCGGTAGAACTTTACAAAAAGACAATAAATGATCAAAACCTTGCATATATTAAAAATGAACTACTTATGGATAAAGTATTTGATTATCTTACAAAAAACAACACTATTGCCTAAATAGATTTTTAAAAAATAGTGTATACTTAAATAACAAAGTGAAAAAGCAAAAGGCAAATCGCTTTTTGCTTTTGTTAAAAAAAGGAGAAAGTTATGTTAATACCAATGGTAGTAGACCAAACCACAAGTGGCGAAAGATCTTATGATATTTATTCAAGACTTTTAGAAGATAGAATTATCTTTTTAACTGGAGAAATTACTGACGAAACAGCAAACAGCGTTGTTGCCCAACTAATTTTTTTAGAAGGTAAGGACCCAGAAAAAGACATTTCTCTTTACATCAACAGCCCAGGTGGAAGCGTTAGTGCTGGTCTTGCAATTTACGACACAATGAACTTTATAAAATGTGATGTTACAACAATTTGTGTTGGATTGGCAGCGTCAATGGGGGCATTCTTGCTTTCAAGTGGTGCAAAAGGCAAGCGTTTTGCTTTGCCAAACAGCGAAATAATGATTCACCAACCATTAGGTGGCGCTCGTGGTCAAGCAAGCGATATTGAAATTCAAGCAAATCATATCAAAAAAATAAAAGAAAAAATCAACAAAATTTTAAGTGAACAATCTGGTCAATCACTAGAAAAAGTGCAAAAAGACACCGATCGTGATCACTATATGTCTGCCGATGAGGCGTTGGAGTATGGCTTGATTGACAAAATCTTTACAAAAAGAGCGTAGGAGTGTGTTTGCGCGAACACAGAATTTTGACAATAAATAAAGCCTCATATTGTGTAAAGGGGTAGCAATGACGCGTAGCAAGGCGAGAGGAATTGACAGAGAAATTTTCAGGAAAGATTGGTAAGATTAGGAGTAAAAATGGAAAACAACACAAACAAAGAAATGAAATGTTCGTTTTGTGGCAAGCCACAAAGAGTAGCAAAAAAATTAATATCAAGCCCCAATGCAGAGGCGTTTATTTGTGACGATTGCGTTGAAATTTGCCGTGAAATTATGAAACAAACTGTTCCAGAAAAAAAATTAGGCAAGTTAGAACTTCCAATGCCAGACGAAATTAAAGCAGAATTAGATAAATATATCATTGGTCAAGATGACGCAAAAAAGGTTTTGTCGGTTGCAGTTTATAACCACTATAAAAGAATCAACTACAAAATTGATAACTCTAGCAACAAAGGTGAAGATTTAGACGACTATGTCGAACTAGACAAAAGCAACATTTTAATGGTTGGGCCAACAGGTTGTGGAAAAACACTTCTTGCAAAAACTCTTGCAAGAATTTTAAAAGTGCCTTTTGCCTGCGCCGATGCAACTACCTTGACTCAAGCTGGCTATGTTGGTGATGATGTGGAAAACATCTTGTTAAAACTCATTCAAAATGCCGACTATGATATAAAAAAAGCAGAGCGTGGCATAATTTATATTGACGAAATTGACAAAATCACTCGCAAGAGCGAAAACACGTCAATCACTCGTGATGTTTCTGGTGAGGGCGTGCAACAAGCCTTGCTAAAAATTATTGAAAGCACAACGGCAAGTGTTCCACCTCAAGGTGGCAGAAAACACCCACAACAAGAAAACATTCAAATTGACACAACAAACATTCTATTTATTTGCGGGGGTGCATTTGTTGGTTTGGAAAAAGTTATTAAAAATCGTTTAAGTACAACAAGTTTGGGATTTAATGGCAATGTTAAACAAGTCAAAGAAGAAAAACTTGATGAATACTTCAAACAAGTTCAACCGCACGATTTTATCAAATATGGTTTAATACCAGAACTTGTTGGCAGAATTCCAGTTGTTGTTGGCTTAAAAGATCTTGACGAAGATGCACTCGTTAAAATTTTAACCGAGCCAAAAAATGCAATTGTAAAACAATACAAAAAATTGCTTGAAATGGATAATGTAGATTTGGAATTTGACCAAGAAACCATCAAAACTGTTGCTCGCAAAGCAATAGAACTCAAAACCGGCGCAAGAGGTCTTAGAACAATTTTAGAACAACATATGCTAAACATTATGTATACAACACCAAAAGATAAATCAATTCAAAAAATTGTTATAACTCCAAGTGTTATAACAGAAAACTCAGATCCAATAGTTATAAAAAAGCAACAAAAAACAACTCAATCAGATATTGCAGTTGCTGAATAATATACAATTTAAAAAATTGCTAATTTTTTGGCAATTTTTTTTAAATTTTTTTTAAACCCAACACTTCGTCGCTAGAACAACCTATAACTTCGCATAAAATAGCAAAGGTTGGAACCGAAGGCAAAATTCTTCCTGACAAATACTGAGAAAGTGTGGGCGCAGAAATTTTTACCTCTTCGGCAATTTGTTTTTTAGTTTTGCCACAATGTTCAATTTCATATTTTAAATTTTTAGTTATTTCTTTTTCATTAATCATAAAAAAATTATATTAGGTATTGCCTAAAATTGTTTGACAATTAGGTAACACCTAATTTATAATGTAACTAAATTTAGGCAATGCCTAAGTTTGTGTTAGAAATTTAGGAGGAAATATGAAGAGAAAATTTAGTTTAATATTAAACATTGCTACCATTTGCCTATGTGTATGTGCCCTAGCCATAGGCGTATGGTCGGCAAAGCGGGCACAGTTTTCAGTAACAGGTAACATTGGCTTTACCGCACACAATTGTGATGTTGTTGCAACCACTTATATTCAAAATGCAATAAGAAAAGATGCAAACAACGAGTGGGAGCAAATATCAAACAGCCAAGCACAATGGTCAAGCGAAACAGACAATACAAATACGTCAATATATGTATCAAACAATGACTCATATACTTTTGGTTCAATATATTTTGATGACTGGTTTAATGAGGTTGCATCAACTATAAGAATAAAAGTGGTGGTAGAAAACTATTCATTATTCCCAGTTTCAGCAAGGCTAACAACCTTACGTGTTGGTGGTACACAAATACAAAACTTTGACAATATATATGAAACAGAAAATTATGCTTTAGTGGCGTTGCACAATGACTACATTAGAGCCGCTTCAAAAGAAGGCAACACAATAATACCATTCGAAGATCAAATGGTTATAGAAATAACCCTACTAGACCAATACGAATCTTTTGACCTACAAGCCTTTTCATTTGGCATAGAGTTTGCCCAAACCGAAACACCAAGCGTTGAAGATGGATACGTTATCGAAGAGGCGTTTTATTATGATGAAAATTTTGATGAGGTGACGGTTTTAGCGTTGACTGGAGTCCCAGAATGGTCGGAGAATAAAAGCAAGCATATTACACTGCCAAATCAAGTTGTAGATGATCAAGGAAAATTAATAGATATTTCTTATTTAAAAGACATTGCTGGTGATGATGCTTATACTTCATTAACAATGTCTAGCGGGTTGGATTTTTGCTATTGTAACTCATCTTATGAATTCGAAGAGTCACCATTAAAAGGGATTTTACTATCTGATTCTATAACTCAATTTTATGGGACTTTTGAGTGTTGTGAAGATTTATATTCTCTTACAATTCCAAGTGATTTTAAAAATTTTGGCATGCGGGGCGAGTATCACGCATTATATTGTGATTCGTATTCTCTTTATGTTGAAACTGATAATCAGAATTTTTATTCGCAAGATAATTGTATAATGGAAAAGGCAAATCCAACAAAGCTGATAGTAGGAAGTTCTCAAAGTGTAATTCCTAATTATATTACACACATTTTTGACCATGCATTTTTCTATTGTGAAATGGAAAGTATAACAATTCCAGTTGGCGTGTCAACTATAGGCGAGACGGCGTTTGGTTGGTGTTATAATTTATCAACAATAATTTTTAGAGGTACAATGTCGCAATGGAATTCCGTTGACAAAGCGGATAATTGGATAGACGGTTGCCCAGCGACAAAAGTTGTTTGTAGTGATGGTATAGTGCCAATAACCTAATATTAGGTATAAATAAGTAGGTTTTAGTTGTTATGTGTTAAATTAACTATCTTAATTCAAAAAGAGATTGTTATTATAATTGTCATATCAAATTTTGATATTTTGTTAAAAAAAAACAAAAATACATCCAAATATTTGATTTATTTGTTGACAAGCGTCCGAGTGTGTGCTATTATATACCCATAAGCACCACTTGGGCGCTATTTTTTAAGGAGAAATGAAACATGGCAAATCCAACTAGAACACACATAACTCTTGCTTGCACAGAGTGTAAGGAAAGAAATTATTCAACATCAAAAAACAAAAGAAACAACCCAGATAGAGTAGAAATCACAAAATTCTGTCCTCGTTGCAACAAACGTACTGCCCACAAAGAAACAAAATAATTTAAGGAGCAAATCATGGCATATTTAAATGAGAACGAAGAGAGAGATGTTGTCATAGAAGAACCTACAGAATCAACTGAAAATGCAGTTGTTGAAGAAGAGGTTGTTGTTGATGACGCAAAAAAATCAAAAACCGTTCAATCCACAAAAACCAAAAAAGGCAAAGGTACCAACAAAATAAAAGGTACAGTAAGCGAACTCAAAAAAGTTACTTGGCTTCCATTTGGCAAGGTTATGAAAAACACCGCCATTGTTTTGTCGGTTACAGCCGTATTTTTGCTTGTAATTATGGGCATTGACCAACTATTGTATTTGCTTTATAACTTACTAACAAAAAATATGTAAAGGAGACAGTAATGGAAAATCAAAATATGGAAAACGCAAAGTGGTATGTTTTGCACACCTACTCTGGTTATGAAAACGTTGCAAAAGAAAATTTGGAACAAATGGCTTTAAACTATAATCTAACTGATAGAATTTTTGATATCGTTATCCCTATGGAAGACGTTATTGAAGAAAAAAACGGCAAGAAAAAACTTGTTCAACGCAAAGTTATGCCAGGCTACCTTTTGGTTAAAATGATCTATGGTGATGACATTTGGCACAACGTAACAAGAACGCGTGGTATCACTGGTTTCACTGGTCCTAAGGGTCGTCCACTCGACCTAACACCAGAAGAGGTTGCAAGGCTTAGACTAGAACGTGTTAGAGTAGAAGTAGACCTTGCTGAGGGCGACAGAGTTGAAGTGGTAGAAGGTCCTCTTAACACAATGATTGGCGAAGTTGTTTCTGTTGACACAGAACAATCAAGAGCAAAAGTAAAAGTTGAAATGTTTGGTAGAGAAACAATTGTCGACTTAGAATATGCTCAACTTCGCAAGATTGCAGAATAAAAGGCGTTTCTATCGAAACGCACGAAAGGTTGCCTGTCGGCAACACGAAAAGTGTGCTATCGCACACGTGAAAAACGAAAAGTGAAAGGTGTTTTCTTGCGAAAACACGAGAAAAATGTAGGGTAATTTTAAATAAGGCTCCCCCTACTTTAAGGGGGAGCTGTCAGACGAATGTCTGACTGAAGGGGTGTTTGTCCTATTTAAAATTGTCAATCACTATTCACTATTCACTATTCACTATTCATTCTCAAATTTTGCCTTACGGCAAAATTTGAGTGCGGCATCACTTTAAACTGTTAATAACACTGGTTTAACCAAGCAAAATGCTTGTTTAAATATATGCACAAATGTGCTTTTAATTTAGTGGGAGAAATGTAAATCTTACACGCATTTCGATACAACCACATAAGGAGGAATTTACAATGGCTGTAAGAAAAATTAATGCAATTGTTAAACTACAATTGCCAGCTGGTAAAGCTACACCGGGACCTCCAGTAGGCTCATCACTTGGACCTCATGGAATCAACATCGCAGCATTTACCAAAGAATTTAATGATAGAACTGCTAAACAAGCTGGTCTTATCATCCCTGTTGTGATAACTATTTATCAAGACAGATCATTTGATTTTGTGCTTAAAACTCCACCTGCTGCTGTTTTAGTTAAAAAAGCATTAGGTATCGAGTCTGGTTCAGGCGCACCAAACAAAACAAAAGTCGGAAAAATCACTATGGAACAAGTTAGACAAATTGCAGAAACCAAAATGCCTGACTTAAACGCATCTTCAGTTGAACAAGCAATGACAATGATTATTGGCACTTGCAAATCAATGGGTGTAACCGTAGAAGAATAAGTGGGAGAATTGTTTTTAACAATTTGTTAGAACCACAGGAGGTTTTTAATGAATAAAGGTAAAAGATATACCGAAATCGCTAAAATTGTTGACAAATCAAAACTTTATGAAGTAGAAGAAGGTTTACAACTTGCCATCGATACTGCAAAAGCAAAATTTGATGAATCAGTTGAACTTCACATTCGTTTAGGAGTTGATGGTCGTAATGCAGATCAACAAGTTCGTGGCGTAGTAGTGCTTCCAAACGGAACTGGTAAAACTGTTAAAGTTTTGGTTATTGCTCGTGGCGACAAGGCGGACGAAGCTGCAAAGGCTGGTGCTGACTACGTTGGTGCAGAAGAAATCGTTAGCAAAATTCAATCAGAAAACTGGTTAGATTTTGACGTATGTATCACAACTCCAGACATGATGGGCGTTGTTGGACGTATTGCTAGAGTTCTTGGACCAAAAGGCTTAATGCCAAATCCAAAAAGCGGAACTGTTACAATGGACGTAACAAAAGCAATTGCTGACGTTAAAGCAGGTAAAGTTGAATATCGTTTGGACAAAACAAACAACATTCACGTTATCATCGGTAAAGCAAGCTTTGGAAAAGAAAAACTTTTAGAAAACTATGAAGCATTAATGGGCGCTGTTATCAAAGCAAAACCAGCCGCTGCAAAAGGTCAATATGTTAAAAATGTTACCGTAAGCACAAGCATGGGCGTTGGTATCAAACTTAATGCACGTTCATAATTTGAACACAAAAAGTGACAAGTAGGTTGTTTAAATTTCTAACTTCCTGCTTGTTTTTTTGTTTTAAAATACTCTTGACGAAAAGTGGTATTTATTGTAATATGTTATTGTATGACCAATAAAGATTTTTTGCAAAATATGGGGGTTAGGCTAAGTGGCGATGTCAAAAGAGACAACGCAATGCTTAACGCCTTTTTTAATATTGAATCACAAGAAGATATTGTGGTTACAGTACAAGCCCCAAACGGTAAATCTAGGCAAATTTGTCTTTCAACCAACAATTTTAGGCATGCCTTTGCAAATGTCGTTTGGTCAAAGTTGGATTTGTCACAAAAACTTAGGGTTTTAAAATGGCTTGAGGTTGACTATATGTTGCAAAATGGATACAGCAATGACAAAATCATTCCAACTTTTGAGTTTTTTGCTCATAACATGACTGATGACATTGCGTATTCCGCTATTACAAGAGATAGTGGTATAGAACTAAATTTGGAGCAAATTAGTTCTGCAAGTGGCTATAACTTAGCGGTTATAATAGCACATGAATGTGTTCATGCTATTGACCATGTTTTCTCTCACCAGTTAAGAAAAAAATATGATGCTGAATATTTTTTGCCAGCAGATATGTGGGACAGTAATGTATCAATAATCACATTGCCAATAAGAGGTAAGGTTTGGAACAGAAAATTTAAGCGTTTTGACGAAATAACCCCACAAATGAGAGAAGATTTTTTGTTTTTGAAAAATATAATATCATCTATTACTCCACAAAAAGAAACCCCATCAAAACGAAGGTTGGTGGGATCTGAAAAGTCTTTTAAAAAATACGTTCAAAATTGTTTTTATCGAACCTTACCGCTAGAACAAAGAGCTTTTGTAACTTCTTGCGAGTTCGGTTTGTATTTGGCAGATTTTAACACCCAAGATTTCCCACCTGATGAGGTTGATCAAAAGGCTATTATTGGTTTCAACGACACAATGCACCTAGTTCAAGGCAAAAAGCGTGAAATTGAAAAATATTTTGACATGCCATATCAAGATGCATTAAATATGGAACTCATTGCCAAATTTAACAAAACATATTTCAAATCGCAAGAATATAGATATATATGCAAAGATTTAATGCAAGAACGCAAAAAGTGCTACGCACGCCTTTGGGACACAAAGTTTGCACACATAGAAGGCTTTAAAAATTTGGATGAAAGGGGATTGTAATATGAGATTACCAACAGTCGCAATTTGTTATGATTTTGACCTGACTTTGTCGCCAGGCAATATGCAAGAGTTTGGTTTTTTTGATGATATTGGGCTCACTCCAGAAGAATTTTGGAGCAGTCAGGATCAATTTGCAAATATCAACAAAGCTGACAAAATGCTTGCAAATATGCTTGCAATGGTTCAAGAATGTCAAAAAAATGGAAATCCATTAACAAAGCAAATGTTGCAAAACTATGGCAAAAAAGTAGAACTATTTGAAGGCGTTGACACATGGTTTGAACGCATCAACGAGTTTGGCCTTTCGCAAGGTGTAAACGTGGAGCATTACATTTTGTCTTCCAACCTAAAAGAAATGATTGAGGGCACATCAATAGCAAAATATTTTAAAAAAATATATGCATGTTCATATATTTATGACGAAAATGGTGTTGCTGTTTGGCCGGGACTTGCAGTTAATTACACCAACAAAACGCAATTTTTGTTTAGAATAAACAAAGGTTGTCTAGACGAAACCGACGACAAAGTCAACGAAATTATGAGTCACGAAGACAGAGTTGTGCCTTTTGAAAACATAATTTACATAGGCGATAGTGAAACTGATATTCCTTGTTTAAGACTTGTTATGAAAAACGGCGGCAAGGCAATTGGTGTTTACAGCAACAACGAAAAAAAGAAAAATTATTTAAAACAGTTACTCACAAACAACAAAATAAACTTTATGGCTGAAGCCAATTATTCAAAAGGCAAAGGCCTCGAAACACTTGTTAAAGAAATAATAAAAAGCAACAAATTAAATCACAATTTAAAAGAACTTTCACGCGCATTAAAAAAGGTTTAGGCAACTAAACATTGACACTTATATTAATGTGTGTTAACATATCAACAAAGGGGAAAGCATGGAACAAAAAAAATATAAAAAACCAAATGATATCGAAACTATTGCAGATTTAGACCTAAGGCTTAAAAGTTTTAGAGAGCAAATCAAATCTGACGATTTTAGCCCAATTAGAACAATACATAAAGATTTGTCAGAGCATAGCCAAGTTATGATTTTGGTTTTAAACGACTTGCATATTGGCTCGCCAGGTTGCAACATTGATAAATTAATAAGATATTTGCAAGCAGTAAAACATATTCCAAATCTTTACATAATTTTAAATGGTGACTTAATGAACAATGCAAACAACCTTGGCAAATCTAGTCCGCTTGAAAATGATTTATCGCCAATGAACGAACAAAAGGTTTTGCATACATTGTTTAGTGATCCAATAATAAAAAGCAAAATAATTTGCTCAACCAGTGGTAATCACGAAAGTGGCGCAAGGGCAAAAGACAGCGGTTTAGATTCATTAGTTACACCAATGGCAACACTTGGCATTTTGGACAGATACGCAAGATATATGGCGCAGGTGGTTATAAGATTAAAATGTCCATACACTTCAAGCGGTTATACAGATTTTAAAGTTTTAGTAAGACACGGCAGCGGCACAAGTGGCAAAGCCGGCAAAGTTATTGATGCGATGTTTGAAATTTGCAAAAAATTTGGCAGTTATGACATGATTGTTCAAGGTCACACTCACAAAAACCTTTATGCAACCGAAAGCGTTGTTGCTCAAACAAAAGGCCAAACAATAAAACGCAATGTTACTCCAATAAACATTCCAGCAATAGAAGAGGCAAGCCAATACGCTATGGAAGCGGGCTATCCACCACCAAACACCGACAATGGCATTATTTGCATTAGAGCGGTTAGAAATTATGATGCTCTTGACATGTCGCTAAATGACGGTTTTAAAGTTATGCCATACAAGTTTAACATTGATACAATAAGTTTAGATAGGCCAGAGCTTGTTGCGTTTGCAACTCGTCATGCAGATTATCAAGCAACCAAGGTTACGCCAGAAAAAATGGAAGAAATAGCCGAGCGTATAGCAAGGCAAGTTTCTGCAAAGGCAAAACAACCAAAACAACCAAAAACACCAGAAGAAAGGGAGAAATAATATGTACACTGTTGAACAACTAGAACAGCAAATTGGCAGTTATGGCGAGTCATCAAAACGCTTACCAAGATCAAAAAAAGCAACAGTAGTTTTGAATGGTGCATTAAACCACTTAGACCTTTGCGTTTTGTCAAATGTTATGGTTGGCTTGGTTGGCCCACACGTTTACACAACAAAAGAGGACAAGCCTTTTAGAATAAAAAAATTTAAAGCCCATATAGAAGAACTTGCAAAAGATCCAAATGCGCGCATTATGCTTGGTGGTGATTTGTTTTACTTTCCAGGCGGTAGTAAAAATTATAGGGCAATATATTCACCAAATTACGAAGAACAAGTCGAATTGCTTGCTGAGCTATTAATGCCAATAAAAGACAAAATCATTGGCGCTTATGACGGCACAGAAGAAGGCAGAATTTTTGAAAAAGACGGCATTAACGCAACAAAACTCCTAATGGAACGCTTGGGACTAGCTGATAGATATTTTGGCCAAATGGCAGAAGTAGAGTTTGTTTTTAGAAACGAATATACGGGCAACAATCCAAAGAGCGTTAAAGTGCTTTTTGATCATGGCTTTTTGGCAGCAGGCACAACGGGAACAATTGCAGCCAAAACAGAGGGTTTGCAAAAAAAATTAAGTGGAAAAGACTTTTACTTTACCAGCCACTATAACAAAATGTTTATAGAAAGGGCAGCAGTTTTAGAACAAGACGGCGCAAGAATGATAAAAAAACCATGCTACTTTGTTTCAGTTGCGGGCTATAGAGATTTCCCAGCAAGGCTTTCTTCAAATCGTAACACAGCTCCAGCCAACACCGACAACGGGGTTATAAGAATTTTTGTTGCACCAAATCCAGACAGGCACAATATTCGTGGCAATGACTATTTGGGCGAGCCTACTTACAAAATTTGTCAAGAGTTTATAAATTTTGGCACACTTATGTCAGAACATTTAGATTATGACCTTTGCGAAGAAATTTCAAGGCTTAACGAACAAAATTTGCTAAATAAAGAATTGTTAATATATCTCATCTCACAAAAAATTGATACAATCAGTAAAGATAATATCGAAACTTTGCTTACAAAATATTATGGTGAGTCAGATGCTCTCGAAAGAAAAAAAGCAAAAAAAGTCAAAAAAGCCGCAAAAGTGGCAGAAGAAAAAGTTATCATAAGGGAGTAGTCATATGTCAAACGGAATAAAAACATTAATAGACGGCGATCATTGCGGTCACTGTGATACTTTAATAAAAGGTAAATATAACTTTTGCCCTAATTGTGGCAATGCTTTAACGGCCGATGCTATAAGACTATTAGAACAAAAAGAAAAGCGAACAAAAATTGAACTTTTGGACGAATTGGCATACGAAATAAAAAATGCCGATGCACTAAAAGTGATTTTAGAAAAAATAAAACAAGTTTAATATAAAATTCCAACTGTTGCAGGTTGGATTTTTTTTGTCAACTAAAAAAATCAAAAAAAAGTTAAAATTTGTTAAAAAATGTTTTGATTTTTTTTTATGCTTTGTTATTATGTTTATAAATGTTGTGGTCAAAAAAATCACAAACCACAACATATTGTGTGTTTTCTGCAAAAATGCAAAAAATAACAATATATTGTTAAAACATTAAAAAAGGGAGAAGTTATGTTAAAAGTAATAAAAAAAGACGGAACAAAAGAACATTTTAATGTCGAAAAGGTTGTTGTTGCAATTCAAAAAAGTGCCGCTCGCGCTTTGGTTATTTTATCTGAATATGAAATAGAAAAAGTTAGAAAGTTTGTAACCGAAAAAGCAGAGCATATGGCAGTGCCAATTGAGGGTAAAGATTTAAAACTTATAGACATTCCAACAATGCACTTTATTGTTGAACAAGCCCTTAATTCAATCAATAGAGATGTTGCTGAAAGTTATAGAAACTACCGCAACTATAAACAAGACTTTTCTAGAATGATCGACAACGTTTACAAAAAAGTTCAATCTATTGACTTTATTGGTGACCGTAGCAATGCAAACACCGATAGTACTTTGGTTTCAACAAAAAGATGTCTTGGTTGGAACGAGCTTAATGGTGAGTTCTATAAAAAGTTCTTCCTTAACGGCGAAGAGCGTCAAGCCATGAAAGATGGCTACATTTACATTCACGACAGAAGTGCAAGACTAGACACCTACAACTGTTGTCTATTTGACGTTGCAACTGTTTTTGCGGGAGGTTTTGAACTTGGCAACATAAAATATTCCGAGCCAACAACACTTGCTATTGCTTTTAACGTTTTGGGTGATGTTATTATGGCAAGTGCCAGCCAACAATATGGCGGTTGGACAGCACCAGAAATGGACAAAATTTTGGAGCCATACGCAATCAAAAGTTATAACAAATTTATAGAAGAATATAGGGGAATTGTAGAGGGTTTAGAAAACTTCCAAATGAGCAAAGAAGAATTTGACAAAAAAGCTGACGAATACGCTACCAACAAAGTTCGCAGAGATTTTGAGCAAGGCTTCCAAGCCCTAGAATACAAACTTAACACAGTTGGCTCATCTCGTGGTGATTATCCTTTTGTTACATTTACTTTTGGCTTGGGACAAACCAAATTTCAAAAAATGGCAACAATTGCAATGTTAAAAGTTAGAAAAGGTGGTCAAGGCGCGCCAGGCTTTAAAAAAGCAGTGTTATTCCCAAAACTTGTGTTCTTATATGACGAAAATATTCACGGCGCAGGCAAGTGTTGTGAAGATTTGTTTGACGCAGCAATTGATTGCTCATCAAAAGCACAATATCCAGATTATTTAAGTATGAGTGGCGAAGGCTATATTGCATCAATGTACAAACAATATGGCACACCAATCTCTCCAATGGGATGTAGAGCATTCCTTAGTCCATATTGGGAAAAGGGTGGTCAACACAAAGCCGGCGAAGACGACAAACCAGTTTTTGTTGGAAGATTTAACGGCGGAGCAATCAGTTTGCACTTGCCAATGATATATATGAAAGCAAAAACCGAAGGCAAGGATTTTTATGAGGTGTATAAACATTATTTAGAAATGATAAGACACTTACACATAAAAACAAAAGATTATTTATCAAAAATAAAAGCATCAAAATCACCACTTGCCTTTATGGAGGGTGGATTATACAAAGGCTTTTTAAAACCAGATGAACCAATTAGACCATTATTAGATTATGCAACATTTAGTTTTGGCTATACCGCTTTAAATGAACTTCAAATGTTGCATAACGGAAAATCAATAATCGAAGACGGCAGTTTTGCCCTAGAAGTTATGCAATATTTAAACGATTATGTTGCAAAAATCAAAGAAGAAGACGGCATTTTGTATGCAATTTACGGCACTCCAGCCGAAAGCTTAATTTCACTCCAAGTACAACAATTCAGAGATAAATACGGCGTTATTGCAGGCGTTAGCGACAAAGATTATTTCACAAACAGCTTCCACTGTGGCGTTTGGGAAGATATTTCACCAATTGAAAAACAAGACTACGAAAAACGCTTTTGGGAACTTTCAAACGGTGGAAAAATCACTTACACTCGTTATCCAATTGACTATAATATTGAAGCGTTTAAAACTGTTGTTCGCCGTGGCATGAAAATGGGCTTTTATCAAGGCATCAATATGGAAAAATGTTATTGCGAAGATTGTGGCTATGAACAATTAGAAATGAATACTTGTCCAAAATGTGGCAGTGAAAACATAACCGAAGTAGACAGAGTTTGCGGTTATCTTGGCTATTCAAGAGTAAACGGCAGAAGTTTCATAAACGACGGCAAACTTGCCGAAATTAAAGATAGAAAATCAATGTAGGAGCAAAAGATGAATTATCATAATATAACAAAAACAGACTTAAAAAACGGCGATGGCTTGAGAGTTGTTTTGTGGGTGTCAGGTTGTAACCACCAATGCAAAGATTGCCAAAATCCAGAAACATGGGATGAGTGCGGTGGCTTACCATTTGACGACTACGCAAAACAAGAAATTTTTGACGAACTAGAAAAAGACTATATTGCAGGCATAACCTTTAGTGGTGGAGATCCAATTTTTCCAACCAATCGTAAAGTGGTTGGTGAACTTATGGAAGAAATTCATAAACTTTATCCCACCAAAACAATTTGGTGCTACACTGGTTACACCTTTGAACAAATTAAAGACTTGCCATTTTTAAAATATATCGACGTTTTGGTTGACGGACCATATATTCCAGCATTAAAAGAACTAAAACTAAAATGGAAAGGCTCATCAAATCAAAGAGTAATTTTGTGTAAACAATCACTCAAGGAAAATAAACTTATCATCCGAGATGATGACGATACACAAAAGTGCATAACCGATTGGAAAACTTGTGGTTGTGGAAAATAAAGGCTCGTTCGTTGTGATTTGAATAATGTTTACTAAAATTGCGATAGTCAAAATGTGACATTCGTCTCATCGACATATCGCAAAAGTTGTTCACATTTAATTCAAATCATAACTTCACTCGCCGGACTTAAGAGGCCGGATAAAAATCCAATTTTAAATATGTTAATTTTTTTGAGATAAAATTATCTTAAAAAAGACTAGCATATTTTTTTATTTTTTTGTACAATAAGGTTAGGAGATATTTATGACAAAAGAAGAAAGGTTAAAAGTTTACAAAGAGGCAGAAGAATTGTGGGGTTTAATAGCACAATATGACCAAGCCATAGAAGAAATGGGTGAGCTTATTGTTGCTATTAACAAATATAAAAGAAAATGCCTATATGGTGAATATAAAGAAAACAAAAAAGTAGAAGACAATTTGGTTGAGGAAATTGCAGACGTAAAAATGTGTCTTGAACAACTTGAAGATTTTGTTGGAAGCGAAAAAGTAAATGCAATTTTTGATGTAAAAATGCAAAAATTACAAGAACAAATTAAATATATGAGAGAATTAAAAAATAATAAAAATTAATTATAAAATTCAAATATTAATAAATTAAATTATATATTTTATTTACAATTAATTACATAATAAATTAAAAATAATTATTATATTTTTTTAAATATTATTTTAATTAAATATCTTTAAAATAAAGGAAAAATATGAAAAAAGTTTGTATTTTAGGTGGTGGTGCAAGCAGTTTATTTTGTGCCTTAAATATTAATGAAAATATTGATGTAACAATATTTGAAAAAAATGATAAAATAGGCAAAAAAATATTAGCCACCGGCAACGGCAGATGCAATTTAACAAATTTAAATATAGACAAAAATAGTTACAATCAAGACATTACAAATTTCTTAAAAAAATTTAATGTTGAACAAACTATTGCTTTTTTCAAGTCTTTGGGTCTTGCAACTTATGCTGATGAAATGGGTAGGGTTTATCCAATTTCAAATTCGGCAACCAGCGTGCTTGACGTGTTAAAAAATGCAATTGCCTCAAAACCAAACATTCATATTGTTAGCGGTAAGACAGTAAAAGACATTTCCAAAAACAGTGACCAATATGTTATCACCTTTGAAGACAATTCAACCTGCAATTTTCAAAATGTGATTGTTGCGCTTGGCAACGAAATCAATTTGCAAATGTTTGACAAATTGGGCGTTCAAACCAAAAAGTTTACCCCAAGCCTTTGCGCAATCAAAACACAAAAGCAAAACAAACTTGCTGGCATAAGACTTAGCGATGTAAAGGTGAGTTGCATGCTAAATAATTACGCCTTTGAAGAAGTTGGTGAGGTGCTGTTTAGAGAAGACGGCTTAAGTGGAATTGTAATTTTCAATCTATCATCATTTATGGCAAGAAGTGGCAGTTTTGAAAATTATCAAATATGCATTGACCTTTTGCCAAAAATTAGTTTGGAAGAATTAAACAAAATGTTGCTTGAAAGAAAATCAGCTTTTGCAAAAAGTAGCATTTCTGAATTTTTAACCGGAATATTTGTAAAAGCAATAAACTTAAACTTGTTCGAAAGGTTAAATATTGGCGCAGACAAAAAAGTTGGCTCGCTTGCAGACGGGCAAATTTTCGAACTTGCAAAAACAATAAAAAATTTAACATTTGTTTCAACTGGCAATTTAAACAACAATCAAGTGTGTTGTGGTGGCGTTTGCTTAAATCAATTAGACCAAACTTTGCAATGCAAAAATCACAAGGGCTTGTATTTCATTGGCGAAGCAGTCGACATTGACGGCGTTTGCGGTGGCTACAACTTGCAATGGGCTTGGACAAGCGGTGCAATAGTGGGGCAAAGCCTATGAAATTAATAACCGAACTAAAGTTAAATTTAAACTATAATCAAGACGATATTTATAGTGCCATTTGCAAAAAAACAAAACTTAACAAAAAAGATATTCACAGCTTTGAAATAATCAAACTCGGCATTGATGCAAGAAAAAAACCAGATGTGAAATATGTGCTTAATGTTGCCATATCAGTTGATAAAAAATGTGAGGCAAAACTAAAAAATTTTGAAGACATAATCCCTGACCATGCTGGCTTGCAATATGATAAGTCCAGCACAAATATACCATCGCCCGTTGTGGTTGGCTTTGGCCCAAGTGGGATGTTTTGCGCTCTTGCGCTTGCAATGGCGGGCCTTAAACCAATTGTGTTAGAACAAGGCAAAGCAGTTGACGAAAGAATAAAAGACATAGAAAGCTTTTGGAAAAATGGCATATTAAACGAGCGGTCAAATGTGCAATTTGGCGAAGGTGGGGCAGGTACATTTAGCGATGGCAAACTAAACACAACACTTAACAACCCTTATTGCAAAAAGGTTGTAAATGAGTTTATTTTAAACGGCGCACCAAAAGAAATCTATTATAAAAACAAAGCCCATATTGGCACAGACAACTTGCGTAATATTGTCAAAAATATTCGCAATAAAATCATATCTCTTGGCGGTCAAGTTTTGTTTAATGCAAAGTTTGAAGGCTTTGAAACAAAAGACAATCAAATTCAAAGTGTCAAATATTTTGACATAGCAACCAACCAATTAAAAACTCTTAAAACCAACAATTTGATTTTGGCAATAGGGCATAGTGCAATAAAAACTTTTGAATATCTAAAGTATCAAAACGTGCAAATGCGGCATAAACCTTTTGCCATGGGCGTTCGCATTCAACACCCGCAACCCCTTATCAATAAAGCACAATATGGCATTGAAAACAGCCCATATTTGCCAAGCGCGGACTATAAAATTGTCGAACATTTGCCAAGTGGTAGAAATGTTTTCTCGTTTTGTATGTGTCCGGGTGGCGAAATTGTTGCTTCAAGCAGTGAAAACGGCACAATTGTAACAAACGGAATGAGCAACTTTGCTCGTGATGGCAAGTTTGCCAATTCAGCTTTACTTGTTAACGTAGAACCAAGCGATTTTGACGGCGAAGACGTTTTGGCTGGCTTATATTATCAGCGTAAATTTGAAAAACTCGCCTACGAAATAGCCGGTAAAAACTACAATGCTCCAGCAACCACAGTTGGCGACTTTTTAAACAAGGAAAATTCTCAAACAGCAAACGACTTTGAACATAAAAATGCTTTTGTAAACAAACAATCCACCTACAAACCAGCAGTAACCTTTTGCGACATTTCAAAATGCTTGCCAAATTTTGCAACAGACAGCCTAAAACAAGCCTTGCCACTTTTTGATAAAAAAATCAAAGGCTTTGCAAATGCTAATAACATTTTAATTGCTCCAGAAACTAGGTCAAGTTGCCCAATTCAGTTCATAAGGAGCGAAAATTATGAATGTACATATAACGGACTTTTTGCTTGTGGCGAGGGAGCTGGCTATGCTGGTGGCATAATCAGTAGTGCAGTAGATGGCGTAAAATGTGCCGAAAAAATTATCAAAAGAGCGTAAGGCTCTTTTTTTTAATTAATAAATTAATTAATTTATAGGGCTAATTTTGTTGTTATTATTAAAAATATGTTATATAATAAAAACAAATAGTGTGATGTATTCTTAATATTTGCTTGTCGTTTTGTAAACACTAAAGTCATAAAATTAATTTATTTAAATTAATGGAGATATCAAATGAAGAAAAACAATTTATTCAAAATTATATGCTTTTTACTTTTGCTTTGTGTAGGGGCATCTTTTTGCATTTTTACTCAAAACACAGCAGTAGCCCAGCAAACTTTAAACCATAACCCAAGGAATTTTGGCTATGTTTTTGATGAGCAACAAATTCAACCATCTCAAAATTATGCTACAACAAACCAAACTTACACTGCACAAGAAACAACAATTCCCCAAGTTTATTCTTTAAGAGATGACTATGTGTTATACACTCAAAATCAAAATGCTTACGGTTTGTGTTGGGCATATACGGGCAATATGGTTGTTACTTCAACAGTTATGAAGGCAACAAATGAGTACATTGATTTCTCCGAAGCGTGGATTTCTACATTAAGTAGCAAGGAGTACAGCAATTTATATGGCGACGGTGGCCATTTTGGTATGTATGAAGCTCTCTTAAAAGAGTATGGTCTTGTTGCCGAATGTGATATGCCAAATGATGATATGTATTTTCAAACAAAAGATAGTGTTAATACATATTATGAAAAATTTAACAAATATTCAAGGATGGATATCTCAAACAATTTAACCGAAGTTGCTTTTAGTACTTCTTCCAGCAGAGATTCAATCAAGCAACACATTATGAACCATGGTGCAGTTGGTTTATCGGCAAGATGGGAGGGTAATCAAAATGTTGCCGATACAAAAGTAGTTTCTTTAACCAATTATGACAAGGTTGAATACAAAATTCCAAACATCAAACAAAAATATCTTTCAACATCGAATACTGATGATGATAAGTATATAGCCGGTCATGCAATAACCATCATTGGTTGGGATGACAACATCACTGCTGACGGTTATACTGGTGCTTGGATAATCTTAAACTCTTGGGGCGATGCTAATTTTGGCAACAATGGCGTTGGTTATGTGTGGTATGATGATACTGACATCGACATGTTTGCCGGTTATACTTATAATAATTCACCCAACAACAAATACTTAGACACAATTGTAGACGGCGGACACACTTATACAACCGATTTAACTGGCGATTATTATCACAAAAGCGGTGAATTATCACAAAGTGAAACCCGTCAAAAAAACATATATTTTGTAGATGATATCGACATCACTTATGGCTATAATTTGCAAGCAGGTGCAACTTATGTAGAAACAAATTTCTACTATGGAAATGCTAATGTAACAAATCTTGCAACTATTACATGTGGTGAAAAAGCAGGCTATTCCGGAATAATAAATGTTAAGGCAAACAACTTGCAAGCGGGGCCATACAAAGTTGTTGTAACATATAAGGATTCTTCAGGTAATGTGCAACAACATACAAATCACATTTATGTTATGAATGGTTGTGAAATTGGATACATCCAAGCACATTTAAAAGACTCAAGCAATGTTTCTAAAGCAGCAACAAATTCATACAACCAAAACAATGGTTTATATTTCAACTTCAACTCTTACAACAAACAAAACAAAGACATCACATTATTTGTTGATAAAGCGGCGACATACATACCTGGTTTTGTTTTAATTCCAACAGCATACTCAAATTTAACTGATATGGATGTTGAAATAACGGTTATGGGAACGTCTAAAACAGCCACAGTTTATACAAATGATAAAATAAAAATAGTGTGTGCTGACAATCTTGAAGGAATGTTATCATTAGCATTGTCTATGGTTCCTGCAAATACAACCGTACCAGTAATTGTCACCCTTAAAAGCTCAGTAGGAACACAAACTTTTAATGTAAATATGGTTGTAGTTGATTCAAGCAAAACTGTTACAAAAGTTTTCTATGACCTAAACGGTGGCACTCAAGCCTCTAGCAATTTAGACAAAATTGCAATTGCTAGTGGTGAAACTCATCAATTGCAAAATCCAACCAAAGTTGGACATGAGTTTGCTGGGTGGTATTATGATGCTGCGTTTGAAAACAAACTTACAGACAACAAAATTGCATTTAATAAAACAATAGATGTTGGTGCGGATTACACCAAACAACAAATAGGTACTAGCATATTCTATACTGGAATAAATATATATTCTGCAGCAGCATCAGTAATAGATAACTATTATTATTCAAATAGATATGTGAATGTTTATGCAAAATGGACACCTATTGATTTTAAAATTGAAAGCAGTGTTACAAGCTGTGACACAGGAGTGGACTTTACATTAACTGTTAAGAATGATAATAACGAAAACATCACAGTTGAGTGGTTTAGAAGTTTAAATGGGGCTGCAGCAACAAAACTTGCAGATACGGGCGAAACAATAACTCAAAATCTTTCAACAAGTGGAACATATGAATATTATGCAATTGTTACAATAGACGGTGAAACAATAACAACCAGCAGAATTACAGTGGTTGTTGTTGACGGCATAAAAAATTTGCAATATCAAAATCACATGCTAACATGGGATAGCATAACCGACGGAAGATATGAAGTAAAAATTTATCAAGGTAATCTTGGTTTAGGAATTTACAAAACAACAAAATTGCTTACTCAAAACCAAATAAATCTTTTTGACGCTGTAAAAGATTATGGTTTGGGTTCATATTATGCCGAAGTTAAAAACTATGTTGGTGATGGGGCAGATAGAGTTTATTCTAGCTTGGTTCAATCGTCTCTAGTATCTCTATATCAAATAACTTTTGATGGAAATGAGCAAACAAGTCAAACATTTAACAGTATGATTGTTGACAATTATACAACCATTTTAACAACCAACATGCCAATTCCAGATGATATTGATGGTTACAAATTTATGGGCTGGGCTTATGATGCTGAAGGTAATGATTTATTTGAATCTGAAATATTAACTCAAAGCATAACACTTTATGCAAAATGGTCGCAGTTGGCAGTTGTAATTGATGAAAACAACAACAAAACTTCTGGCGAAGTTGGCTCAACTTTTGACTATACAATTACAAAAATTTCTGATTATGAAATAAAATCTATTAAATGGTACAAAAATGATGTAGAAATCACAGGCGAGTCTTCAATTGAGTTACATCAAACTTTGACCGAGCAAGGTATTTATGAGTTTTACGCAGTTGTAGAACTTGGCAACGAGGGTGATGATACTGTTATAGAAACAGTAACCACCAACAAAAACACAGTTACAGTAGTGGCACCAATTAGCAATGCTGATTACCAAAACGGTATAATGTCATGGGATACAATTGATGAGGCAAAATATAATGTTGAACTGTATAAGGATGGCAGTTTGATTAGTACTTCTATAAGTACATCAGAAAATGCTACTAATGACAAAACCGAAATTAATCTTATGGGATTAATAAATGAAGAAGAATATGGTTATGGTGAATATACACTTAGTGTATGCAACAAATTTAATGGTGTGTCATCTACAGTTGTTTCCCAAACAATCAATGTTTATCAAATAACCTTTGTTACAAACTGTGAACAATCTAAAGCTGCAATATATGTAGATCAGGCTACAGAAATTACCGAAAGTTTAATATTTACTTTTAACGAGAGGGCTGGTTACATATTTAATGGCTGGAAAAATGGAAATAATAACTTTAGTTATAATACCACCATATCACAAAATATTACATTAACTGCTCAGTGGGGTTTGGTTGCTATTAATATTACCGAACTTAGCACAGATATAAGCAAACAATACAACGATGTTAATTCAGAAATTGCCATAAAAGAACTGTCTCATGATTCTGGTCTTGAAGATTTCTCATATCAATGGTACAAAATTGTAGGGAACTCAGAACCAGTTATGCTAAAAGACGCAACAACAGAAAAGTTTTTTGTAAAAAATGCTGATGAGTCTGGTCAATATTATTGCAAGGTAACATTAACCGACGATTATGGTGTTTCGGTAACAACCGATTCAGAATATATAAACGTAACAATAAGTAAGGCGGATTCGAAAATAGAATTAAATGATAAGAATTTTATTGATGGAAAACGTACATACACTTATAATGGAACTTCAGTAACTGTTGAGCCAGAGGTGCGGGTTATTGGTATTGGAAATTCAACGATTCCAAGTGCAAATGTAGAGTATAAATTTGACGGCTTAGAAAGCAATTCATTTATTAATGTGCCAGACAATAATCAAACAGTTGATTCAAGCTATCAACAGGGTGGTGCTTATAGGTTAATCATATCATATACTGGAAATAATAATTATAACTCATCTAGCATACCGGTTTTAATTTATGTTAACAGAATTGATCCCCAAATTAATATTGGCGATCTTGGTTATCAAATTAAAACATACACAGGCAAATCTGTTACTCCTGATTTTGAAATAGATAATGATGAACAAAAAAATCTTGCGCACTTCGAGGGTGAGTGTGTTAATGTTGGTGAATATAATACAAAAATAATAGTAGAACAATCACAAAATTACAACAGTAAAGAATTTGATATTAAATTAATAATTGCTCCTAAAAAGGTTATGGTTAAGGCGGATGACAAAACAAGCGTTTGGTTTATGGGGCAAAAAGAATTAACATACTCAATATTAGAAGGCGAAGTGGTTGACGGTGATGATCTTGGCATACAATTGCATACCGAAGTGAATACCAACAAAATTGGATCCTATGTAATCACCTTTGAGGCAACCAACAAAAACTATCAAGTAACAATTTTTGAGGGGAAATATACAGTAACGCCGGTGCCATACATTATTGCAATTGCTATATTC
The DNA here is from genome assembly GCA_015069335.1 of Clostridiales bacterium. Taxonomy (GTDB): domain Bacteria; phylum Bacillota; class Clostridia; order Christensenellales; family UBA1242; genus HGM11367. Next base: position 37,876 of record SVIU01000006.1, read on the forward strand.
ATATTATTGATTGCGTTAATAATTAAAGCAATAAATAGACGTAGATATATTTATGAATTTGAAACAAATGATGGTGATCCTGTCAACCCAATTGACAGCAGATATAGAAACTCATTCAAATTAGAGATTCCGGAAAGAGAAGGTTATGATTTTGCAGGATGGTTTATGGATGCTGAACTGACAATTCCGTTTAGAAAGTTCACAAAAGGTAAACCAAAAACTCTATATGCCAAATGGGAAAAACGAGTTGATAAAACTCAGACAGAAGAGATGTTGTCGGTTCAAGAAATTGTGAAGCAAATCGAAAATCTTCTAAATCCAAAAATTGAGCAAAACACCAAGCAAGAAGAATTGCCACAAACTCCAAAAGAAAAAACCGAACAAGAAAAAATGGAAGAGTTTATTGCAAGCCTTCAGCTAGACACAAATTCGGAAAGTGATAATCAAACATTGCTGGATTTAATAAACGACATCACAAAAAATGATAAATAAAATATACATTTATTGTTGTAAAAAGCAAGGCAAAATTGCCTTGCTTTTTGCTTAAATAATTATTAAATTTTTATTAAATATTTTTAATTATTTGCAAATAATATAATTATGAAAAAATATTTAATTTTTCCCAGCAGCAAAGGGATTTTCGCAATTATGCAAAATAAACAAATATCAGCAAATATAAGCAATTCAGGCAGAATTTTATTATCTGAATTTAAAATAAAATCAAATTTAAATAATAATTTTTTATTATTTTTTATTCGTGGATTTTTTTATTTTATTTTTGGCTTTTATTACACAATTTTTGGCATATTAAAAACCTCACAAATTGAGCATTCAAAAGTGGTAAATAAAACAAGCAAAAACCTAAATATTGACCATGGTGACATTTTATTTTTTGTTACCTTTGTGTTGTCAATTTTATTGTCGCTTTTTGTGCTTGGCTATTTGCCAATTGTGATCAGTTTTTATATCATCCCAAACTTCAACATATTTGCAAAACGGCTCATAATTGCACTTATCAAAATGGCAATCATATTTGGAGTTTTGTTAATTGTAAAACAGTTTCCGTCGTTTGCTCAATTTTATAGACTAAACTCGGCATGCGCAAAAGTTCAAAAATTAAACTATTTAGAGTATTTTGTTTTTGCATTTTTTGTTAACACTTTGGTTATATCGTTAGTTGGCATAACAACAAGCACATGGTATTTTTTATTTGCCAACTTGTTTATATCTCTTGTCGTGTTTAGCCTTTGCTTTGAGCTTTATGTGCTAATGAAAAAATTTAAGTTCACCAACAAAATTTTATCAATTTTTGGATTTTTAATCTTTCAAAATGCTTCGCGTTTGGAGATCAAATGTGCTAATATAGTTATAAATGAGATAGAATTAGACAACAACAAAAGAGGTAATATGATCAATTTAACAAGCGACCATGTTTTGTTTAGCGAAATGTATGTAGAATGCAAACAAATTTTAGAAAACGCCAACAAGTTTGAAAAAAGCGATTTAGATTTTATCTGCTGTGAAATTTTAAACAAAAACAGGGCAGAAATAAGGCTGTTAAAAACCATAACAAGGCAAGAATATAAAGACATTTTAAAGGCAGTACAAAAACGTGCAAAAGGTGAGCCTGTTACAAAAATTTTTGGCAAAGCAAACTTTTATGGCTTGGACTTTGTGGTAACAAAAGATGTTCTCTCGCCACGAATGGACACCGAAAGGCTTGTTGAAACTGTAATTAATAATTGTGACAAAAAGAGCAATATTTTAGAAATTGGCACTGGCTCTGGTGCAATCGCAGTAACTCTTGCAAAAATAGGCGGCTTTAAAGTTACAGCAGTTGACATATCAAACAAAGCGCTAGAAGTTGCCAAAAAGAATGCCCAAAACAATAATGTAAAAGTAAAATTTTTGCAATCTGACTTATTTTCTGCAGTTGGTAAGAAAAAGTTTGATGTTATTGTTTCCAACCCGCCATACATTCCAACAAAAGATGTATTAGAACTTGACGACGAGGTAAAAAACTATGATCCAATCCTAGCCCTAGACGGTGGCGAGTCTGGTCTTGACTTTTATCAGCGTATAATTGACCAAGCACCAGCATATTTAACAAAAAACGGCAAAATATTTTTTGAAATTGGCATTGGACAAGCAAAAGATGTAAAAAAACTATTGCAAAATAATTTTAAAAACATTAATATAGTAAAAGACTATAATAAGATAAATAGAGTTGTGTATGCGCAACTTAAATAATTTAGGAGAAAATAATGTTAGAAAAATCACTAAAGGCAAAACAAAGATACGACGAATTAACAAAACTTGTAATGGACCCAGAAGTTATTGCCGACAATAAAACATGGAAAAAACTTATTAAAGAGCGTAGTGGCTTAGAAGAACTTGTTGAATGCAGAAATCAACTAGAAAAAGTTGTAGAAAACTTAAAACTCAACGAAGAAAGTATAAAAACCGAAACCGACCACGAGATGATAGCCCTTTATAAAGAAGAATTTCACGAACTTAAAAAGTCAAAAGAAGAACTTGAAGAAAGGTTGCAAATACTTCTTCTTCCAAAAGATGAAGATGACGACAAAGACTGTATCGTAGAACTTCGTGGCGCCGCCGGCGGCGAAGAATCAGCACTTTTTGCAAGAGTTTTAATGAATATGTACATTCGCTATGCAGAGAGAAATCGCTGGAAATATGAAATTAACGACCTTAGCGAAACCGAAATTGGCGGAATAAAGGAAGCGTCTTTAACAATCCGCGGAAAAGACGTTTTCAGCAAAATGAAATACGAAAGCGGTGTGCATAGAGTTCAACGTGTGCCAGAAACCGAAAGCCAAGGCAGAGTTCACACTTCAACAGCAACCGTTGCGGTTCTTCCAGAAGTTGAGGATGTTGAAATTGAAGTGCTAGACAAAGACATCAAAGTTGACACCTATCGCTCATCTGGTGCAGGCGGACAACACGTAAACAAAACCGAATCAGCAATTCGTATAACTCACTTCCCAACAGGCATTGTTGTTACTTGTCAAGACGAGCGTTCACAAATCAAAAACCGTGAAAGAGCAATGAGCATTTTAAAATCAAAGCTTTACACTTTCTATAAGGAACAAGCCGACAGCGAATATGCACAAAACCGTAAAAGCCAAGTTGGAACTGGTGATCGTAGCGAGCGTATAAGAACTTACAACTACCCACAAGGCAGAATCACCGACCATAGAATAAACTATTCAATTTTCAATATTGACCCATTCTTAGATGGCGACATGGACGAACTTATTACAGCGCTTCAAACAGCTGATCAACAAGCAAGACTAGAAGCATTGTCAGAAAATGTATAAATTCAAACAAAAAACAAGCAATTCCGATTGCTTGTTTTTTTAATCTATTTCACCAACTCATCATTTTTTATATTTTCTTGTCCTTTAATTTTAAAACTTTTTTTCAAAGATTCGCTACGCATTTTGTTGTTCCAAAGGCAATTTCCTTTTGAATCTTCCATATGGCAACATGCAGTAATATCGTCATGCATATATAAACCAAAACTAGCATCAAAATGTAAATTCATTCCACAGTCTGGGCAAATTCTAACTCTCATATATTTCTCCTTCTATATATATTTTATCAAATTTTTTGTTTTTGTCAATTTATTATTTTGAATATTTTTACACGCATATTTTTGACAAACCTTGGCATAAGTGGTAAAATCTTTTCGTTAATTTAATTAATTTTTTGTAAATAATTATACAAGGAGCAAAATATGGATACAAAAAAAATTATACCAATCACACTTTTAACCGGCTATTTGGGTGCAGGAAAAACAACACTACTTAATTATGTCTTAAGCAATCAACAAGGCTACAAGGTTGCGGTAATTGTAAACGACATTGGCGAAGTTAATATTGATGCCAGCCTAATTGCAAAAGGTGGCGTTGTTGCAGAAAAAGACGATAGTCTAGTACCACTTTCAAACGGTTGCATTTGCTGTACACTAAAAGAAGATTTAATGAAACAAATTGCCGAACTTGCCGCCTCCAACAAATTTGACTACATTTTGATTGAAGCAAGTGGAATTTGCGAGCCAGTGCCAATTGTTCAAACAATTCAAGTTTTGTCAGAAGCAACAGAGCGTTACAACTTGCCAACAGTGGTAAGACTAGACAATGTAGTTTCAGTGGTTGATGCTTGCAGACTTGTTGACGAGTTTGGTAAGGGTAGAGGACTTTTAAATAAAAATCTTGATGAAGAAGATATCGAAAATTTAATTATTCAACAAATCGAGTTTTGTACTAAAATTATTATTAACAAAGCAGACTCGGTTTCTAAAGAAGATTTGCAAGAAGTTAAGGCTGTTGTCAAAGCACTTCAACCTGAAGCGGAAATTTTGGAAGCAAACTATGGCAAGGTTGATTTAAACAAAATTTTAAATACTCAATGTTTTGATTACGAAAAAGCTGCAATGTCTGCCGCATGGGTTAAGGGCTTAAATTCTCACGAAGAAGCTGAAGAAGAACACGACAACGAAGAAGAACACCATTGTCACTGCCATGAAGACGGCGAACATTGTGATTGCCACGAACATGGTGAAGAATGTCATTGCCACGAGCATGGTGAAGAATGTCATTGCCATAAAGACGAACACGATTGCCATTGCCATGAGCATGGCGATGAGTGTCATTGCCACGACCGTGACCACAAAGAAGAAAATCACGAGCATAAACACGGACATTGTCATTGCCATCATCACCATGGCGAAGGCGAGGCTCTTGAATATGGCATTGACACATTTGTTTACACAAGAAGAAAGCCTTTCAATAAAGAAAAATTTATTTGGTTTGTAAACAATTTTCCAAAACAAGTAATTCGCTGTAAAGGTGTTTTCTGGCTTTCTAACGACGAAGAAAATATGCATATGTTTGAACAAGCGGGTAGTCAAAAAAATGCTTTTAATGCTGGCCCATGGGTTGCTAGCTTGCCAGAACGCGAGCAACAAGTAATTCTTATTGAAAATCCAGACATTGAAGCCGATTGGGATAGCCAAGTTGGTGATAGAATTATTAAACTTGTTTTCATAGGCAAAAATATGAATAAGCAACAAATCATCAAAATGCTTGACGATTGTTTGGAATAAATTAAAGAAACACATTATTGTATGTAATGTGTTTTTTCTTGCTTTAAAACCTGTTTTTTGTTACAATAAATGCAAATTAGGAGAAGTTATGGACAAAATACACATTGCAACCATTTTAAAGCCACAAGGCCTAAAAGGTGAACTAAAGTGCAAGTTAGAAAACCAAAATTTTGATGTTATTAAAAATGTTACCGAAGTGTATTTAAACGAAAAAACAATTCCAACTAGAGTTGTAAACAAAAGCTTTAGAGTTGGCTATTTATATTTAACACTAAGCATGTGCGACAGCAGAGAAAAGGCAGATTTAATGCGCAACTTCAAAATTTATGCCGACAGAAAGTTTTTGCAAATTCCAGAAGATGAATATATGATTTCTGACATGATTGGCTCGCTAGTTTATGACCAAAACGGCAACGAGATTGGTAAACTTTTGGATGTTCAAAATTACGGCGCAACCGACATTTTGGTTATTGAGCAATACAAAAGAGAATATCTTGTGCCGTTTATAAAAGACATTGTAAAAAAAGTTAATGCTTCAGCAAAAATCATTGTTGTTGACAAAAATAAATATGACGAGGCAAAAATATGCGAATAGACATTTTAACATTATTTCCAGAAATGTTTGGCTCCCTTAAAGAAAGCATCATAAAAAGGGCAACCGACAAAAATCTAGTGGAAATAAACATTATTCAAATAAGAGATTTTTCTTTAGATCCACACAAAAAAACCGATGATATTCCATACGGTGGTGGCGCAGGTATGGTTATGACCCCACAACCACTATATGATGCCATAAACAGCGTAAAAACCGATAAATCGCATGTTGTTTATTTAAGTCCAAGGGGCAGAGTTTTTAAACAAGGAATAGCAAAGGAATTTTGCTCGCATGAACACCTCATTTTAATTTGTGGTCATTATGAGGGCATTGACCAACGCATAATAGACCTTTGCGTAAACGAAGAACTTTCCATTGGTGACTATGTGTTAACCGGTGGCGAAATTCCAGCAATGGTTGTGGTTGATTCGGTTGTAAGGCTGTTAGATGGCGTTATCACAAGCGAATCTTTAAGCGAAGAAAGTTTTTCAAGTAATTTGTTAGAATATCCACAGTATACTAGACCGCAAACTTTTATGGGCTTAGATGTGCCTGAGGTTTTGCTTTCTGGTCATCATGCAAATATTGAAAAGTGGCGCAAAGAAAAGTCGTTGGAAATAACACAAAAAAATAGGCCGGATTTATTATGAATAAGCAACAAATTTTAGATAAATTAAAGTCGTTAAATTTAGACAAAAATAAAATAACTATCATCTCTGGTGCGTCTCTAGTGGTGCATGGGGTTATAGATCAAACGGGCGATATTGATATGGCTTGCGAAAAAGAGTATTACAAACAAATCCCTTGGCAAGAAAAAATCGGCTTTTTAAAAAAGAATATTAAATGTTATGATTTGTTTGAAGTTGGCACTAGCTTTTATAATCCGCAAAACACCGACATAATTGACGGTTTTAGGTTTATGAATTTGCAAGATTGCCTAAAGCTTAAAAAAATAACCAACCGCCAAAAAGATCAAGAGGTTATTAAAAAGTTGGAAAAAATTTTAAATAGTTAAAAATAAAGGAAGTATAAATGATTATTGAATATGACAAAAAGTATGATGACCAAGTTAAATGTTTGTTAATTGAACTCCAACAACACATTGTAGAGTTAGATGAAGAGCATTACAATTGTATATCTGAAAATTATGTCGAGTTATATTTAGATAAAACACTAAAAGAAATAAACGATAATCATGGTAAAATGTTTTTGTATTGTGATGATAATAAAATTGTCGGACTTGTTGTTGCATTAGTAAATAATGAAGAAATTGACACTTATGATTTTAAAGCGCCAAAAAGGGGCAGAGTTTCAGAACTTATTATAAGCAAGAACGCACGAAGTTGTGGAATAGGTAAGCAACTTTTATCGCATGCAGAAGACTATTTAAAGCAAGTTGATTGCAAAGATGTGTTGGTTGAAGTTTTTGCATATAACGAAAAAGCAATAAAATTTTATGAAAAAAATGGTTTTCATACAAGAATGGTTGAAATGACAAAAAAATTCTAATATAAAGGTGAAATATGGCAAAAATAAATTGGTTTCCGGGGCATATGACCAAAGCCCTAAGAGAAATGGCAGAAGAAGTAAAAAATGTTGATATGGTAATTTATGTGCTTGACGCAAGAGCGCCAAAGTCATCACTAAACCCAGAGTTTGTTACCATTATTGGCGCAAAACCAATTTTGTATGTTTTAAATAAAGCAGACTTGGTAGAAAAAGAAAGTTTAAAGCCAATATACATTCAGCTTAAAAGAGACAACACCGAAGTTATTGAATTAAACAGTACCGAAAGTGGTGCAATTAAAAAAATTGAGCCAATAATGACAAGGCTATGCAAAGAAAAGTTAGATAAATACAAACAAAAAGGCTTTAAGATGAATTTAAGGGCATTGGTGCTTGGGATTCCAAATTCTGGTAAAAGTACACTAATAAACAACTTATGTGGCGTTAAAAAGGCTATAACGGGCGATAAAGCGGGTGTTACACGTGGCAAGCAGTGGCTTTCACTCAAAAATGGCTTTGAAGTGCTGGACACTCCTGGCACATTATGGCCAAACATAACAAATCAAACAACGGCAATCAACCTTGCCTTTATTGGTTCAATAAAAAACGAAATTGTAGATATGGGCGAACTTGCAGTGGACTTTTTAAGCTTTTGCAAAAAGCACTATTTTGCAAACTTGCAAGAAAAATACAAAATCACCGATAACAATTTGACGGCGATTGAAATGCTTGACCAAATTGCGAAATTTAAACATTATCTCTTAAAAGGCGCCGAGCCAGACTACGACCGCACATGCTTTGCCATAATTGACGACTTTAGAAAAGGTCGACTAGGCAAAATAATGCTGGATGTATAGAAGTAATAAAACTGAAGTAATAATGCTGAAGTAATACGCTGAAGTAATAATGCTTAAGTAATAACGCTGAAGTAATAACGCTAAAGTAATAATGATAGAAGTAAAAAAAATACAGCCTAGCAGCTGTATTTTATATTTAAGACAAATGTAAATAGAGAGATTCTAAAGCATTGCTTAGTTTAGGCTCCCCCTACTTTAAGGGGGAGCTGTCTTTTTTGTTGAAGACAAAAAAGACTGAAGGGGTGTTTGTCCTATTGAAATTCTAAAAATTCCTTTATTTTCTAGCAGTCAAACACCCCTACCTCGTCAATGCACAGCCTTTTGGCTTCAATTTTGCTAGTTGCAAAATTTTTGCTTTATGGCTGGCATTTCCTCTCCCCAAAAAGTCCACTAATGTTGGGGCTTTTCGG
>SVIU01000045.1 GCA_015069335.1 Clostridiales bacterium
CAATTTTGCTAGTTGCAAAATTTTTGCTTTATGGCTGGCATTTCCTCTCCCCAAAAAGTCCACTAATGTTGGGGCTTTTCGGGGTCCCCAAAAGGGCTGACACCTCCTCGCCATATCGGTAGGGGGAGGCTTTTCTAAAAAATGCCAAAAGAAAAAGACAAACTAAATAAAAACCATAGTTTGGCTTCAGTCTAAAACAAAAAACGCACTTTTTAAAATGCGTTTTTGTTTTTTCTTTTTAGATTAATGCAACTGTGTAATCATTTAAAACTTGCAAATTGTTTACATAATCAAAAAAGTAATTTAATTTGCTTCTGTCTTGTTGATTGCCGGTGTATTCAACATATTTATCAATGTCGTTGTCAAATCTCACCAAAATTTCAAAATCTATTTGTTTTGTGATTTGGTCAAAAACTTGTACCTCTTGCATAAACTCATCATATACACCCTTCCAAATAACCAATTTGTCTAAAAGTGCTTGAGTGTTGGTTTGTGAACTTTCGGTAAAGTCTTTTGCAACAGTTGAATAAAATGTTGTTGCTGTGTTGTAATATTGTGCATAGTTGTCAGCAACTTTGCTTGCATTAAAGAATGTTAAAATTGAATGAGCAAGTTTTGTAAATTGATTGTTGCAAGAATTTACTGCCAATTTGATGTTTTGATTGATGTTTGCTTGCAAAACTGTATCTTCAACATCTTCTAACTCGTCTAGGGTTGAAAAGTTGTTGTAACCAATTGTATAAGCATTGAACATGCTTTCTGACAAAGTTAAGGCGCTAGAGATTAATTTTAGATATTCATTTTTAAAGTTTTGCAATCTTGCTGCAGAAATTGACGAATCAACATATTTTTGAGATGTGTCAGTTGCAAAATTTTCAAAGTTTTGTTTGTTTATTAAAAATTCTGCAACATCCTTTTTGTAAGCTTCTAAATTTTTTTCTACATTGATTAATGCATTTTTTAAGCCGTTTTTTGAGTTTGGCGTCATTAAAAGCACTGTCATATAGTTTTTGGTTGTATATTCGCTTGCATCTAAAAGTGGTTTGTAAACATCTATCAGTTGTTTGTAACTTGTGTCATAGTCTGCTGCTATAATTGTTGTAACATTTTGGCTGTATGTCATATTTTGCAAAGCCGAATATTCTTCACTGGCAAAATATGTTGTAAGTTTTTCTGAAGTGTCTAGCCAGTAGGTTGAATTATCTTCTCCACATCCTGCAAAGCAAAAGCCTGCGCAAATGAATAATAAAATTGCTACTATAATTTTTTTCATATGCCTACCCCCTTGCTACCAATGTTGAATAATCTTGATAAAGTTCTTTGGTTTGATCATCTTCTACTTGTGCAACAAATTCATCAAAATTGTTACCCGCAATACTTTTTATACATTGATTTAAATCAAGTTTTAATGTGCTATCAATTAATGTATCGCATTTTGATTTGCTATTAAAATAATCTTGAGTTACTACTTTTGCAATGTCATATGCTTGTAGGTTTGTTAGCAAACTTGCCTTAACGGTTGCATCTTGCTCGCTTGCATATGCATTTACATAAGTAACATAACATTCAATTCTTAATCTAAATAGATTGTTGTTTTGCATAGTGTTGTCAGCGCCATGAGCATAAGCAACGCCCGTATTATACATAAAGTTGTTGTACTTTAAGCCCGCATCTTTAAACAAGTTGTAAAATTGCTCAATGTAAGTTTGCATGCTTGCAACATTGTGGTTTGTACCGTTGTATTTTAAAAATGTGTCTTTTAAATATGAATAAGAATTTTTGTAAATTTTAACCAACTCGTTGTAATTTTGGCTTGCAACATTTAAATTTGCACCAAATTTTGAATCGTTTATAAAGTGTCCGTTGTCTAAAATTTGATTTTCAACCCCATCATATAAATCAATAATTTGAGCGTATTGCAAAAGTCCATTTTGAATGTCTGCCGAAATTGTCAAACTGTTTGTTGTGATATATGTGTTGATATCGTCAACTGCCTTTTCTATTTCTGTTGCAACGTTGACATCTTGCATTGTTATTTGATTGTTATAGCCATAAACCAAACTATAGCTTTTTTTGCTGTCAGTTTTGTTAAAAAAGATAAAATAAACAGCAACCGCAAGCCCAACAATAATCACCAAAGCAAGAAGTGCTTTAAATTTTTTGTTTTTCATAACTTTCTCCCTTGCTATTATCATATCACACAAATTTAACTTTTGCAAGATGTTGTAATAAAGTTTTGGGAGATTTAGTAAAAATACAAAGTTATTGTTAATTAATAAAAAACTCACCTTAATTTAATAAGATGAGTTTTTGTTCTTCTATTTTATTTTTTTGGTATCGATTTCACTTTGAAGTCTTGCGATAAAATCGTCTAGTTGCAAGCCGGATGCGTTTTCGTTGCCGCGACCACGAATAGAAATTGTATTTGTATCTTTTTCGCCGTCGCCAATAATGATCATATAAGGAATTTTCATGCTTGCAGCTTCGCGAATTTTGTAGCCAATTTTTTCGTTACGGTTGTCAAACTCTACTCTATAGCCAAGGTCGTAAAGTTTTTGATAAATTTCTTGAGCGTATTGTTCGTTGCTTTCAGAAATGTTCATAACCTTAACTTGAGTTGGAGCAAGCCAAACTGGGAATGCGCCTGCGTATTTTTCTATTAAATAAGCAAGCGTCCTTTCATAACAACCAATGCTTGTTCTGTGTATGATGTATGGGTTTTTCTTTTCGCCGTCTTTATCGGTGTAAACCATACCAAATTTTTCGGCAAGCATTTGGTCAATTTGAATTGTGATTAAAGTATCTTCTTTGCCCCAAACATTTTTGATTTGAATATCAAGTTTTGGGCCATAGAAAGCCGCTTCGCCAACACCAACATAATATGGGACATCAAGGTCTTTTAAGATTTTTTCCATTATGCCCTGAGCTTCATCCCATTGCTCGTTGGTGCCAATATATTTTTCACGATTTGCTGGATCCCATTGAGAAAATCTGTAAGACGCATCTTCATAAAGTCCTAATGTTTTAAGCATAAATGTTGCCAATTCTAAACAACCTCTAAACTCTTGCTCTAGTTGTTCTGGAGTGCACATTAAGTGCCCTTCAGAAATTGTGAATTGTCTAACTCTAATAAGGCCGTGCATTTCACCGCTTGCTTCGTTTCTAAATAGAGTTGATGTTTCGTCATATCTAAGTGGCAAATCTCTATATGACCTTGCCTTGTTTAAATATGCTTGATATTGGAATGGGCAAGTCATTGGACGAAGTGCAAAAACCTCTTTGTCTTTTTCTTCATCGCCAAGCACAAACATACCGTCTTTATAATGGTCCCAATGTCCAGAAATTTTGTATAGGTCACTCTTTGCCATAAGTGGAGTTTTTGTGAGTTGCCAGCCACGTTTTGCCTCTTCATCTTCTACAAATCTTTGTAAAATTTGCAAAATTTTTGTACCTTTTGGAAGCATAATTGGAAGTCCTTGTCCAACATAGTCAACAGTTGTAAATAATTCTAGTTCTCTGCCTAGTTTGTTGTGGTCACGCTTTTGTGCTTCTTCTAACATATTAATATAGTCGGCAAGTTGTTTTTTGTCTGGAAAGGCATAAACATAAACTCTTTGCAACATTTTGTTATGCTCATCACCTTTCCAATAAGCGCCACTTATTCTGTTAATTTTGTAAGCATATGCTTGCAATTTTGCTGTGTTTTCCACATGAGGGCCACGGCAAAGGTCAACAAAATCATCTCCTAAATAGTAGCAAGAGATTGTTTCTCCGTCTGGAAGTTCGTTAATGAGTTCAATTTTGTAAGGCTCGTCTTTAAACAATTCTAGGGCTGCCCCTCTTGAAAGTTCTACTCTTTTAAACTCTTGACTTTTGCCAATGATTGACTTCATTTCTTTTTCTATTTCTGCATATTTTTCTGGTGTTACGGCTGGCATATCAAAGTCGTAATAAAAACCATCGTCAATGGCTGGGCCAATGGCAAGTTTTACATTTTCTTTTCCAAATACATTTTTAACTGCTTTTGCAAGCACGTGCGACAAACTGTGTCTGCACATTTTGATTTTTTCTAATTTTTCGTCCATAATTTACTCCTGTACATCTTTAAATTATCCGCCACTATTCACTATTCACTTTTCACTCTTCACTAAAAAATCGCCCTTTGCCTATATGCAAAGGACGATTTTGTAATCAAACCGTGGTTCCACCTTTATTATTACATCAATTTTTTTGACATAATCACTTTATTGCCAAATTCGGATTGGGTTTCCCGTTAAACTAAAAAGTGGTTTCATATTGTGCGATTGTTTGTCGCTCTCAACCAATGACGACTTCTCTGTACGCTTTCGTTCACAAACTACTTGTCTTTTTTTTGCGTTTAAATTAAAGATATTACTTATTATATTTATCACAAAAAAAATTGTCAACAATTTTTTATGGTTTTATTTATTTTTTATCTTCTATTTCATCACAACTGACAAAGTTTATTCTTTTGTCAAAAATTTGCTTTAATAGGTTGATTAATCCACTATTAAAACTGTCTTTGCAATAAATGTTGACATGTTTTGGTGCGTATGAAATTAGTTTTGAAATTATGGTGCTGTCAATGTCTTTATCTTGCAAGTTGTTTTCGTTTAGCAAATTAAAGTTTGTGTCATAAAAAAACAACTTGCCTTCTTCTTTTATTAAGTTGACCGACTCGTTTTTAACTTCCAAATTATCCACCAAAAATTTTAAAAGTTCCACCAAAGTTTCATTTGACGACAAGTATGCTTTGTTGTCGTTGGCAATTTGAACAAGTTCTTTCCATTTTTCTCTTAGTGGCGACATTTTAAAAAAGTAAAATGCCTCAACGTCTATTGAATTGTTTAACTCCAAAAACTTTTGAACAACATATTTGTCTGACTCTTTGTCAAAACTGAGCAGTGCTTGCAAAAAAGCATTTTTGCTTACCGTATCTAAGTTTGAAAGAGATAAATTTTCTTGCAAATATTTAAGTTTGAAATCTTCACAAATTATATCGCCTATTAAATTTTGCACAAAATGTTTAATTCTTTCGGCGTCACACTTGTTGGCAGAAACCAAAATTGATATGCAGCCGCATCTTTCATATGTTGTTACAATTCCGCCATATTGTTTGCAAAATTGTTTTAATGATATGTATATTTTTTTTGATAGAGCAATATTCTCGTCTGTTAAATTTATGCAAAACTCCCACATAAAAACTCCTTGCTATGTATTTTATGCAACAAAAATAAAAATACACATTAATAAATATTTTTTAAGCCGTAATTTATTTGACAAAAATTGCAAAATATATTTAAAATATTATTAATCATTTATTTAATTTTTTAAATGTGAGGTTAAAATGAAAAAGTTTTTGTATGCATTATGTGCAGTATTAATTGGTTTTGTTGGCATTGTTTTTGGTGGTTGTACAGCACCACCAGAAAAATATAATATTTATGTGCGAATCAATCATGCTAGATATGGCACTGTTTCTGGCGGTAACGGAGTATTTGAGGAAGGGCAAGAAATAACAATAAAGGCAATACCAACTGAGTCAGACATTGAATCTCAAAACTCAACATTTTTGTGTTGGATTTTAAACAACAAAGTCGTAAGCAACCAAAAAGAATATACTTTTGAAGTTTCTAGCGAAACAGCCGGCACCTATGTCGCATTGTTTGAAAGTGAAAAAAGTGAATATGTTGCAATTGACAACATACAAATAAGAAACGGCATTGACAATTTTGAAAATACAAATTTGGTAAAAATAGAACTAAAACTTGGAACAATTGAAACAGTTTTAACAACAGTATATTTATTGGAAATTGATGATGAAAATGTCGAAACTCTTGACAACTCAACAATTTATGAAGAAGATAAATTGCCATTTACCTATGATATGCAACAAAAAATTTATGGACAAGTTGTTTTAACATATGAGCAGGATGATGCAGTTTTTACTTCTATAACAAACTTTAATATTGCTGAGAATAATGATATTAATGAGGTTAAAACTTGTTTAAAAAACAATAATGTTCCACCTCAAGAAGATCCAGATGCAGAGCCTACAATTCCATATTTTGATTTAAACAAACCAATAAATGACCAAACTGCTGACAAAATGAACATTGTTCCTGGAATTGTTATTAATTTTGCCAGAATTACCGCTTTTGATTTTGAATTTGAAGAAGATGCTGAACAAACTCCAGCTCAATAACATATTGCAAATTAAAAAGTCATTAAGAATAAATTTCTTAATGACTTTTCAGACTGAAGCCAAACTATGGTTTTTACCTAGTTTGTCTTTTTCTTTTGGCATTTTTTAGAAAAGCCTCCCCCTACCTTAAGGGGGAGGTGGCAGCCGTATGGCTG
>SVIU01000046.1 GCA_015069335.1 Clostridiales bacterium
AAGGAATTTTTAGAATTTCAATAGGACAAACACCCCTTCAGTCGGCTAATTGCCGACAGCTCCCCCTTAAGGTAGGGGGAGCCTAAGCAAGCAACACTTTGACATTTCTAGTAAAATTTTTTTATTGCCTACACGCTGAAAAACCTTGCAAGGTGGTCTTGCAAGGTTTTTTGTTGCTTTGTAAACTTTATGTGTTTTCAAAAAGTTTGCAGAATAATCAAATGTGATAAAAATAGTCATTCACTATTCATTATTCAGTTTTTATTTGATTACGGACAAATTTAATCAAAAAAAGTTGTAAAAACGGACAAAAATGCCAGAATATAGTTGTAAAAACGGACAAAATGTGGTAATATTACTACATTAAAAGGGAAAAATATGTTCAGAAAAGCAAAATCAATTTTAAAAGAATGGAAAAACAGCAATAAAGCATTATTGGTTACTGGTGCTAGACAGGTTGGCAAAACTTACATAATAAGAGAGTTTTTAAAAGAAGAGTTTCCAAACGATTATGTTGAAATAAACCTATTGGAAAATGACATTGCAAGACAAATTATTGAATCCTCCAACAATGCAAAAGATCTTATATTTAGACTGTCAGCTATAGTACAAACACCAATCATTGGCAAAAAAACTGTATTTTTTTTAGATGAAGTGCAAGTGTGCAAAAATATTATTACCGCCATTAAGTTTTTGGTTGAGGATGGTAACTTTAAATTTATATTAAGTGGCTCTTTGCTTGGCACCGAACTCGCTGACATAAAATCAATACCTGTCGGATATATGGAAACATTAAATATGTATCCATTGGATTTTGAAGAATTTTTGCTTGCTAACCAAATGCCTGAAAAGGTTATTTCTTCGGTAAAAAACAATTTTGATACATTAACACCAGTAGATGAAATAGTCCACACCAAATTGTTGGAATTATTTCACTTATACTTAATAGTTGGTGGAATGCCTGCAGTAGTACAAAAATATATAACAACAAACAATTTAAGGGATGTCTTGCTAGAACAAGAAAATATAAATAAATTATATAAATATGACATTGCTAAATATGATAAACAAAACAAACTATACATTAATGAAATTTATGATTTAATACCAAGCGAATTAAACAATCAAAACAAACGGTTTATATTAAAAAACTTAAACGAAAATTTTAAGTTTAGTCGTTATGAAAACAGCTTTTTATGGCTTAAAGATGCTGGCGTTGCTCTGCCTTGCTATTGCGCTGATGAGGCAAAAACTCCGCTAATGTTAAGCAAATCTCGAAATTTGTTTAAACTTTTTCATTGTGATGTGGGTTTGCTCGCAAGTATGTATTTAGACAACAATTTACAACTAAAAATTTTAAATAAAGATCAAGACATAAACTTTGGATCTATTTATGAAAACGCCATTGCACAAGAATTGACAGCAAAAGGCTATAATTTATACTATTACAAGAACAATAAACTTGGCGAAATAGATTTTTTAATTGAAAATAAGGGGCAAGTAGTGCCTATTGAAGTCAAGTCTGGAAAATCATATAAAAAACATCAAGCTTTGGACAACGTTTTGGGAAAAAACAAAATCCCTATATCATACATTTTATCAAATGCAAACTTAGAGGTTAACAAAAACAAAGTATATTTGCCAGTTTATATGATAATGTTTTTTGAAAAAGCTCCAGTTAAGGATTTTCACTATAAAATAGATTTATCACAATTAAATTAACAAAAAACCTTGCAAGGTGGTCTTGCAAGGTTTTTTCAGACTGAAGACAAACTATGGTTTTTATCTAGTTTGTCTTTTTCTTTTGGCATTTTTTAGAAAAGCCTCCCCCTACCTTAAGGGGGAGGTGGCAGCCGTATGGCTGACGGTAGGGGTGTTTGACTGCTTGAAAATAAAGGAATTTTTAGAATTTCAATAGGACAAACACCCCTTCAGTCGGCTAATTGCCGACAGCTCCTCGCCATATTAGTAGGGGGAGCCTAAGCAAGCAACACTTTGACATTTCTAGTAAAATTTTTTTATTGTCTACACGCTGAAAAACCTTGCAAGGTGGTCTTGCAAGGTTTTTTGTTGCTTTGTAAACTTTATGTGTTTTCAAAAAGTTTGCAGAATAATCAAATGTGATAAAAATAGTCCTTCACTATTCATTATTCATTTTTCATTATTCATTAAAAAAGCACTTGGTATAACTTATGTATTTTTAATAAAAGGACGTTAACAAATGAAATCAATTCAAGAATTAACCACCCAAATAGAAGAGCTAGAAAAGCGAATAAAAGCCATTTCTAGCTCAACTTCATCACTCACGCAACTTATTGCCATAAGAGATTGTCTTTTTGATATAAAGCAATATTTAACCGACTTAAACACCACCTATGACACACATATTGCTGAATCTCAAACTTACGACAGCGACATAACCGCCCTACAACAAAAAATTGCAAGCCTAGAATCCACGCTAGAAAATTTGCAAAGCCCAGATTTTGACTCTAGCCAAATAGAAACCGAAATTTCCACCCTTCAAACCGATATTGCCACTTTGCAAGAAGACTTGTCAACATTAAATTCAGACCTTTCCACCACCAACCAAATGCTAGGTGAGCATACTACTTTAATCTCCAACTTGCAAACCACCCAAAACACATTAAACTCTAGCCAAACCAACCTGCAAACAACGCAAAGCAACCAAGCAAGCACGCTAAACTCGCTTAACAACCGTCTTACAACTTGTGAAAACAATGTCAACAGTTTAACAGGTGGGATTGATTTGACAGAGTTTGAGCAAAGATTGAATGCGTTAGATAATAATATGACTTTTTCCACAAATGATATTTTAACTTTAGACATAAATCAAGCATTTAACCAAGGCATGTATCCTTTGTTATATACATTTGTTGGCAGTAACGGCACTGATAAATTAAAAATTCATATACATGTAGAATATGAAAATTTGGTTGACCAATGTAGCTTGTATTTTAGTCACTTATCTAATGTATTGATCACAAATTTAGACAATTCACGCAATTGGTTTGATACAGATTATACATATATCGATAGTCGTACATGCCATGACATTAAGGTATCGATTGTACCGAGAGGTTCTGTCACCATAAAAAAAATAGTGTTAAGTATTGTTGGAAAAAATGCGAACTTTGTTAATTATTTTCCAAAATATAGTGCATATTGCTTTGATAATCAAATATATTTAACAAAAAGAACAAATAGCGGTATTGAATTTGGAAAGTATACTTTGCAAAATTTGGTGTTAAATAATTTAACATACAGCTTGCCATTTGCAGAAGATTCAACCTTTTCTTTTAGAGATAAATATATGCCACTGCAAGAAAGCTACACAGGACAAACAGTTGGTAACGTGTTTGATTGCATAGTAAGACATAATGTTAATAACAAGCTTAGCTATTATAGAATCAACAACAATGACATAAACGATTTAACAAAATTAGCTTCTCATGATGTTCTACATTGCACCGATTTTTTTAATATTGGCTACGATAAGCCAGTTTTGGCAATAAAAAATACACCAAATATTGAAATTTATTCTATTTATAACACATTAAACAGTCAACATTTTAAGACTGCACAAAACTCAATTGAGGGAAATTGGAATTTTGTTACAACTTTAAACTGTAATTATATGAATCCAAATTCAACACGCTTTAATTATTACGATAGACGACTTTTGGCTAGAAATGAAAATGGCTATTTTTATTTCTTTTCTAAATATGATAGACCTTATGTATATAAATTGTGCAGAGGTACTTTTGCCACCGCATATTTGCAAGAAAACGGCCTCATAAATGCATATATATGTGATGGGCGTGATACTCAAAAATATATAATCACAATAAATAGCAATTTTACTGCAAGTATAGTAAAAGACAAAACATATGCCAACACGCTTGTTGTTTATGAGTTATATGACGGAAAAGCACTCATGGAAACAATTACTGGATGGAGTGTCGGCAATTTGTAGCGGTTTGTATTATTGTTTCTATCTTTTTACGTATATAAAAAGCATCGCTCAAATGCGATGCTTTTTTATTGCCGTTTATAACAAATATAATTTTATGATTAAGCTGCTTGAGATGTCAATGTAACTTGTAGAGCGTTAAATTCGATTGATGCAGTTGCACTAGTTAAGCCAGCAAAAGTAACAGTGATTGTTGCTTTTTCACCTTTTGCGGTTAAAAGTGTTTTATCCAAATTAACAGTTACACCATCAACACCAGTATCACCAGTCATAGCAACAGCTAATTTTGGGAACTCTGTACTATCAGTGGTGTTTTCGATTGTGATAACCAATCTTGCTTCAAAATTAGCACCTGTTGAAGTAAGTGCTGCTACACCAGCTTCAATATCTTGAGCTGCTTCTGTTGAAGCACCAGTATAAGTGATAGTGTTCATAGCTGCGTTAAGGTCAGTAAGATTTGTGATTGTTGTGTCCTCGCCTGCCTCCCAAGCAGCGGTAACTGTAGCATAAACGTTTGCTGCAGCTGAGAAAGTAACTTTAGATTTTAATCCAAATGTAGCGCTAGTTGCAGCGTATACACCAAATGCCATTAAAGCAACTGCAAGGCAAAGTGATGCAATTGTAGTAAATAATTTTACTCTTTTTTTCATAATTTTTTAATCCCCTTTTTAAATTTTTATTTTTTGTTTTTTTTAAAAGATAGTGTATTTTGCATA
Organism: Clostridiales bacterium; assembly: GCA_015069335.1. Lineage (GTDB taxonomy): Bacteria > Bacillota > Clostridia > Christensenellales > UBA1242 > HGM11367. The sequence goes on from SVIU01000046.1 coordinate 4,708, forward strand.
TGTCAACCACGGCAAAGTCAACCGCAAACCACCATAGAAACCTTTTTCTTGTTTCTAGCCATAGTATATCTTATGCGAAGTTGTGCCACGAATGGCTTGTAAACAAAGGGATTAAGGGGGGGGGTAACAAAAAAAAGTATTCAGTTTTGTAAGGTTCTATAAGTATAAAAATACTTTTAATTACCCACACTTTACATCAAAAAAAGGCAAAGAGAAATACCTCTTTGCCAAGTTTAAATGGGATGATTTTTTATATGAGCGCATTTAATTCATCAAATAATGTTTGACATTTTTTAAAAAATTTTTGACAGAATGTTGACATAAGTAAAAATCCATGTTATAAATATTATGTAAAAATTAAAAAAATTTTTATAATTTTATGTATTTTTTTTAAAAATTTGCATAAAATAAAAATAGACTCTGGCATTTTCGAAGGGTTACGCGATGGCGTGATTGATTTATGTAGAAGTGCTGGGGTCTATTTTTATTTTATATGTCTAACTTATTAGGATTATTTTTTTTGATGATATACAAAATGTTGATAAGGTGTATTCCAGCCTTTGTGGGAATAAATAGGCAAAGTTGACTTTGTGAAATTAAATTCTTTATTTATTTCAAGAATTCTTTCATATATAAATTTCCAAACATTAAATTTTGCTTTTGCTCGTACTGAATTATTAAGATCTTCGTCGGTTGTATTTAAAAAGAAGTCGGTTAATCCGACAATTACATCAACACATTGTAATATGACGTGTTTTTTAGAATCAACTTCAGCTATATCCTGTTTTTTTAAAAATACTTTATTTGTTTTTGGTTTTTTATTTCTTTTTATTGATTTAATTAAGGATGTTTTAAATTTTAAGCATTGTTCTTTTGTTTCAGGCAAATCATCAAAAATCAATCTTAAACTATAATCTTTCTGTGCATAAAAGATATTAAAAGAATTGATTATAAAAGTATGATAAAATTTAGTATATGTTTCGTTTTGTGAATGTGGTATATCTGTTTGTAATTGTTCGTTTGGTGAAAACATAATTCTTACTTTAATATCACCACTTTTCACAAAAGTAAAAAACAATTCTAAAACATCCATATATGATTTATAGTTTCTGTCATTTATTTTTGTCCTTTTTAATTCATTAAGCCCAAATTTGGCTTTGTAGTCATTAAGTATGCTTGCAATTTTATCATACTTATTTTCTTTTAACATCGCCCCACCATAGAAGTAACTAAAGCGTTTACCCTTTTTGCTTGACTCGTCACACACAATAACATATCTATCATTATTTTTTTATCCATAAAAATTCCTTATGATTGGAATTTTATCAGGTTGAATATGAATAGTCAAATAATTTTTTTATAGTATTATAAAAAGACTCAAACTTATGTTTTTCATTACCAGTAGAAAAATTTTTAAATTTTTATAAAAAACTGTCGATTTTTGTTTGACACGTTAACTTCGCATAAGATATACTATGGCTAGAAACAAGAAAAAGGTTTCTATGGTGGTTTGCAGTTGACTTTGCCGTGGTTGACATATGCAAAATACACTATCTTTTAAAAAACAAAAAAAAATTTAAAAAGGGGATAAAAATTTATGAAA
>SVIU01000047.1 GCA_015069335.1 Clostridiales bacterium
TCACTATTCACGCGATTGCCGATAGGCATATCGCTTTTCACTATTCACTATTCACTCGTTTCGAAGAAACGCTTATCCTTCACTATTCACGCGATTGCCGATAGGCATATCGCTATTCACTATTCACTATTCACTGTTTAAAAGCTAAAACATAGTTTTATCTTTTAAACTCTGGTTTTTTCCCAAGGTTTACAATATTTTTCTCCGGAATATTATATCTTATAACATAATTCATTCCGTTTCTCACATCGCCAACTTTTTCGGCGGTGTGCGCATCACTGTTTAAAATAAATTGAGTGTCGTGTTTTAAAAGTGCTTCCATATCGTGTCCATCAAAGCTTATGCGCTTGCCGTTTAGTTCAATAAACACGCCTTTTTGCCTTGCAAGTTTTGCCACTTCGTCCACATTGACCGGCATACCAACTCCAAGGTGGGTGATAATATTAACAGGATGAGTTTCTATGGCTTTTAAAATGCAAATGGTGTTTTTTTCTATTTGTGCTTTTGTGTAAAAGTGCAAGTTGTTTTTTAAAAACAAGCCAGTAAAATCTTTAAAAGAATTTGCCTTTACAAGCTTATGATAGCCAACATTTACAACATCCAAAAAGTCAAAATCTCTTTTGTATAGGTCAATATCGCCGTTTAGTGATGTCAGATTTGCCTCAATGCCAAACAAAATGTTCACACCGGTTGCCTCTTTTGCCTTTTTAATGTCATAAATTATGTTTTCAACATTTGCACGCTTAACGGCAAAAGTTTTGTGATCAAAACCGTGGTCGGTTATGGCAATTTCTTTAAGACCCTTGCTTTTGGCAACCATTGCATTGTCGAGTATTGTGCCCTTGCCATGACTATATGTTGTGTGTGTATGGTAATCTCCGTAAATAACCATAAAATCTCCTTTTTAACTTGCAAATTTATTCTGCTTTTGCTTTATCTTTTTTCTTTTTTTTGCCAATTCCAAAAATTAAGCACGCTAGTGATGCTGTTGTTACAATAATAATCACAACGCCAATTGCAGTTCTTGAAATTGGGCTTACGGCAATGTGATCTTTTAATACATAGCCATAAACCAGTTCGCCAGAATTATCTTTGTATTGAACCTTTAAATATTGACTATCGGCATAGCCGTCAACAAGCCTAACACGCTCGCCTTTCTTTAAGGCAATTTGCGTTGGCTCATATGCTGTTGTGCCGTCGTTGTTTTCCACAAAGTTATGCACAAAAGTGTCTTGATTTATTGTTGCATTGCTGTCAAGTTCTCGTTGCATAGACACAACATCCGCCGCAACAACTTGCGATTTTAACACATATCCAAAAGTATATTCGTCGACTGCAAGTTCAATTTTGTAATATTCTAGTCCGTCAGCACCGAGAGGCTCGTCGTCTTGCAGTTTTGTCAATATTGTACCACTTTTAAAACTGGTTATTATAGTTGTTTGATCCGAGTTTATATCTTTTGCCGAATAAGCGTAAATTGTTGGAAAAACAACTCTTAGCTTATTTGTTTCTGCATGTGCAGAATTTTGCAAGGGAAAACTTGCAAAAATCAGCAAACAAAGCAAAAACATTAAGATTTTTTTCATATTATTCCTCTTCTGTATCGTTTAACACAATTTCGTTGCGTTTGATTTTTTTCTTTCTTTCTTTTTCTTCTTTACGCTTTTGGCGTTTGAGTTTAAATTTTGCGTCAATGTTTTTAATTTTTTCAAAAATTAAGTCGCTTAGTCTTGGCATAAAGTGATGCAATGGTATTGAAGCCCCAATAAGTATTATAAAAATCAAGAAAATTTTTGGAGTAAATGTAGTAAGTCCAAAATCGCCGCCAAGTCCAATAGCACCACCAAGCAAACACGCACCAGAAAGTGCGACACAAATAACCCTTAGTATGTTAAATGGTTTGCATAAGAATACTAAATTTACAAAACCTGTACCAATTAACACCGCCGTGCTTAAGGTTTCAAATTCGCCCTCAGCCATTAGCAACCCAAATTTGTTTAAAACTATCACAACCAACACATTAAAAAACAACATAAGTCCATTAGGCAGCGAGCGTTTTAGCACACCTGCCAAAAAACCACCTTTAATAAGCTCTGAATTTGGTTGCATTGCCAAAATAAACGATGGTAAACCAATTACAAACATCTCAAGCAGTAACAATTGTCCCGGACTAAATGGATAAAGGCTTCTTGTTAAAATTGCAACAAGCGTGAGAAGTATTGTAAAAGTTGTTTTCATTAAAAACAATACACTCGATTGCTGAACATTGTTAATAACCTGACGCCCCTCTTTAACGACTGCAGGCAATGAACTAAACTTGCTGTCTAACAAAACAATGTTTGAAAGATTTCTCGCAACTTCGCTGCCGTCTGCCATTGCAATTGAACAATCGGCTTCTTTTAGGGCAAGTGAATCGTTAACACCATCACCAGTCATTGCAACCGTATTGCCTTCTTTTTTAAGGGCTTTGATAAGTGCGTGTTTTTGCTCTGGACTCACGCGCCCAAAAACAGTAAAATCGTTTGCAATTTTTTCCACTTCTGGAATGCTCATACCTTCTAGGCTTATACACTTGTCGGCGTCTTCCACACCAACCCTTTTTGCAATGTTTGCAACGGTATAAGGATTATCACCAGAAATTATTTTTATTTTAACATCATTTTCTTTAAACCAATTTATTGTTTCAATGGCATCTTTTCTTATATGATCCTCAATTGTAATAACAGCAAAAGGCTCCATATAATATGGCAACTCGTCTTTTGTTAATGCCTCTGGCGAATATGCAAGCATTAAAATACGCTTACCCTCGTTTTGCTTGTGAAAAATAAGTTGCTCCATTTCGGAAGTCAAAGTTCCAGTATGCAAAAATTCTGGTGCACCAATGGCAAAAGTGCCAATGCCATCAAAATATGTTGCTGTAAACTTTCTTTTTGAAGAAAATTCTATATTGTACGAAGCATAAAAGTCATTTGCTTTTTTATACTTAAGGACCAATGCGTTTGATGTTTGGTTGTTTGACATTTGATTGTTTAAAATGTTAGCAATAATGCACTCGTTTGGAATTCCTGTGAGTTTTTTAAAGTCAAAATGCTCACATACACGCATTGTTCCGTCGGTTATTGTTCCTGTTTTGTCAAGACACAACACGTTTGTTCTCGCAAGCATTTCTATGCTGTAAACATCTTGCACAAGTGTCTTTTTTTTGCCCAGTTTAATAACGCCAAGCGAAAGTGCAAGCGTAATAAGCAAAAACATTCCCGCAGGCACCATACCGGTTATTGCACCGCAAGTTTTTGCTATTGCACTATTCCAGTTGTGCATGTTGGGGCCTGGAGAAAAATAATTGCTAACAAGCAAAAGCCCCGACAGCGGAATTATTATTATACCAATATATTTTACCAAAGAATTTATTGACTTAAACAAATTGCTCTCTGGGCTTTTAAATTTTTTTGCCTGAACAGCAACCGATTGAATGTAGCTATCTTTGCCAATTTTATCTACCCTAGCATAACAACCGCCCGAAATAATATAGCTGCCCGCAAGCAGTGTTTGCCCTTCGGTTTTTTTAACGGCTTGTGATTCGCCGGTTAAAATACTTTCGTTTACTTCAACTTTTCCCTCAATCAATATGCAATCGCTAGGAATTTGATTGCCAGCGCCAAGTTTTATAATATCATCCAAAACCAATTTGGTTGCTGGGATTTTTTCTTCTCTACCACTTCTAACAACGGTAATTTTTGGTGCGGTAACATAAGACAGTTTTTCAACCGTAACTTTTGCCTTGATTTCTTGAATTATTGCAATAGTGGTGTTTAAAATAATAACAACCATAAACAAAAGGTCGCTATATGCCCCAACAATAATAAGTGCAACAAAAACCACCACCCAAATCAAATTAAAAAACGTGCAAATGTTTGAAACAAAAATTTGAAAAACCGACTTGCCCGAATTTTGCTTTGTGTTATTTACAAGCCCTAATGCCTTTCTTTCTTCAACCATATGTTTGTCTAGTCCAACACTAATGTCGGCGTTGACTCTTTTAAACTCTATCTTTGTATCTTTTTTCATAACTAACATAATACATCTTTTTTTTGTTTTGGTCAACTTTACAAAAAAAATTTAATCTCGCCTAAACACAAAAAAAACATACCGTGCGAATTACACTGGTATGTTTATAGGTTGATTATATATTGTCACCACTGACGAAGTAACATTTGTAACAGTTGTTGTAACACCAAAAATTTTCATATCATAGGTTTCGTAAGCATCCATTTTTTCTATTTGCCCTGTGGTTTTTGAAATACTGTATGTCATTTTATATTCTGTAATGTTTACAGCACTTGCCCCAGATTCTTTTTTTATGTTTTCAGAATAAACACTTGGTAAACTGCCAACATCATAAGAAATTGTAACAATATAATATTTTTCACTGCCATATCTATCAAATTTGACAAGTTTGTCAATGCCTTTTACTGCTCTAAACTGAATAACATTTAGCCTTGCTGGGCCAACCCTGTCATCTAGTTGCGCCCTCGAGAGCGTTTCCACTGGCACGCCTATCAAAGAATAATTGTTTTTGTCGCGAGTTTTTTGATAGTTATAACTTTGACCGTCTAAAGTTGTTATTCTTTCAAAATAATTTTGCCCCATGTCAGAATCGCAGGCGGTTAGCGTTTCGTTTACAAACATATCTCCCGAACAATAACGCTTTACACTAATGTTTTGTACAATTTCAATTGCACCAACACCGCCATAACCAACACCAACCGATGATTGTGTGTAATATTTTGCCTTGTCAAACCTTTGATAAGCATCCAATAGGCAAGTGTAACCATTTGTATAAACCGGGATTTTTTCTGGCTCTAAAACAACACCAGAGTCTGAACCGTCTGGCAATTCGGGCTGAACTTGAACATCTGGAATTTCAGGCTGTTCTATAACAGGCGGAGCAACAGAAATGTTTGATTTGCTAAAAAATGTTGCATCATAAACCAAAAATATGGCAACAAAAATTGTTACAAAAACCACCAAAAAAATTTTTTTCTTTTTGCTAAACATTACATTCCTCTTTTGTTTTTTAAATTATATATATTGTGAGTAAATTTTAATTTATTTTAACCATTTTGTCAATTGCTAATTTTTTAGAAATTTACTTTGGTTTGTAAATATAAAAATTTTGGTTGAAAAAAAATTTTGCTTATGTTATTATGGGCTAAGAGGTTTTTATGGATATTAAACAAATTGTTGAAAAATTGAGTGAAATTGCCGTAGTAAAGCAAAATTCTGCAAAAGAATATGAAATTATTACCGCCGCAAAAATAAACGGCAAAACTCCTATCAGAATTTATTTAACCACAAATGGAGACGTGTGCAACTTGTCTGACAAGAAAAACACGTTAAAATATATGAACAACATTTATGAACTTGCCTCAACCGATGTTAAAAATTGCATTTCGGCAGTTGTTCGCCTTTATGGCTTTGCAGTAAAAGCGGGTGAGCTTGTTGCCACACTAAAAGACGCTGCTTACGCAGCCGAAATTTTTTACAACTTTATTATCTGCGTTGGCCAACTTGCCAACATGTTGGTGTTTTTTGACCAACCGGTTTAAAAACACATACCCATAAAATACAAAATCAAGCCTATTGGGCTTGTTTTTTTTGTAACAAAAAAGAAAGGGGCTGTAAAGATTTTTACAGCCCCTTATTTGAGTGTTTCTTTTTATTTATTTTAATTTTATGTTTGATTAACTATTGGTCAAATCTTGCCCAGTAGTAATTTTTGTAAGTATTTGTCAACAAATTAGCGTTGAATTGCAAATTTTCTGCACTAGTGTCATCTTTTATCTCAACAGCAGTGCCGGTTGTTGCGGTTGGGTAAGAAACGGTCTTTACTCTCCAACCATTAATATTTTCAAACTTAACGCCGGTTAGGCTGGTGTAATCTACGAACGCCCACTCGCCTATGCTTGTTACGCTGTCGGGGATGGTGATTGAGGTTAGGCCGGCGCAACGATAGAACGCATGATTGCATATGGTTGTAATGAAGTTAGGTATAACGCTAGTGTTGCAACCTGCAACCAATTTGGTAGGCTCTAATTTTGAAATTATGCAGTTGTTTTTTGAATAATAATATTCATTGCC
>SVIU01000048.1 GCA_015069335.1 Clostridiales bacterium
TAGAATTTCAATAGGACAAACACCCCTTCAGTCGGCTAATTGCCGACAGCTCCCCCTTAAAGTAGGGGGAGCCTAAGCAAGCAACACTTTGACATTTCTAGTAAAATTTTTTTACTGTCTTCAGTCTGAAACAAGCAAATTGCTTGTTTTTTAATAATCTTTTAATCCCAAAAGAAAATCTGTGCTTACACCAAAAAATTGTGCGAGTTTTATTAATGCTTCAATGTTAGGAATTCTTAAATTATTTTCCCATCTACTTATTGCAATATCTGATACACCAATTTCTTTTACAAGTTGTTTTAAAGATAGTTTTCTTTCATTTCTTAACTCTTTTAATATTTTTGAAAAATTTTGCATATTATTCACCCATTAATAATATATACCAATTGGTTGTTTTATTGTTGGCAACAACCAATTGGTTGTGATATTTTTAATGTAGTGAGGTTTAATATATGAAAAAATTCTCCGAAAACTTAAAATCAGCAAGAAAGAAAATTGGATTATCTCAAAAACAGTTAGCAGATAAGCTTAATGTTGCCACATCAACAATTGGTAGTTGGGAAAACAATTTACGAACACCAAAAATACACACCTTTATATTGGTAGCAAAAGCATTAGATGTTAGTTGTGATTTTCTATTAGGCTTACAACAAATAAAAAAATGAGCGGTTTGCTCATTTGATAAAAATATTTTTATTATCAACAAATATTCACACCAACATTGCAACTGCTGTTGCGTAGGTTTTTGTTTGTGAAATTGATATTTCAATTGTTTTAAAATTTGTTTTTTCAAAAACTTCCAACGCCTTGCCAAAAAGTTTGACATATGGTTTTCCGTTTGGTTTGTGATTGACTTCAATTTCAGTCATTGACATTTGTTTGCAGTCCTCAAGCGCTTTCATAACCGACTCTTTGGCACAGAAAAATCCGGCATAGTGTTCTGCCTTGTTTTTAAATTGGTTTACATAATTTATTTCATTTTGAGTAAAAACTTTGCTAATAAAATTTTCGTTTGAAATTTGTTTTTCAATTCTTTCAACTTCTAAAATATCAATGCCTAACATATAATTCAGTTACCTTTTAAGATTTGTATTGTGCTTTTTTAATGAATAATGAATAATGAACAATGAATAATGAATGTCAATTTTGAGACCCCAATGCCACCAAGGGGGAGCCTTTTTAAATCAAACTCGCGCAAATAAGCAAAGTGTTTGAGAAAAACCATTTTAAAATTGTCCATCATTTTTCTCGTGTGCGTCAGCACACTTTTCCCTTTTCTCTTTTCTTGCGTTTACTAAAGTAAACGCTGCCAATGCTAAATTTCAGCATTAACCAATTCATTAAGCGTATGCTTTATTGTGTCGTAATCAAAACCACGAGAGAGCAAAAAGCGATAGAGTTTTTCTTTGTTTTTTGGGTCTAGTGGCAAGGTTTTGTTTTTTAGCCATTTTGTGCAAACATTTTTGCACGCAATGTCATCATTGCTGTTTTCTTCAATTATTTCTTCAATTTTATCTTGTGCAACACCTTTTGACAAAAGTTCTTGCCTAATGTAGCGCTTGCCTTTTGTTTGATTTGCCATTTCCACAAAAGTTTTTGCGTAATATTCGTCATTTAAATAGCCATAATTTTTTAGTTTTTCAATAGCTAAATCAATTGCCGAGTAATCAAACTTTAAACCTTTTAAATACTCTCGCATTTGCTTTTCGGTTTTAAGCCTTGACGAAATATATTTAAGCGCACGAGAAAAACAAACCAATTTGTCATTTTCTTTTTTTACCAAATTAAATTGGTCTTGGTCAATCTCGACGCCCTCTTTTAAATGATTTTTGACAATTGTTTCAAGTTCTAGCGTGCCAACATTTTCGCCGTCGAGTTCAACATAAAAACTTTCACTTTTGCCTTTTTGTTTTAGTAGTGTAATTTGCATTGTTTAATGTTCTCCAAAATTAATGACAATATAAAAATTATATTTATTTGTAAAATTTTAAATTTATGTATGCTGTTAACAAAAATATAATAAATTATCCGTCATTATTCACTATTCATTAAAATTTGTTTGCCAAGGCGCAACTAACGGCGAGCGCAACAGTTGCTCCAACAATTGGATTGTTGCCCATTCCAATAAAGCCCATCATTTCAACGTGTGCTGGAACTGATGACGAGCCAGCAAATTGTGCATCACAATGCATTCTGCCAAGTGTATCTGTTAAGCCGTATGAGGCTGGACCTGCGCCCACGTTGTCAGGGTGAAGTGTTCTACCCGTTCCACCGCCTGATGCAACAGAAAAATATGTTCTGCCGTTTTCGTAACACCATTTTTTATAAGCACCGGCAACTGGATGTTGAAAACGAACAGGGTTTGTTGAGTTGCCAGTGATTGAAACATCAACTTTTTCAAGCTTCATAATTTCCACACCCTCGTATGTGTCATAAGCACCATAAACTTTTACATTTGCTCTTTCGCCTGTGCCAAAACATTTTTCGCCACGAACTTGCAATGTGTGTTTTTCGTGGTCATAATATGTGTCAACATAAGTAAATCCATTTATTCTTGCAATTATATATGCTGCATCTTTGCCAAGACCGTTTAAAATTACTTTTAGTGGATTTTTGCGCACTTTGTTGGCTGTTCTTGCAATGCCCATAGCACCTTCAGCAGCAGCAAAACTTTCGTGACCTGCCAAAAAGCAAAAACAATTTGTTTTTTCGCTGAGTAGTATGCTTGCCAAGTTTCCATGACCTAAGCCAATTTGTCTTTCGTCTGCAACCGAGCCAAGTTTGCAATATGCTTGCAAGCCCTCGCCAATTAATTTTGCAGTTTCTTCTGCGCTTGTTTTTTTGCTTTGAAGTGCAATCGCACAGCCAAGTTCATAAGCCATAACGGCATCATCAAAGGCAATTGGTTGAATTCCTTTAACAATTTCTTCAACATTTATGTTTGCGTTTTGGCAAACTTGTTTTACTTGTTCTAAGTTTTTAAAGCCATATTTTTTTAAAGTTTCTTTTACTAAATTTGCCATACTACTCACCCCTTGGGTCAATAAACTTAACCCCCTCGTTATATCTTCCATAAACTTTGCTACTTTGACTTCTTGCCTGGTCATATGGCATTCCGCTTTCTAGTTTTTTGATTAAACTACCGGCGTTGATATATTCATAACCAATTATTTCATTGTTTTGGTCAAGAGCAAGTTTTGTGATGTAACCTTCTGCCAAGTTTAAATATCTTGGGCCAATTTTGTCGTTGGCATAAACTGTTCCAACGGCGCTGGTTAAATGTTTGCCCAAATCTTCAAGCCCTGCGCCAACTTCTAGCCCACCTTCTGAAAATGCACTTTGTGTTCTGCCATAAACAAGTTGCAAGAAAATTTGTTTCATTGCATCATTGATGGCATCACAAACAAGGTCGGTGTTTAGGGCTTCTAAAATTGTTTTGCCAATTAAAATTTCGCCAGCCATACCAGCCGAGTGTGTCATACCGGTGCAACCAATGGTTTCCACCAATGCCTCTTTTATTATTCCGTCTTTAACATTTAATGTTAGTTTGCAAGTGCCTTGTTGTGGTGCACACTTGCCACAGCCGTGGCTAAAGCCACTTATTTGTGTTATTTCTTTGCTTTGTATCCACTTTGCTTCCTCTGGAATTGGCGACGCACCACGAGAGTTTAAGCAATGAACACATGTTGTTTGTTTTTCTTCCATTTTAACTCCTTTATGGTAATATTTTAATAAAGTTGGCGAAAAATAACAAACAAAAATCAAAAATAACTATTGTAAGAGCGTTTTATTGCTGTTTTTGCATTTGATTTTTAATTCTTATTTATGATATATTGGTTTTGTATGATAGAAATAATAGAAAAAAAGAGCAAGTTTTTGGGCTATTGCTATAATGTTACAAGCGCAAAACAAGTTGAGGACATTATTGCATGTTTAAAAAAAGAACATAAAAAAGCAACACACATTTGTTATGCCTATAACATTTGCAGTGATGTAGTGCTTGCAAAGGCAGTTGATGATGGCGAGCCTGGTGGAACAGCTGGCAGACCAATTTTTAATGTTATTGACAAAAAAGGCTTAAAAAACATTTTGGTTGTGGTTGTTAGATATTTTGGTGGCATAAAACTTGGCGCTGGAGGCTTGGTGAGAATGTACACCAAAACAGCAAGCCAAGCTGTGCGGGAGTTTGAGGTGGTATAAATTGACCCAAATGCGACCAAGGTGCTTATAATTTACTTTATAAAAAATATTTAAGAGGAAAAAAATGAGAGCAGTAATTCAAGTGGTTAAATATGCCCGCCTTACAGCAAATGGCGAGCCATATTCAAATATAGATAAAGGTTTTTTGGTGCTTTTGGGTATTAAAAACACCGACACGCAAAAAGAGGCAGACTACATAGCAAACAAAATTTTAAAATTAAGGGTTTTTGCTGACCAAAATGACAAACTTAATTTAAGTTTAAAAGATGTTGACGGCCAAATTATGTGCGTGAGCAACTTTACTCTTTATGGCAACACAAAAGGCACAAACCGTCCAGATTTTATTTCTGCCGGCAAACCTGATATGTCAAAGCCTTTGTATGAATATGTGGTAAACCTTTTGCAAAAAGAAATTCCAACCAAAACCGGAGTTTTTGGTGCAGATATGCAAATTGAATCTTGTGCCGACGGCCCTTGCACTATTATTATCGACACAGATAATGTTTAATGCTTAAAACAACCTTTTTAGCCTAAATAGTTAATTTTCAAAATAATCCCTCGCTATGAGCAACAAAAAATGCCTATCGTTTGATAGACATTTTTTGTGGGCTGTTTTTGTTTATTGATTAATTGCAATATATTTAGATGTGATTGCTTCCATGCCTTCGGTGTGCAATTGGTATATTCTTTTTCTTGAATATCTAAACATGCAGGCAATTTCTTCAAAGGTTTTGCCTTGCATATAATGATAATACAAAACTGTTTTGTGTGGCTGACCAACAAGATTAATAATTTCTTCTGCTTTGCGTTTTTTCTCGAGCAGTTTGCCAAGCTGTTCTTCTTCGGCAATTTGTCTTTTTACCAAAACTTCTATTTGTTTTTTTAAATCTTGATTTTCTGGCATTGTTTCAATAAGGCCTTGATATCTTTCTAGTGCAGTTTTAATTTCATAATTCAACTGCTCTACTTCTTGAACTTTTTCGCCATAATATTTATTATCATAAACATAATCATCCAAAATTTCACTAACCAAATACTTTCTCATTAATACTCCTTCATAAATTTGAATATTGTCTTTTGCATATGCTGTTTTATGGTTATATTTTAATAACTCAATATTAATAGGCTTTATTATAAGCAGAGTTAACAGCATTAAATGCTAGACACCAAGGCAGTATATATCATATTTTTACAAATGTCAAGCACTTTTGTACAAATTTGTTGTTTTTTGTCTTTTGGGTTTTAATTTTACAAAATTGAACATAAAAAATATTTACAAAAATTTTAAATAATCTTAAAAAAACTGTTGACAAGGTTTTTGAATATATGTATAATAAGCAGGTATTCAGTTGATGCGGGAGTGGCTCAGTGGTAGAGCGTTGCCTTGCCAAGGCAAATGTCGCGAGTTCGAATCTCGTCTTCCGCTCCATTAATTCCACAAGCGACATTTGCCGTTTGTGGGGCCCCCGAAAATTAAAATGGAGTGTAATTTTTGGGGAGCGAGACAAATTCATTTTCAAAAGCAAAATTTTTGCTTGCAAAAATGAAGCAACAAAAGATGAATTTTCGAGCCGTCGCGAGTTCGAATCTCGTCTTCCGCTCCATTAACTTCATAAGCGACATCGTTTGTGAGTAGAAAAAATTATGACGGAGCGTAAAGCTCCGTTAAAAATTGTGCTTTCTCAGGGAATGAACTTTGCGTTTGCTAGTTTTGGTACCTTCGCCAAGTGGTAAGGCTCGGGTCTGCAAAACCCTCATCCCCAGTTCGAATCTGGGAGGTACCTCCAATAAATGCCCACCTGCTGGTGTGGCGGAATGGTAGACGCAAGGGACTTAAAATCCCTCGGTAGCAATACCG
>SVIU01000007.1 GCA_015069335.1 Clostridiales bacterium
TGTTTTCTTTTTTAATTTTGACTAAATCTTTAATAATTGGATACACAAAAGTATTAACAGATAATTCATCATTGAAAACTTTCATTTTTTTGTCAATGGCTATTCCATAGGCAAGAGCAATTAAAACTTTACTAATACTTCTCATTTCATGCAAACCATCTTCTTTATAAAAATGAGTTTGTATTTCATTTTTATCGTAAATCATAATGCTATCTATATTTACATTTTGAAGACTTGAAGTAAAAGTTTTTTCTTTTAATTCTTTTATTTGTTCAATTAATTTCATATTTAATCCTCTAAAATTAAGTATAGCACAAAATATAAATTTTGTCCTGTATTTTGTTAACTAGATAAAAATTTCACAAAATGAAAAAATCTCAGCACAATTGCTGAGATTAAAACTGGTAGTCCTAAGGTGTTCTGTTAATTATCAACTACGATTTGATAAAAAGTTATCAAAGTTTGAAATTTGGTGTAAATTTTGCAATTTCAAATCGAAAAAATTTACAATTTACAAACTTTCAAAAATTTAAAATTTTGAGTGTGTAAAGGTTGAAGGTTTATAGTTTTGCGTTTTAGTCAAATGATGTTTCATCAATAAGAGGAACAATGTCTATTGAGGGTTCTTCATAGGGGTGAGAATATCTAATTGCTTTAATTACATCTTTCACTTTGTTTATATCACAAATAAACTCTAATTTTTCTTCTTGTACAAATTCTAATTTGTTTTTAGTTCCAATATGGGGATTCGCATCTTCATTAGGCACAAAAGTACCAATCCCCTTAACCGAATATGTGCAATATGTATAATTTCCAATAACTCCAGCACCTATTTGACAAACTGCATTTCTAACATCTTCTAATTTTTCATTCGGAATAGTAACAAAAATTTTAACTCTAGAAATATCTACTTTCATAAAATTATTACCTCACTAATAAATTATATCACACAAATCATAAATTTGTATTTAAAATTTATAAATTTATCAACTTTTTCACAAAATGAAAAAATCTCAGCACTATTGCTGAGATTAAAATTGGTGGTCCCAAGGGGAATTAAGCCATTGCTTATTTTTAAGAATTTTACTCTGCCATATTGTGGATAACTTTGCCGTTATCCACATTAATAAGTAAACCTTTGTTTTGGCCTGTGCAATCGGTGTATCCAAAGTACCAAAACTTTTGGTTAAAGCCTGGCTTTGATACAATTTTTAAATAGCCTTCGGCATTAAGTTTTCCGTTAAAATACAATTTTTCCAAATCAATCGCAAATTCGTCAGAACCAATTTTTAGCGCGCTTTCATAATTAATTTTCCACTGGTTTGAAACTTCTTTTAGTTCAACATTACTTGTGCTGTTTTTTAAGGTTAGAGTGATTGCATTTTTACCTGTGTAAATCTTTTCTAAATCCACCATATATTTATTTTCGAAAGGACTTTTTTCTAAAACATATTCTTGTTGCTGTCCGTCAACATTTAAAATGGCGACAACGCTTTGATAGGAATATGTTGTAAAAAAAGTTATGCCCAAAACTCCACACTCCACCTTATTTGTGCTAAAGCCGTCGTAGGTAAAAACTTTTTCCCTATAACCACACGAAAGTTCTGCAGAGAAATTTTCATTCTGCCCTTCAAAAAAATTAATTCTTAAATCAGACATGTTATCCTTTATTAAGTCATAGTAAGAACTGCCACAGCCAGTGCAAAAAATCATTATCAAACAGATACAAACAAAAACACCAAACTTTTTCATATAGTAAAATATGCGACAATTTGAGCAAATATTTTGCTTATTTTAATTTATGTGATATATTAATTTTAAGAAATCAGGGGGATAATATGAATTTACAAAAAGTTTATGCAAACGCTTTAAAAAACAAATTTGCACTTGGTGCTTTTAACTTTGTAAATATGGAAAGCTTAAAAGGCATTTTGGATGCAGCGCAAGAACAAAACACTCCGGTTATTTGCGCCGTTAGCGAAAGTGCTTTTGAATATATGGGCTTTGAATTTTTAAAAAATTTAATTACTAGCGCAAGAAATACTTACACCGTTCCATTTTTTATTCACTTAGACCACGGCAAAAGTTTGGAGTTTTGCAAAAAGGCAATCAACTGTGGTTTTGACTCGGTTATGATAGACGGCTCACATTTGCCACTTGAACAAAATATTGCTTTAACAAAATCTGTTTGCGATTATGCACATAAGTTTGGTGTGCAAGTGGAAGGTGAACTTGGAAAACTCAAAGGCGTAGAAGACAACATTTCTTCTGATGAACAACTCTTTACTGACCCAATTGAAGCAAAACAATTTGTAGAGCAAACAAAAGTTGACAGTTTGGCAATTGCCATTGGCACAAGCCATGGCGTCAACAAATTTTCTGGCGAGGCAAAAATAAGAATTGACATATTAGAAGAAATTGAAAAAGTTTTACCAAACACTCCACTTGTTTTGCACGGAGCATCATCTGTGCCACAAAACATACTTGCCAAGCTTATTGAACTTGGTGCAGACTTAAAAAAAGCCAAAGGTGTACCAGAAGAAATTTTAACAGAAGTTTCTACCAAACATAATGTTGTAAAAATTAATGTTGATAGTGATCTTCGTATGGCAACCACTTTGGCTGTTAGAAAATATTTAAAAGAAAATCCAAAAGAAATTGATGTAAGAAAATATTTGGGCCAGGCAAAAAAAGATATTTCAAATTTGGTAAAAAACAAAATAATTAATGTGTTTAAAACAAAAGAAATTAAATAATTAATAAATAATTAAATTACAAAAAATATTCCTTTTAAATTAAAGGAATATTTTTATTTTATTATAATTATTCTTGTAAATTATTTGTTATATTTTCAGTAGTATTTTCTTGCATTATTTCTGAATTAATTTCAATATTTTTATTATTTATTTCCAATTTAATATTGTTTGCATTTTCTTTTATATTTTTAATTTTTTTCTTGGCAATTTTTTTTGTTTTTGTGAGTGGCAAAAAACCATTGCCCATTGCTTCACTTACTGATGTAGAATAAACAAATGCGCTTGGATCAAGCTCTCCAACAATTTGTCTTAGTTTTACCGCTTGTGAATTTGTAACCAAAATCATCAACATTTTTATTTTGTTGCCAGAGTGCATACCTTGTGCATTAAAAGCTGTTACTCCTCGGTGCATTTGTTCCATAAGTTCTTTAGAAATTTTTTCATGATTATGCGAAATGATATAATAAGCCCTAACCCCTTGGACGCCGGAAACAATCATGTCGCAGACCTTAGTCATAATAAATATTGCAACAAGTGAATACAAAGTAAATTGCAAATTGCCATAAGCAATATAAGACAAAACCAAAACAACAATGTCAACAACCAAAACCAAATTGCCAACGGTTATAAATTTGAACTTTTTAGTTAGTAAGTTTGCAAGCATATCGCTTCCACCAGTTGAACCCTTGCCCCTAAATACAAGCCCTAGGCCAATGCCCATAATAAGTCCACCAAAAATAGCACACAACAGAAGATCTGGATTTGTTGGGTCTAAACCAATATCAAATGTACATACTTCCATAAATACCGAATAAGATAATATTCCTATGGCAGAATTTATTGCAAAGTTGAGCCCCATTGTTTTTAGCGATAAGAAAAATAGCACCGCATTGATAGCCAAATAAAAAACAGATGCTGGAATAGCAACACCCAAGTTTGCCTCTATCAAGTTTGAAACAATTGAACATAGTCCCGCAAAGCCCGCTGGCGAAATTTTGTTTGCATCCAAAAGTACATTAAAAGCAAAGCCCATCAAAAATGTACCAACAACAATTGTCAGTCCGTTTAATATATATTTTAAAGCTTTTTTGTTTATTGTTCTTTTCATGATTTTTTCCTTTTTTTACTCTTTTGTAAAAATATTTAGTTTTAAAATTATATGTTTTTTACTGTCCAAGTGGCACAGTTGATTTTGCTGTTAAATCAAAGTCAGAACATGCCAAGCCGTCAAGCATTTCAAAATATGCACAAGCACCAATCATTGCTGCATTATCTGTGCAATATTTTAGTTCTGGCATAAATAATTCAAAGTTATTTTTACTACACTCTATTTGGAGTTTTGCCTTTAAATAAGAATTTGCAGAAACGCCTCCCGCAACAACCAATTTTGTACTTTTGCTGTCTTTCATTGCATTTAATGTTTTGTTGGCAAGTTCACTCACAACAAAATTTTGAAAACTTGCTGATATGTCTGCAATGTTTATTTCTTCACCTTTCTGTTTTTTGTTGTGAACATAGTTTATAACAGCAGTTTTTATTCCGCTAAAAGAAAAATTGTAAGTTCCAGCCAAAATGTTTTTATGCGCAAAACTTATGTTTGGCTGACCTTTTTTTGCATAATGGTCTATATTTACACCGCCAGGATAACTAAGTCCCATAATGCGAGCAACTTTGTCAAATGCCTCGCCCACTGCGTCGTCAACCGTTGATCCAATAAGACTAAATTTTGTGTAAGTTTGAACATCCAAAATTGCCGTATGTCCACCGCTGACGAGCAAGCAAGTAAATGGCGGTGTAAGTTCTTTATGGGAAATATAATTGCTGGCAATGTGTCCTTTAATGTGGCTTATTGCTAAAAGTGGTTTGTTTAAAGAGTACGCAAGCCCTTTTGCATAATTTACACCAACCAGCAACGCACCTAGTAGGCCAGCACCATAAGTAACAGCAATGGCGTCAATATCATCATAGGTCAAGTTTGCATCTTCTAGTGCCTTTTTGCAAACATTATCAATTGCCAAAATGTGATTTCTTGACGCAACCTCTGGCACAACACCGCCAAAGCGTTTGTGAATTTCTATTTGAGTGTCAATTACGCATGACAAAACTTTGCGACCGTTTTCAACAATCGCAACACTAGTTTCGTCACAAGAAGATTCAATTGCTAAAATTTTTACATTTGGCTTTTGTTTTAAACTTTGTAAAACCTTGTCCATGTTTTGTTTGTAAGTTGACATAAATTATCCTTCACTATTCATTATTCACTCTTCACTATTCACTCTCGTAAAGTCACAGTTGTGACTTTACGAGATAGTCGTTTATAAACGGTTGCAAATCGCCATTCATTACACCTTGCACATCACTATTTTCAAAATTTGTGCGGTGGTCTTTTACCAAGCAATATGGTTGAAATACATAACTCCTTATTTGACTGCCCCACTCTATTTTTTTAATTTCCCCGCGGATATCATTAATTTTCGCCATTTCCTCCTCTTCTGCTTTTTGTGCGAGTTTGCTATATAGCATCTTCATACACGTTTCTCTATTTTGAATTTGACTACGTTCTGTTTGGCAACTTACAATAATGCCAGTTGGAATATGTGTAATTCTTATTGCGCTCTCTGTTTTATTAACATGTTGACCGCCAGCACCACTTGACCTGTAAGTGTCAATTTTTAAATCTTCACTTTTTATTTCAATGTTTGGTGTTTCTTCTAGTTCGGGCATAACATCTAGGCTTGCAAAACTTGTGTGTCGCCTTGCGTTGGCATCAAATGGAGAAATTCTTACCAGCCTATGAACACCCTTTTCGCACTTTAAATAGCCATAGGCATTTTCGCCTATAATTTCAAAAGTAATGCTTTTTAAGCCCGCATCATCACCGTCTAAATAATCTAAAACCTTTATACCAAAACCTCTTTTTTCTGCATACATTGTGTACATTCTATAAAGCATATTTGCCCAGTCTTGCGCTTCCGTACCACCAGCACCTGCATGCAAAGTTAAAATTGCGTTGCTTGAGTCATACTTGCCAGAAAGCAAGGTTTCAATTTTAAAGTCTGCCAAAAAGTTTTCTAGTTTTGACAAGGTTTGTAATAAACTCGTTTCGGTTTCTTGGTCGTGTTCCAATTGCAACAATTCAATTGCCGTTTCGCACTCTCCAACTAAATCTTGCGCAAACTCTATTTTTTCTAGTTTTTGCTCTTTATTTCTTAGGCTTCTGCCAACCTTTTGGACATTGTTTAAATCCAAATAAAAGTCATCCAAAAGTTGTTCTTTTTTTAAATCTTCAATTTCTTTAATTAATTTATCTAAGTCAAAGACACTCCTTTATTAGTTTAAGTTGTGCTTTGCAATCTTCAATTTTTTTAATCTCGTTTTCAATAATTATCATAGCAACTCCTAATATTTTTTACTTAGTATACACTTATATTATAAAAAAAACAATTAATTGTTGCCAAATGGCACGACAATTAATTGTTTGTTTATTATTAAATTTATTTATTTTTAATTTTTTTATTCCTGAATCTCATAAGCATTAGCTGGCAAGTCTACCTCAACTCCACCACTGCATATTACTTTGGTAATTTGCTCACCTTCCGCGTCTTCACCTATGCCGCAAAAATCAAAGGCATTGTCTCCGATTTGGACATTTTGCCATTGCTCGGCAGTACCCTCATAAATTATGGTAGTTAAATTTACACAGTCATAAAACGCGGAGTCGGCAATTTCTGATACTCCAACCGGTATGGTCAAAGTTTCTAAAGAATCACAGTATGCAAATATAGGTGTGATAACTGTAAATTTGCTAGGCCAAACAAAATTGTTTGTTACAACCTCGTGTATAGAGTTTTCTCCTATATAAACATGTCTCAAGTCGACAAATTCAAAAATCCAACCGGGACTTGCACCATCTGTCTCATACCCATTTTGAACACATGTCATAAAGTGATCCATTGAACTAAATACCAACGCCCCGTATCCATCCCAATAAAGATCACCTCCAAACGCCCAAGCGTCAATGGATTGAACATTCTTAGGAATTGATACTTCATTTACAATACAAGTAGAAGCAAATGCTCTGACCCCTATATACTCCAAACCATTATTGAGCGTTAGAGAAACATTCACCGGCGAGCCATCTATCTGCTGTCCTTCAAAACAACCACCTTCCCACGAATCATAAGAGGAAGAGTCATCCAAAACCCTCATTGAATCAGGTAGTACTATTTCGCTAATCTGACACCAACTAAACGCTCCGCCACCAATGGTTTCTAAACCATATTTAAAATTTACTTCTTGCAGATCAGTACAATCAAAAAAGCAACCATTCGGCACTTCGCGCAATCCACCCGAAAGTGTAACCGAACGCAAATTCCAAACTTCGCCAAACGCCCCCGTACCTAGTTTTGTAATACTATCATTAAAAATTAAATTTTCAATACACTCGGTAAATACAAATGCCGAAACCCCTATTTCGTAAATAGTTCTTGCCAAACTTGTGTTTGTAATTTGGACACAAGCACAGGCATAAGAATGATCCCCTATAACAGAAAATCCTTCATTAAACACAACATTTTTTACCAGTTGTTCGTAGTCGTCTGATTCTGAGTCATAATATTCGAGTATCATATCACTACATGTTTTAATTCCCGAATCAAAAATTATGTTTGTATAAGATGTAGTTTTATCTATTACATGCTCATCTGCGTCATAGTCTCCATGTACAGAATATATCTTTTTTAACACTCCGCCATCATTTATTATTGCTGGAATTGTAAGTTTTGTATCGGTTACCAATGGTTATTGTGCTGATAGTAGTGTTGCATTTTTACTATCGCCCATTATATTTGCTGTTGCTTGAACTGCTGGTTTATCTTCTTGTTCTACTCGGGTTATGTTATACCAGTTTGTTGTTGATTCTTCTTCTGGTAAATCTTCACCGGTTAAGACGTCTGATAGTGTAAATGTGGTAACCTTTGTCTCGCTTGTTGTGCTTGCATTTAAAATGCTTGCTTGATTAAAGTTTATATTAAGATCTGCACCTGTTATGCTTAAATTTTCAAATGATTCTCTTGAATTACATGTTAATGTTAGTTTTATATATGATGTTTCACCTACTAGTAGTGTTGTGCTGGCATCCTTCCAACTTGCAATAACGATACCATCATAACCAAGTAAGTTGTCTCCCACTCCTAAATATGCAACAATTGGAAAGTTTGACGTGTTTGTTATTGTAAACGTCATTACAATTGGTGCTGGGTTATCTAAATCTGGAAGATCAGAGAAAAACATATTGTTAAAACTAATGTTTCCTTGCTGGTTTATCAATTCAATTGTAGAAGATGTTTTTGCTAGTCCACTGCCATTGTTTTGAATGTACCAGTTGTCTTCTGGAGCACTTGTTAATGATGATGCTGCTCCATCTACTTCAATTGTTATGTTTGCATTACAATTGTTTGCGGTGAAACCAATATTACCACTTATTGCAAGTTGAGCATGTTTTGCAGACCATACACCTATGGCAATTGCGCATACACATAGGCAAATGATAGCAATGTTTAAAATAAAACTAAATTTTCTTTTCATAAAAACTCCTTTTGTTTAAGTGTGTCCTATGTGGCTGTTTTTATTATTTTTTAAACAAAAACGAGCCCACAAGATCAACTCTCGCCTATAGTTTACCCCCCCCCGCAAGGATGTCAAGCAAATTTTAAAAGTTTTTAAAAAAATTTTTTGCATGAGTTAATTTGGTTGGTTTTCGCAAAAGATTTTTAAAAAAATATGGCTTTAAAAAGGTTAAAGAGCTTTTGGCAAAAAAAAGACAAACCTGCGTTTTATAAGGTTTGTCTAATGGAGTTATAAAGAGAAAATTATTTTCTTTTTATTGTTCGTTTTTTAAACGAATTGACACTAAAAAAAGGCAAAACTTCAAAATTTTGTGAAGTTTTGCCTTATTTTGAGTCTTAGAAAATTATTTCTTTACAGCCCCATTTTTAATACATAAATCAATTAATTAAATTAATTCTACAATTGCAAGTTCTGCAGCGTCGCCACGTCTTGCACCAGTTTTGATAACTCTTGTATAACCACCAAATGAACCAACTTCTTTAGCGCGTTCTGCATATTTTGGAGCATATACGTTAAAGATTTTTTCAATTAATGGGTGATTTACACCTTTTGTTCTTTCTTTAAATGCAGCAAGAGACTCTTTTTCTTGTCTCATTTCTGGCAAATCATAAACAAAAGACATTAATTTACGTCTAGCGTTAAGTTTTTTAACACCATCGTTAACAACTTCTTTTTCAATTTTTTTGCCGTCAACTGTTACAGTTTTCTTAACAGTTACGTTGTCTTGATAAGTGTTGATTGCAAGAGTTAACATTTTTTCAGCTTCAGCAGCAACAGCTTTTGCTTTTGCTACAGTAGTTTCAATTCTTCCGTACCACAATAAATAGCTTACTTGGTTTCTAAGAACTGCCAATCTTTCTTTGCTTGGTCTACCTAATTTATCGTTAGCCATTGTTTTCTCCTTTTATTCTTCGTCGTTGCGAAGGCTCAAACCATAAGTTTCAAGTTTTGCAACAACCTCTTCAATAGATTTTAGTCCAAGGTTTCTAACCTTTAACATATCGCCTTTTGATTTTTTAATTAAATCGTCAACCGAATTAATATTTGCACGCTTTAAGCAGTTATAACTTCTAACAGAAAGGTCCATTTCTTCAATAGGCATTTCTAAAACTTTAACTTGTTCGTCTTCTTCTTTGCTAACCATAATTTGCATATCACAAATATTATCACAAAGTTCAATAAACAAATTAACGTGTTCGTTAATAATTTTTCCAGCAAGGCTAATAATTTCTCTTGCAGTCATACTTCCGTTTGTTTCAACTTCTAGTGTAAGTTTATCAAAGTCAATGCTTTGACCAACACGGGTGCTTTCTACTGCATAGTTAACCTTTTTAACTGGAGAGAACAAACTATCCATTGCGATATAGTCTGCAGAAGGAAGCCTGTCTTTGTTTATATTATTTGGAACATAACCTCTGCCTCTGCCGATTAAAACTTCCATTTCAAAATCTGCATCACTATCACATGTGCAAACATGAAGTTCTGGGTTTAAAATTTCAACATCACTATTTGGTTCAAAGTCGCAAGCTTTAATTTCGCCTGCACCTTTTTTTCTGATGTATAGAGTTGTTGTAAAATCTCTATCAGTGTTGTCAGTTTTAACAGCCAAGTATTTTAAGTTAAGAATAATATCTACAACGTCCTCAGTAACTCCTCGAACGGTAGAGAACTCGTGCATAACACCGCTAATTCTTATAGCGATTGGAGCAGCACCAGGAAGTGCTGAAAGAAGTGTTCTTCTCATGCAGTTTCCTAATGTGATGCCATAACCTTTTTCAAGTGGTTCTACAATAAATCTTGCATATGAACCGCCCTCGGTTTCTTCACAAGTAATTCTTGGTTTTTCCATTTCCATCATAAAATTTAATTCCTCCTACTATCTTGAATACAACTCAATGATCAAGTGTTCTTTAATGCTTAAATCAATATCTTCTCTTGTTGGAAGTGCCAACACTTTACCAGTTAATGTGTTAGGATCAAATTCAACCCATTTTGGCATAACCATTTTCATATCTTTTAAAGATTTGAACATTTCAAGTTCTCTTTTGTTTTCTTTAACAGCAACAACATCACCAACTTTTACTTGGTATGAAGGAATATTAACTGTTCTGCCGTTTACTGTGATTTGACAGTGGTTTACAATTTGACGACATTCTTTTCTTGAAGAACCGATGCCCATTCTGTAAACAACGTTGTCTAGTCTTCTTTCAATTAAAGAAAGCATATTTTCACCAGTAACGCCTTTCATTCTATCAGCTTCATCATAGTATTTTCTAAATTGTTTTTCTAAAATACCATAAGCTTTTTTAACTTTTTGTTTTTCTCTTAATTGCGTGCCATATTCAGTAACCTTTTTTCTGCTTGCGCCGTGTTGTCCAGGAGCAACAGGTCTTCTTTCCATAGCACATTTTTTTGTTGTGCATCTTTCGCCTTTAAGGAATAATTTACATCCTTCGCGACGACATTCTCTACAATCTGCACCAGTACATCTTGCCATAAATAACTCCTTATATTAAACTCTTCTACGTTTAGGTGGACGACATCCGTTGTGAGCAATTGGTGAAACATCTTTAATTAATGTAACAGCAATTCCCATAGTTTGAAGTGAACGGATAGCAGACTCACGGCCATTGCCTGGGCCTTTTACGTAAACTTCAACAGATTTGATACCGTTTTCCAAAGCGACTTTTGCTGCATCTTCAACAGATTGTTGAGCTGCGAATGGAGTGCTCTTTTTAGAGCCTCTTAAACCAAATTTACCAGATGATGCCCAAGAAACAGCATTTCCTTGCATATCAGTAAATGTAACTAATGTATTGTTGAAAGAGCTTTTAATGTGAACTTGACCAGAGCCAAGGTTTTTACTAACTCTTTTCTTTTTTGTTTTTCTAGCGTCAGCCATTATTTATCTCCTATTTACCTTTCTTAGAACTACCACTTACGACTTTTTTCTTGCCTTTTCTTGTTCTGCAGTTGTTTCTTGTGTTTTGACCACGAACTGGAAGATTTCTTCTGTGACGAAGTCCTCTATAAGATCCAATTTCTGTAAGTCTTTTAATGTTCATAGAAACTTCTTTTCTTAAATCACCTTCTACAACAAGGTTCTTTTCGATATAGTTTCTAAGTTTTGCCACGTCGTTTTCATCTAAGTCTTTAACGCGTGTATCTGGATTTATACCAGTTTCTGCTAAAACTTTGTTAGCAGTTTCACGACCGATACCGTAAACATATGTTAAACCGATTTCGATTCTTTTTTCTCTGGGTAAATCAACACCAGCGATTCTTGCCATACTTTTATTTTCCTCCAAAATTTTTTTGATTTATGTGATGTATATAGACTCGCCTTTTTCGAAAGTGCTTTTTAGCACCAGCCGCTCTACTAGAGGCGTTATTTTCAAATTTGTTTTTGACTTTTTGTCATTTTTTTGTTTTATGCTCTTTCATAAGCAAACAAAATTAACCTTGAGTTTGTTTATGAGCTTTGTCTTTTGAGCATATAACCATAACTTTACCGTTACGTTTGATAACTTTACATTTATCGCACATAGGTTTTACTGATGGTCTTACTTTCATAAATTTCTCCTTTTAATATCTTAAGCGAGGCACTGCCTCTGAAAGATTTTTTTGGCTTAGTTTTTGCTACGCCAAGTAATTCTGCCTTTTGTAAGGTCATAAGGACTCATTTCAATTTTTACTTTGTCGCCTTCAAGAATTTTAATGTTGTTGATTCTTAATTTTCCTGAAAGATACGCTGTGATTGTGTGTCCATTTGATAAATTAACTAAAAATGCGGTATTTGGTAAAACTTCTTCTACCACGCCTTCAAATTCAATTACATCTTCCTTCGACATACCTTCTCCTATTAAAATTGCTCTTTGAAAAATTTTAAAGTTTTGCGCAATTCGGCATTTTGAATTTTTTGCTCGCCGACCAATCTTTCAATTAAGTCGCTTGCGGTTTTGTTTGTAGCAACAATGTGCTTCAAATTTTTTTTCTTAGGTTTTTCTATAGGCCTGTTTTTACCATCAACCAAATAAACATAATCACCATCTAGTTGTTTGACTATAAACCAATCGCCCATATCATGACCATAAGTTGATATTACAATATCTCCAACTTTCATACTATTCCTCTACAAGTGTTACAATTTCAACACCTTTTGCTGTAACAATCACAGTGTTTTCGTAGTGAGCGGAAGGTTTGCCATCTTGGGTTGCGATGCCCCAACCATCTTCACACATATAAACATAGCGACTGCCCATATTGATCATTGGCTCAATTGCAAGGCACATGCCATCTTTTACTCTAACGCCTTGATTTCTGTTTCCATAATTTGGAACTTCTGGCGCTTCGTGCAAACATTTACCGATTCCATGACCAATCAACTCTCTAACCACACCATAGCCATTGCTTTCTGCATGATTTTGAATTGCCTCAGACATTTCACCAATGCGTTTTCCCACTGCAAGGTGTTTAATACCCTCAAAAAAGCATTCTTCAGTAACTTTTACAAGCCTTTCAGTTTGCTTGTCTATTTGACCAACTGCAAAAGTTCGAGCCGCGTCGCCGTTGTAACCGTTGTAGATTACTCCAACATCGATGCTGATAATGTCTCCTTCTTTTAGGATTGTGTTTTCAGAAGGTATACCATGCACCACAATACTGTTTACAGATGCGCAAATACTAGCAGGAAAACCATCATAATTTAAAAAAGACGGAATTGCACCTTTTTCTATTATATACATTTCTATTTTTTTGTCAAGTTCTTTCGTTGAAATATTTGGTTTTATTAAAGATTTTGCGTAATTTAATGCCATTCCGGTAATTTTTCCGGCCATTCTCATCCCTTCAAAATCTTCATTTGTCCTGCAAATCATTTTTTCACCTACTCATATCCTTAACAATTCTATCAATTTGTGCAAATAAATAATCTGCACTACCCGAATTATCTACCTTTATCAAATTGTTTTTGCTTTGATAAAAATCTATAAGTGGCGCAGTTTGATCACTATAAACTTTAAGTCTGCGAGAAACAACTTCGGGTTTGTCGTCATCTCTCTGAACTAATTCGCCACCACATTTTTCGCATTTACCGTTTGCCTCTTGAGAAATTTGCATTGTTCCGCAAGTTGCACACACTCTGCGAGATTCTACTCTTTTTATTATCATTTCAAATGGAACATCAATATAAATTGCCATGTCCACATTTGCTATATCTTGCAACATTTTTGCTTGATTTAATGTTCTTGGAAAACCGTCAAAAATATTGTTGCTGTTTTGACACTTTTCAAGTTCTTGTTTGATTATTTTCATAATCACATCATCTGGCAAAAGTTCGCCACGAGCTATTATTGCTTCAGCATAAATGCCAAGTTCTGTTTTGTTTTTTATGTTAGCTCTAATCAATTCTCCAGTTGAGATGTGATTAAAACCAAAATTTTGTTTCAAATAAGATGAAACATATCCTTTTCCTGATCCGGGAGCTCCGAGCAACACTAAATTCATTTATTATCCCCTTTTAATTGCATTTTAAGTGGCAAAATAAACTTGCCACTTTACTGCAAAATTGCAAACTTAGTAAAAACCTAAGTTTGCAATAAAATTATTTATTTAAAAAACCTTTATAGTTTCTTGTTATCATTTGTGCTTCTAGTTGTTTTTGGAATTCTAGTGCGCAAGAAACAACAATCATCATACCTGTTGCACTGAACGCACTATTTAAAATAGCAAGTTCACCACCAAGAAGTGAGAACACAACCGATGGCACCAAAGCAATAAATGCTAAGAATAGTGCACCAAACAATGTGATTCTTTTTGAAACTTTACCAAGAAAAGCAGTTGTGTCTTTGCCTGGTCTAACACCATTAATAAATCCACCGCTTTGTTGCAAGTTTTTGCTTATGTCTTCAGGTTTGAAAGACATTTGTGAATAGAAATAAGCAAAGAATAAAATCAAAATTGCAGTTAATGCGATGTATAATGGAGTTCCAGTTCCAAGAATTTTGTTGTAACCCGCAGCAGTTTCTTCTGATCCCACAATTGAGATGATCATATATGGGAAAGAAAGCAATGCGCTTGCGAAAATGATTGGCATAACGCCTGAACCATTTACTCTTACTGGAATAAAGTTACTTTGTCCGCCATAGGTTTTTCTACCTTTGACTTGTTTTGCATATTGAACGGGGATTTTTCTTTCTGAGCCGTCAATAAACACAATAAAGCCAAAGACAAACACAACAGCAAGCAAGAATACAATTAAATTCCAAATTAAGTCAACATTTGCAAAAATGCTTGTTATTGCCGCCAAAATTGCAGTACCAGCAGATGACAAAATACCAACAAAGATCAATAATGATAAACCGTTACCAATACCTTTTTCGGTTATTCTCTCACCAAGCCAAACAGTAAACATTGCACCAGCAACCAAAATTACAATTGTAAATATGCTTGCAAGTGTGGTTGAACCGCCCCACAATCTGGTATCAAACAGCCCTTGACTGCCAAACGCAACTGTTATACCAATTGCTTGAGCAACAGCCAAGATTAAAGCTGCGATTCTTTGATAGGTGTTGATTTTTTTCTTACCATCTTCACCTTGTTTTGCAAGTTCGCCAAGTTTTGGGAATGCAACTTGAAGAAGCTGGATAATAATAGAAGCGTTAATATAAGGCGAAACGCCAAGCGCCAAAATTGACGCATTTGCTAATGCGCCACCACTTAGTGTGCTAAGAAGTCCTAAAAATCCGTTTTGGTCAGCCTCAATTGTGTTTTTGAAAACCTCTTTTGAGATGCCAGGAATTGGCAACCAGCTACCAACGCGGAATAGAAGTAAAAGAAGTAACGTAATTAAAATTTTACGTCTAACTTCTTTTATTTTAAAAGCGTCAATTATTGTTTTAAACATTATTCTACCTCAGTTTTGCCACCGACTTTTTCAATTTTTTCAACAGCTGATTTTGTAAATTTTGCTGCTTTTACAGTTAAAGGTTTTGTTAATTCTCCGTCACCCAAAACTTTAAGGCCGTAAGGCATCATTTTACCAATAACTCTATATTCATATAAAAGTTCTTGTGTAATAACTGTGTTAGCTTCAAACATTTCTAAATCGCCAACGTTAACAACTGCATATTGTTTTTTGAAGTTGTAGTTGTTGAAACCTCTCATAGGAAGTTTACGAATTAGAGGAATTTGACCGCCTTCGAAACCAGGACGAACACCGCCACCGCTTCTAGCATTTTGACCTTTATGGCCCTTACCACTTGTTTTGCCAAGTCCTGAGCCAATACCTCTACCAACTCTAAAAGATTTTCTGTTAGAGTTTTTTGCTGGAGAAAGAGTTTGTATATCCATGATTTCCTCCTATATTTCTTCTACCTTAACAAGGTGTCTTACGTGGAAAAGTGATCCACGGATTGACGCATTGTCAGGGAAGATTTTTGTTTGATTTAATTTTGAAAAACCTAAAGCTTCGATAATTTTGCCTTGGTTTTTGTTATAACCTATTTTGCTTTTGATATAGGTTACCTTAAGTTGTTTTTCTGCCATAAGTCCCTCCTATATCTCTTCAACAGCAATGCCACGACGTGCAGCGATTTGCTCTTTTGTTTTTAAAGCTTTTAAGCCGTTTAATGTTGCTTTAACAAGGTTAATTTTGTTTGAAGAACCGTGACGTTTTGTAACGATATCTTTAATGCCAGCAAGTTCGATAATTGAACGAGCAGCACCACCAGCGATAACACCAGTACCAGGTTTGGCTGGGATTAGGTGAACGCTTGATGCACCAAATTTTCCTGTCATTTCGTGTGGAATAGTAGTTTCGCAAGTTGCGATTTTAATTAAGTTCTTTTTAGCAGCTGCTGTTGCTTTGTCAATTGCCAAAGGAACTTCTTTTGCTTTACCAGTTCCAATGCCAACGCTACCTTTACGGTCGCCTACTACAACAATGGCGCTAAATCTCATTGTACGACCACCTTTAACAACTTTTGTAACACGTCTAACTTCAACTAAAACTTTGTCAAAGCCGTCATCTTGACGTCTGTCGTTGTTTTCACGTCTTGGTCTTTCTCTTTTTACTTTTTCTAAATCTGCCATAACTTACTCCTAAAATTCCAAGCCAGCGCTTCTTGCACCATCGGCAAGAGCCTGAACTCTTCCAGTATATAAATAACCGCCACGGTCAAATACTACATTTTTGATACCTTTTTCAAGTGCTAGTTTACCAACTTTTTCACCAACAAGTTTTGCTTGTTCTGATTTGTTTTTTCCAGCAATGTCAAGGTCTTTATCTGCAGATGAAGCAGCAGCAAGTGTAACACCTTTAGTATCGTCAATAACTTGAGCATAGATGCTTGTGTTACTTCTGTAAACACAAAGTCTTGGACATTCGCTAGTGCCAGAAACTTTTGCTCTAACTCTTGCGTGTCTTCTAAGTCTTTCTGTATTTTTATCTAATTTACTAAACATTTAACTTACTCCTATTTCTTGCCCTTACCGGCAGTTTTTCCGACTTTTCTAATAATTGTTTCGTCACTGTAGTGAACGCCATATGCGTGATATGGTTCAACTGGTCTTGCTGCTCTGATGTTTGCTGCAAATTGACCAACTTGAGCTTTGTCAGCACCAGTGATTTTGATTTCTAAAGCGTTAGGACATTCAACCTTTAAGCCTTTTTCGATATCAAATTCACAGTCGTGTGAGTAGCCAAGGTTAACCACTAATTTATCACCTTTAACTGCTGCTTTATAACCAACACCGGCGATAATTAATGTTTTTGTAAAGCCTTCTGAAACACCTTTTACCATGTTGGCGATTAACGCTCTGTATAAACCGTGTTTAGCTTTAACTTCGTTTGTTTCATTTGCTCTTGTAAGAGCGATTTTTCCATCAGCGATATTAACTGTGATGTTTCTGTCGATTTCTTGAGTTAATTCACCCAAAGCACCTTTAACAACACATACATTGCCATTCATAGTAGCAGTTACGCCAGCTGGAACGATAATTTCTTTTCTACCAATTCTTGACATAATTCCTCCTACCAAACGAATGCAAGCACTTCGCCGCCAACGCCGGCTGCTCTTGCTTCTTTATCTGTTAATATACCTTTGTTTGTTGAAACGATAGCAATTCCTAGGCCTGAGATAACTTGTGGAAGTTTATCTTTTTGAGCGTAAACTCTAAGACCTGGTTTAGAAATTCTTTTAATTCCTTGAATTACACCATCTCCGTTTTCATCATATTTTAATGTGATGATCATATTTTTGTGACCGTTTTCTTCTTTAACGTCACAGCTTGCAATGTAGCCTTCTTTTACAAGAATGTTAGCAATAGCAAGTTTTTCTTTTGATGCAGGAACGCTTACTTCACTGTGTTTTGCAGTAAGACCGTTACGAATACGGGTAAGCATATCTGCGATTGGATCTGTAAATATCATTTAATTTCCTCCTACCAACTAGATTTCTTAACACCAGGGATTTCACCTTTTGATGCTAATTCTCTAAAACAAATTCTGCATATTCCGTATTTTCTTAGAACTGCGTGTGGACGGCCACAAAGAGTGCAACGTGTGTACTCACGAGTTGAAAATTTTTGTTTTCTTTGTTGTTTTTGTTTTAACGCTGTTTTTGCCATTTTTCTCCACCTTATTTTCTAAAAGGAATACCTAAATTACTTAGTAATGCCTTTGCTTCTTCGTCCGACTTTGCACTTGTAACGAATACTACATCTAAACCTCTAACTTTTTCTACTTTATCGTAAGAGATTTCTGGGAATATTAATTGCTCTTTAATACCCATTGCATAATTGCCTTTGCCATCAAAAGCTTTAGCATTTACACCTCTAAAGTCACGAACTCTTGGAAGAGCAATAGAAACAAGTCTGTCTAAGAATTCATACATTCTGTTTCCTCTTAAAGTAACTTTAGCACCGATTTTCATACCTTGTCTAACTTTAAAGTTAGAAATTGCTTTTTTAGAAACTGTAGCAACTGCTTTTTGACCAGCGATTGCAGTAAGTTCATCTAAAGCGATGTTGAAAGATTTTGAGTTATCTTTAACTTCGCCAAGTCCCATATTTAAAACTATTTTTTCTAGTTTTGGAACTTCATTAACGTTTTTGTAACCAAATTGTTGAACAAGAGCTGGAACAACAGATTCTTTATACATAACGCTTAATCTTGCTTTTTCCATTATTCTTATTCTCCTTTATCTTCTTTTTTTGCTTTGGTTGCTTTTTTAGCTTCTTTTTTTGTTGCTTTAACAAATTCTTTATCTAAAGATGCATTGCATTTTTTACAAACACGAGCATTTTTACCTTCGATTTCTCTGTGAGCAACTCTTGTTGCCTTGTTGCAAACAGGGCAAACTACCATAACGTTTGAAACATCAATTGGGGCTGGTTTCTTAACGATTCCGCCTTTGTCTTGTTGTGATTTTGGTTTTTGGTGTTTTGTAACTACGTTAACACCGTCAACAAGAACTCTATCATTTTTTGGAGATACTTCTAAAACGTCAGCAGTTTTGCCTTTTTCTTTTCCAGCGATAACTAAAACTTTATCACCTTTTTTAACAAACATTTTTGCCATTTTTTAACTCCTTTTATATTACTTCTGGTGCAAGTGATATAATTTTCATATATCCTTTGTCACGAAGTTCTCTTGCGATAGGTCCAAAGATACGAGTACCTTTTGGTTGTCCTTGTTCATCAATAATAACTGCGGCATTGTCATCAAATTTTATGCTAGAGCCGTCTGGTCTTTGTAAACCTTTTGCAGATCTAACGATAACAGCTTTAATAACATCACCTTTTTTAACGCTACCACCAGGGATAGCAGTTTTAACAGAAGCAACGATAACATCACCAATGTTACCACTTCTTCTAAATGATCCACCTAAAACACGGATACACATAATAGTTTTTGCACCAGTGTTATCAGCAACTTTTAATCTAGTTTGTGGTTGTACCATAACTTGCTACCTCCTATTTAGCTTTTTCAACAATTCTTACAACTCTGTGATATTTGTCTTTAGAAAGGTGTCTTGTTTCCATAATTTCAACAGTGTCACCAAGTCCGCATTCATTTTTCTCATCATGAGCTTTGAATTTTGTTGTTCTTTTTACGACTTTTTTGTATAGTGGATGTTTAACGTTGTCTACGATTGCAACAACAACAGTTTTATCCATTTTTCCTGCGCTTACAACAGTTCCTTGTCTTGTAGGACGGTTGTTTCTTTCTACCATATTTTTCATAGTTCCTACGCCTTCCTTTCTCTTAATATTGTATTGATTTTAGCAATATCTTTTTTGATGTTGTGAAGTTGCATTGGATTTGACAAACTTCCGGTAGCTTGAGAGAAACGAAGATTGAATAATTCTTGTTTCAAGCTTTTTAATTTTGCGTTTAATTCATCATCAGCCATTGCTCTAATTTCGCTAACCTTCATTATTCAGCTCCTCCTTCTAAATCAGCCTTTTTAACAAATTTTACTTTGCAAGGAAGTTTATGTCCAGCGAGTCTTAATGCTTCACGAGCAACTTCTTCGTTAACTTGTGCAAGTTCAAAAAGCACTCTGCCTGGTTTAACTTTTGCTACCCAGTATTCTGGAGAACCTTTACCTGAACCCATACGAGTTTCAGCAGGTTTTTTAGTTACAGGGTGGTCAGGGAAAATATCAATCCAAACTTTACCACCACGTTTGATATATCTTGTCATTGCAATACGAGCTGCCTCGATTTGATTTGACTTGATTTGGCATGGTTCTAAGGCAACAATACCATATTCGCCATAAGCGATTTTGTTACCACGTGTGCAAGTACCAGTCATACGACCACGGTGAACACGTCTTCTTTTAACTCTCTTAGGCATTAACATTTGGCTTGTCCTCCTTTTCCTCTTTTTTTCCTAGGATATCGCCTTTGTAAATCCAGCATTTAACACCAAGTTTACCATAGTTTGTATAAGCTGCTGTTGTACCATAGTCAATATCAGCACGGATTGTTTGAAGTGGAAGTGAACCCTCCATGTAGCTTTCAGTTCTAGCAATTGTGTTAGCACCGTCTACTACACCGCTAACTTGAACTTTACATCCTTTAGCGCCAGCTTTCATAACTCTTTGAATAGCTTGTTTTAAAGCCCTACGGAATGTAACACGTTTTTCAAGTTGTTGTGCAACTGATTCTGCAACCAATTTTGCATCAAGGTCAACTTTTTTAACTTCTTTAATGTTTACAAATAAATTTTTTGTAGGTTTAACAATTTTTGTTAATTGTTGTTTAATGATTTCAACATTTGCACCTTTTTGTCCAATTAAAACTGCTGGACGGCCAGTGAAGATGTTAACAACCAATTTTTCTTTTGTTCTTTCAATTGTAACTTTAGAAATTGCTGCTTGTGCGTAAGTTTTGTTCAAGAAATTTCTAATTTTGTTATCTTCAAGAAGGAATTTAGCAAAGTCTTCTTTGCTAGCATACCAAGTTGAATCCCAAGCTTTGTTTACGCCAACTCTAAGTCCAATTGGACTAACTTTTTGTCCCATACTTTGCCTCCTTACTCTGCTTTGCCATCAAGATAAACTGTGATATGGCATGTTCTTTTTAATAATCTGTTTGCTCTGCCTCTTGCTCTGATATCCAAACGTTTAAGTGTTGGACCAGGAGTTACATAGCATTCGTCAACAACTAAATCGTTTCTTACTAAGCCTTTGTTGTTTTCTGCATTTGCTAATGCTGATTTAACAAGTTTAAGGCAAACTTCAGCTGCTGCAGTTGTTTGGTTTGATAAAATAGCAATAGCTTCTTCAACTTTTCTGCCTCTGATTGTGTCAAGAGTGATTCTAACTTTTGAAGGGCTCATTCTAACATATTTAACAATAGCGTAAGCTCTTGTGTCTGCATTAGCTTTTCTTGCTTCTGCTTTTTCTCTAATTCTTGTAGCCATTTTTTACCTCTTATCTGCCAGCCTTAGCTGTTGTCGACTTTTGACCTGCGTGACCTTTGTAGGTTCTTGTTGGAGCAAATTCACCAAGTTTGTGTCCAACCATTTCGGCTGTGCAGTAAACTGGGATGTGTTTTTTGCCGTTGTGAACAGCAAAAGTAAATCCAACGAATTCAGGATATATTGTAGAAGAACGTGACCAAGTTTTGATAGGTTTTTTATTGCCAGATTGGTTCATTTCTTCAACCCTTTTCAATAATTTTGAAAAGACATAAGGTTTTTTCTTTAAACTTCTACTCATAACTTATTCCTTCTCCTTATTTGCTTCTTCTCTTAACAATTAACTTGTCAGAGGCTTTTTTAGATTTTCTTGTCTTGTAACCAAGAGCAGGTTTACCCCAAGGAGTAACTGGCGATGCCATACCAACTGGAGATTTACCTTCACCACCACCGTGAGGGTGATCATTAGGGTTCATAACAACACCACGAACGCTTGGACGAATTCCAAGATGACGAGTTCTACCAGCTTTACCGATACGAACTAATTCGTGATCTGTGTTGCCTACTGTACCGATTGTTGCTCTACAAGTAAGCAAAACTTTTCTCATTTCGCTGCTTGGAAGTCTTAAAGTTGCATAAGCACCTTCTTTTGCCATAAGGCTGATTTCCATACCAGCTGATCTTCCCATTTTTCCACCGCGACCAGCGTTTAATTCAACGTTGTGAACAAGTGTACCAACAGGGATGTTTGCAAGTGGTAATGCGTTACCAACTTTGATTTCTGCGTTTTCACCGCTCATTACAGTGTCGCCAACATTTAGTCCAACTGGAGCTAAGATGTAACGTTTTTCACCGTCTGCATAGTTAAGTAATGCAATGAATGCTGAACGATTTGGATCGTATTCAATGCTTGCAACTTTTGCAGGAACATTATCTTTATTTCTTTTGAAATCGATAATTCTGTATTTTCTTCTGTTACCACCGCCCATGTGACGAGTAGTAATTCTACCTTGTGCGTTTCTACCAGCTGTGTTGTTAAGAGAAACAACAAGTGATTTTTCAGGAGTAGTTTTAGTTATCTCTTGATAAGTCAATGTTGAATAATTTCTTGAACCAGCAGATGTAGGTTTTCTATTTCTAATCATAACTATTTACTCTCCTTTTATTGTAAACTATCGAAGAAGGCGATGGTTTTGCTGTCAGCAGTTAATTTAACAATTGCTTTTTTGTAAGCAGCAGTTTTACCAACTGTTCTTCCTTGTTTAGTGTTTTGTGCTTTTTCTTTTCCTCTAACGTTTAGAGTGTTTACTTTTTCTACTTTAACATCAAAGATTTCTTCAACTGCTTTTCTGATTTCCACTTTGTTTGCATCTCTTGCAACTTTAAAAGTGTAAGTTTTGTCAGCCAAGCCTTTGTAACTTTTTTCTGTTAAGATAGGTTTAATAATAATATCGTGTGCGTTCATTATTCTGCGTAAGCCTCCTCTATAGATTTAACAGCGTCAGTAGTTAAAACAACAACTTTGTTTTTAACAATTTCGCTAACATTCAAAAGGTTTGCAGTTGTAACATCAACTCTTGCAATGTTGTTTGATGCTCTTAAAACTTCGTCATTCTTTTCTGCAAGAACTAAACATACAGTTTTGTCAAATTTGAAAGCATCTAAGAAAGCTTGAACTTCTTTTGTTTTTGCGTTTGCAAGTTTGAATTGGTCTAATACAACAACTTCGTTTTGAGCAAGTTTTTGGCTAAGTGCTGAAACAAATGCAGCGCGTTTAGCAAATTTATTAACTCTTTTTGAGAAATCTCTTGGTTTTGGAGCAAATACCACACCACCGCCAACAAATTGTGGGCCTTTTGTAGAGCCTTGTCTAGCATGACCAGTGTGTTTTTGTTTCCAAGGTTTTTTAGCGTGGCCTCTTACTTCGCTTCTTGTAAGAGTGCTTTTTGTTCCTTGACGAAGGTTTGCGTCTTGAGCAACAACAACTTGGTGAATTAATGCTTCGTTATATTCAGCACCAAAAACTGAGTCGTTTAATTCAAGTTCTGCAACTTCGGCATTTTGCATGTTATAAACTTTAGTTTTCATTTAATGCTCCTTAAGCTTTAACAGATTCTTTAATTGTAACGATTGTACCTCTAGGACCTGGTAAGCAACCTTTTATTAAAAGAATGTTACGGGCAGTATCGACTTTAACAATTTCCAAATTTTGAATTGTTACTTGCTCGTGGCCATATTGGCCTGGCATGTGTTTGTTTTTGAATACTCTTGATGGAGTTGAGTTTGCACTCATTGAACCAACTTCTCTATGAACAAGTGAAACACCGTGTGTCATGTTAAGTCTGTGTTGATTCCATCTTTGGATAACGCCGGTGAAACCACGACCTCTTGTAAGACCTGTTACATCAACTTTATCGTTTTCTTCGAAGATATCACATGTAATATCTTTACCAATTTCAAACTCTCTGGCATTATCAAGTTTGAGTTCTCTTAAAATTCTGTGTGCAGGAACGTTTGCTTTTTTGTAAACGCCTAATTGAGCTTTGTTAACTCTGTTTTCTTTTTGCTCTTGGAAAGCAACAACCACACAATTGTAGCCTTCTTTTTCAACAGTTTTCTTTTGAACAACGGTGCAAGGACCGGCTTCAACAACTGTAACTGGAACAACCAAACCATCAGTGGTGAAGATTTGAGTCATACCAAGTTTTTTACCTATAATTGCTTTTTTCATTTACTTCTCCTTCCTTTTAGTTTGATTATAATTTGATGTTGATATCAACACCAGCAGGTAAATCTAATTTCATAAATGAATCTACAGCCTTAGAATTGGTTGGATAAATATCAATCATTCTTTGGTGTGTTCTAGATTCAAATTGCTCACGACTGTCTTTGTGTTTGTGTGGTGAACGGATAACTGTTACAACTTCTCTTTTTGTTGGAAGTGCAATAGGTCCAACCACTTTGGCTCCGTTTTTCTCTGCAGTGCCGATGATTTTTTCAACTGCGCTGTCAAGTAAAACGTGGTCGTAAGATTTAACTTTGATTCTGATTTTTTGCTTTGCTGCCATAATTTTTTAAATCCTCCTGTAAAAACTTACCAATAATTTTTTGACCGCTTTTTATGTTTTGAAACACTATGCCGTGTGTTTACAATACTACAGACAATAAAAAAGAGTTTGTCAAGTGCTAGCCTAAAACTAAGTTTGCAATTGACTACCCTTTCTTACAATAAGGAACATATCACTTATTGCAAAAAGCGATTATTGGTCGCCCCATTCAAAGATGGGACTTGTCCGTGCAAATTCTCTTTAACAGTTGCTAGTTAAAGTAACCTTGCATTTCAACCCGATTTTTCCGTAGTCCACCAATAATAACACACTTGGCAAGCCTATGTCAACACTAAATTCAAAATTTTTTAAACTTTTTTTGATGTCAAAATATTTTATATAATATATTAGTAATATTATAAGTAATAATTATATATTATTTATATAAACACAAAAAAAGATTATTTCTAATATCTATTTACAATAAAAAACTCAAAGCACGACCAATTACCATGATTTGAGTTTGTTTTAATTTTTATTTAATATTACAAATTATTCCTTAATTCCATTGCTCTGTTTAATGTTACTTCGTCGGCATATTCTAAGTCGGTACCCATTGAAACGCCTTGTGCAAGCCTTGTAACCTTTACGCCAAATGGTTTAAGTAGTTCGGCGATATAATACGCTGTTGTGTCGCCTGGGACATCTGGATTTGTTGCCATAATAACTTCTTTGGTTTTGTGCTTTTGAACACGAGCAACCAATTCTTTTATGCGAATGTCATTTGGCGTTTTATGCTCTAGCGGATTTATGCAACCATGCAAAACATGAAATACGCCATTGAAGTTTTTTAACTTTTCCATAGCAACAACGTCTTTTGGCTCGCCAACAACGCAAATTGTTTCTGCGCTACACTTTAAACATTGGTCACAAACTTCTTTTTCACTAAAATTGCCACACTCATTGCAAAAATGAATTTTTTCTTTGGCATTAACCATACTTTGTGCAAAAGTTTTAACATCTTCTTCGCTCATATTAAGTACGCCATAGGCATATCTTTGCGCAGTTTTAAAGCCCACCCCTGGGAGTGAGCGAAAGGCAGAAACTAATTTGTCTAAACTATCGAGATACATAACAATTA
Source organism: Clostridiales bacterium (assembly GCA_015069335.1). GTDB lineage: Bacteria > Bacillota > Clostridia > Christensenellales > UBA1242 > HGM11367. The sequence goes on from SVIU01000007.1 coordinate 25,501, forward strand.
TTCCTTTTTTATATATTATTACAAGAGATTAGTTATAAGTAACACCCCTTTAGTTAATAGTTAATAGTTAATAGTTAATGGCGACATACCTTTGGTAGTCGCGTTAATAGTGATTGTCTATTTAATTTTTTGATATTTTTGAAGTATTTAAACTTGATATTAACATTCTTTTTATTTCAACACAATCTCTTTGTAATGTGTAATACTTTTCATCCAAAACATCAGATTGGATCAAAATTTCAAACCAGTATTCACTTTCGTAGCACTCTTTTAGGGCTATATGCAATTTTGAAATAAAATCTGCTTTACTAGAAGCATAATATGCTTCATGAATATTTGCACCGATACTTGTTGATGATCTTATTAACTGATCAATTAAGCTAAACTTAAATTTTTCTTCTTTTAAAAATTTAATACAATTAACTGCAAACTTTTTCGATTTTTCTACCAATTTGCTATTTTCCATAAGTTCACCTGTATTTTAAAATTTAACCTTCACTTTTCACGCGACCATTGTATTAGCAATGCGTCGCCCTTCACTATTCACGCATTTCGTTAGAAATGCCCTTCACTATTCACTGTAAAAATTACATTCGCAATTTTTACATCCCTGGCACTTGTGGAACTGTTTCTTTTTCTCTTTCTTCAATTTGAGCAAGGGCATCATTTACACCAGCGACAATAAGGTCTTGAAGTGTTTCAATATCGTCAGCGTCAACAACTTGTGGTTTTATTGTTAGGTCTTTAACTTTTCTATCACCAGTCATAACAACGGTAACCATTCCTCCACCAACTGATGCAGTGAACTCACTGTTTTCCAACTCCTCTTTTGCTCTTTGCATATCTTCTTGCATTTTTTGTGCTTGGCGCATAAGGTTTTGTAAGTTTGCTCCTCCAAAACCGCCACCAAATCCACCTCTAAAATTGTTCATAATATATCTCCTTTTAATTTACTTAAGTTAAGTTTATTGCGTTTAAATGAATATTGACTGATAATTTTAAACTTTATTTTTAGGCCCCAATGCGACCAAGGGGGTTGTCAGTGTACGAGCGATAGCGAGATAACTGACTGGGGGATTGTTCTAATTTCACAAACCCTCCGTCACCTACGGTGCCACCTCCCTTTACACAAGGGAGGCTTAAACTATACATCTCATTAAAATCATCCTTCACTTTTCACGCGATTGCCGAAAGGCACATCGCCTTTCACTTTTCACTATTCACTGCAAACCAACGGTTTGCATTATTCCACACTTAAAAGATTTCCAAAAAACTCTTTAAGTTTTTTAATGTCCTCTTGTGCTTTTGGTAGAGTTTTTTCTTTTTTTACTATTTCAAATTTTTGTATTCCAAAGTTTAAAAAGGCTTGTTTTAAATCTTTTTGGTTATCTTCACTTTTTAAAAGTTCATACAAAAATTCTTCGGTTGTGTTAATGTAAAAAACATCATTTTCGAACGAAACATCTGTTATATCTCCACAAGCAATGTGCAAGGCCACTGCGCGATGTTCTCTTAAATAAACAATCACTTTCCCCCAAATTGTTCTTGGCGACAAATTGGCATAATTATTTGGTTGATTGTTGTTTTGTGCATTTGTGCCAACTTCCATTTTGGGCAAGTTTGCTTTTATTATGTTTTGATATTCTAGTTTAGTTCGTTTTTTTTTTGCCCTTCACCAACCTCGCTAACTGCAGTAATAACAGCAGTTTCTAAAAGTGTTTTTGGTGATAGGGCGTATTTCATTTCTGCTTCTATGCTAGAAAAGATTTTCATATATTCCATCAAGTCGTCAGCAGGAATATTTTGTGCTTGAATTTTTAGTTTTGCAAGAGCCTCGGTTGAAAGTGGAATCAAATTTTCACCTTTTTGACAATTTTGCATAACAAGTAAATTTCTTGCATGCAATGTTAGGTCTTTTGCAAAAACAGTCATATTTTTTCCGTTGTCAAAATTTTCTTGTAAAATTTCTAGTGCTGAGCCTACTTGTTTTTGGTTGATGGCATCAAACAATTTTACATATTCATTTGTGCCGCTTGTGCCAAGCACTTTTTGTGCAGTTTCAACTGTTATTTTGCCTTGTGCAAAAGCGCTAACGCAATCTGCCAAACTAAGAGTATCACGACAACTGCCTTCGCCTGCTAGTGCAATAAGTTTTAGGGCTTCTTCTTCGCAAGTTATATTTTCGCTTGCAAAAACCTTTTTAACCAAATTCATTAAAGTTGGCACAGGAACAAGCCTAAAATCAAAGCGCATACATCTAGAAAGTATGGTTGCTGGAAGTTTATGAACTTCTGTTGTTGCAAGTATAAATATTATATGCTCTGGTGGCTCTTCTAATGTTTTAAGTAGCGCATTAAAAGCTTGGTCAGTTAGCATATGAACTTCGTCAATAATATAAACCTTGTATTTTCCGTTGACGGGCAAAAATTTTACTTTTTCACGAATATCTCTAATTTCATCAACTCTGTTGTTGGACGCAGCGTCAATTTCCAAAATATCGACATTGCTTTCGCTATCTAGTGCTTTGCACACATCACACTCAAAGCAAGGTGAACCATTTTTGCTATGTGGACAATTTACAGCCTTTGCAAAAATTTTTGCAGTGCTTGTTTTGCCCGTTCCCCTACTGCCCGTAAACAAATAGGCATGGCTAACACTGTTTGCCATAACTTGATGCTTTAGCGTTTCGGTGATATGCTCTTGACCAACAACTTCGTCAAATGTTCTTGGACGATATTTTCTATAAAGTGCCTTGTAAGCCATAAAACTCCTTTTAACATACACATATTAACACAAAAAAAAATATATTTCAATCAAAATAATTCATATCATTATGCAAAATGGTATGGATTTTATCATTTTATTGTGTTAATATATAATTGATTTAGCATTTAATTATAACATTTACAAATGGAGTACATATGAAAAAATACAATTTTTGTTTTATTATTTTTATATTTTTAATTTTTTCCACAACGTTTTGTTTTTATGGCGTTGGCAATTTATCATATGCACAAACCTGCACGACTATTAGTTTTGATGAGTTTGCTTCAAAACTTGCATTAATGCAAGATAAATATGACAACCAAACCTCTGAAAATTTTGATATTTGCACCAAAACCGATCTAATCCAACAAGATGGCAGGCTAATGATTCAAACTAAAAATTTTGAAGCAATAATAGGAGCAAGCCAACCCCCCCAAACTCAAAACAATACTGATAGTTTTAAACCAATTGACGAACTTGCCTCCCAGTATGGTTTTAAAGCAGCGCAAGCATCCGACAAAGTTATTTTAACAAAACCTCAATTACCAACACGCCTAATTGTAAAATCTAGCTCAAAATTAAATAATTATGGTGCGATTGATAGCATAGAAGGCTACAATAATTATCACATATTTCAATATCAAACTCCAGCACAAGCTGATTCTGCTTATAGATATTATCAAAATTTAAAAAGTGTTGATTGGGTCCAAAAAAACAACACCTTTACCTCGCAAGAAATCTTTTATTCAACCGCAAATGATACAATCCAGGCATTTGGAACAACCCAGCAAACAAAATGGGGCAAAGACGCTATGGAAGTTGAAAGTTACATTCAAAAAATAAAAAGCTCTGTTCCAAATTATTTATCAAAAGAGGTTGTTGTTGCTGTTTTAGACTCGGGCATCGACACCGACCACCCCACTTTTACAACTAACAATAGAATTTTATACAGTTATGGCAAAAACTTTTCAACATCAAGGCCTGCCGGCACTTATCCATTTGAAGATGATCACGGTCATGGCTCACATGTTGCCGGCATAATATGCGATTTGACACTTCCAAATGTTAAAATTTTGCCAATAAAAGTTTTGAACAATGGCGGCGCTGCTGACTTGGCCACAATTATTTCGGGACTAGAATATGTACTAAACTTGGCAACCACCACAAACCTAAATATTGTTGCAATTAACTTAAGTTTAGGAGATCATAACTTTAACATAATGGAACAACAAGTAGATTTTGTAAATATTTTTACCCGTGCAATAAATCAAGGCATTGTTCCTGTTGTTGCTGCAGGAAATGAGAGTGAAGATGCAATGCATGCCATACCCGCAAACACAAAATGTGCAATAACAGTCGGCAATGTCGGTATGTCGTCAACAAGCGGACAATCCGAATACACCATTAGTGGCAGTTCTAATTATGGAGAAATTGTTGATGTTGTTGCCCCTGGTACAAACATCTTAAGCGTCAATATGGGCGGAGGAGAAACTCTAAAATCGGGTACTTCGATGGCCACCCCACACGTGTCTGCTGCTGTTGCATTATATCAAACCTATCGCACATATACTCCAACACAAATCGAAAGGTTATTAAAATCAAACACCACAGATTTGGGCGAGGAAGGGCTTGACCCAATTTATGGTTATGGCATGCCAAATTTTTCAAATGCTTATGATGAAATTCTTGACGACGTTTCATTTAGCAATACTCAAATAAATCATAGTTCTAGTTTTTCATTAAGACTAACTTCAAATGTTTCAAACAGCAAGATTTATTACACAACAAATTTTTCAGAGCCTTCAAAAACTAATGGAACCCTATACTCCTCATCAATCAATATTAATAAAAGTATGGTTGTAAAAGCCGTTCAGTATGTGTTTGATCAAAACGGCAAAATAATTAAAAAAAGCAATATTAAAACACAAAAATATTGTCTAAACGGCAAAGATGTCGCTGAACCTTTTACGGTTGTCAATTCGGAAATAACAAAATACAAGGGAGTTCTGCCCGTTGTAACAATACCAGCAAATATAAACAATCAAAGCATAGTGAGAATCAAAAATAGTGCGTTTAAAAATAACACCGACATAACCAAAATTAATCTTCCTACAACCCTACAAAATATTGGCAACTTTGCTTTTTGTGGCTGCCATAATCTTAACGAGATTAATTTAACAAATGTTACCAATCTAGGTGAGGCTGCTTTTTATAATTGCAAAAGTTTAAAAAGCGTTAATCTAAAAAAGTGTGGTAAAATTCCGTCACTGGCTTTTAGAAATTGCTCCAGCCTAACCAACGTTTTTGAAACAGCCAACATTTTATCAATTGAAAAAAATGCTTTTACTTCTTGCTTATCACTTAAAACCGTCTCTTTTGAAAATGCAACAAATGTTGGAGATTCCGCACTTGCCAATACTTCGTTAATCAGCATTAATATGCCTAATGTTGTCACAATTGGTGTAAGCTCTTTTGCATACAATCAACACTTAACATCGGCAATTTTTCCAAAATTGACCATATTAAAAGCCAAATCATTTTGGTATTCTCCAAAACTTTCAGAAATGTCTTTCCCAGAAGTAACCAATATTAATTCCAACGTTTTCACTGGTTGTACAAGTTTGACAGAAATAACCGATGAACACTTACCCAAGGCTCAATCAATTTCGGCGTATTCTCTTGCAGGCTGTACAAGTTTAACCAAAGTATCATTATCAAGCATTGTAACATGCTGGGCTGGTGTTTTTCACAGTTCAAAAAATTTAAAAGAAGTTTCTTTCTCAAATGCTATAACTATTTATAGTGATATTTTTGAAAAATGCGATAACATTGAAACCGTAAACTTTCCAAATGCCACTAATATTGAAAAAAGGACTTTTAGATATGCAACAAGCTATAAAAACATCAATATATCTAAACAGCCAATAATATATGCAGACATGTTTAAAGATTGCTCAAAACTAGAAAAAATAAATGTATCTTCTGCAACAGAAATACAAGAGCGTGCTTTTTATGGTTGCTCGAAATTGGAGAATATAAATGCATCTTCGGCAACAACAATAAAGACAAACTCATTTGACAGTTGTGTTGCATTAAAAGAAATTTTTCTACCCAAAATTCAAACAATAGAATCAAGCACGTTTGACTCAAGCGGCATCACAAAATTTTATATTGGCAAGCATATAACAAGCATATTTACCAGTACCATAAAATATGGTAAGTCAATAACAATTTATGGCTATACAAACACCGCAGCGGAATCATTTGCAAGAAGCAATAACAACACCTTTATCGCCATTGAAGATTTGGCTTTTACAACAAATTTACCAAGCACTAAAGCAGCTTTAGTCAATGAACAAATTGAGCCATTAACAGTTGAAACTAACGGATTGAATCCAACCTATCAATGGTATATAACAGAAGCAAACACAGCCACAAATGGAGAAGTTTTGCAAGGTGAAACAAATGCCTCATTGACAATTAGCAGTGACACAGCAGGAGAAACAAAATATTATGTTGTGGTTACAGATTGGGATGGCATGTCAATAACATCAAATTTATGTACCGTAACTATTAGTAATGCAAATCTTACTCTAACCTTCGATTCGAATGGTGGAAGCAGTGTTAACGATATTCATTATACCACTTTTTCTAATGATGTCACCTTGCCAAGTACAACTAGAATGGGTTACACTTTTGTTGGTTGGTTTGCAAAAGTAAAAATCAATGGCACAACACATTATGCTGGAACCAATTACTTTGTAAGTTCAAACCCATCTTTGGCTTATTCTAGCTTAGACAACTCCGAATTAACCACATCAAATAACTTTACAACTATAGATTGTTCAGAATTTGCTCAAGATTGTGAATTTATTGCAAAATGGCAAGCAAACACAAACACTGCCTATAAAGTTCAACACTATTTTGAACAGTTGAACGGCACTTATAAACTTGACACAACAAAAAACCAGCTATTGCAAGGCACAACCGATCAAACTACTTATGCCACTTATTTAGACAATTTAACAGGATTTATCAACAACACAAGCCACCAAAATAAAATAGAAAGTGGCATAATAGCCGCAAATGGCAGTTTGGTTCTAAAACTCTATTATTCGAGAACTCGCCATACAATCCAATGGAAAGTTGATGATCAAATTATTGAAACCGATACTAATGTAATGTATGGCGCCACACCATCTTACAATGGTGTAACACCAACAAAAACCACACCCATAGCATATATACACACCTTTAATGGTTGGACTCCTAGCACCTCTATCGTAACTTGCGATGCAATTTATACTGCCCAGTTTGATAGCCAAATTAAAACATTTAAAGTTATTTTTAACATTAACGGCGGCACACTGATATCTGGAAATATATCACAAACAATTGAATATGGACAAAATGCCCAAGCCCCTTCAGTTAAAAAAATTGGTTATACTTTTAGCGGATATAATTCTTCGCTAGAAAATATTACCGAAAATAAAACCATTAACGCCATATGGACACTGAATACATATACAATAACTTATTATCTTGATGATGGCAACAATAGCCAAGACAACCCTTCTTGCTATACTATTCAAAATCTTCCTAAGTTTAATGATGCATATAAATATGGCTATGACTTTGTTGGGTGGTTCGACAATGAAAATTTCTATGGCTCACAAATTACACAAATTGACACTTATAATTTAGGCGACATTTGTTTATATGCAAAATTCTTGTTAATCAAATGCAAACTTGTTTTAAAAAACTCTAACGATCTCCATGGCGTAATAAATTGTATTGATGGTGACTTATCATTTATCAAGTTTGGTGATGTACTAAAATTTGAAATTATACCCGACAAAACTTATTGTGTATCAAAAGTGTTGGTAAACAACTTAGAAGTAAGTATTTCAAACAACACATTTGCAATTACAGCTGCTGATCGCTCAATCAATTTGGAAATAATATACAAAAAAGATCCTATGATATATATTTTGTATGTTGCAATTGCAGCAATAATAATTACAGGCATAATTGCGGTTTTTATAATATTATCAAAAAGGAAAAAGCATAAATTATTACAAGGTTTGGCAACAGAATTAAAACAAAAATTTGCCACAAATATTCCAGAAAACAAACCTTTAATACAAAACAATAATCCAAATAGAAACCAGAATAATGCAACAGTAAATCTTCCACCAAAGCCACCGCCAAAATTGCCTCCAAGGCAAAACAATTTAAAGTAATCCTTCTTATATTTTTCTAGAAATTAATATAGATATGTTAATAAGCCTTGCAAAATTATATAACGTAAGAACCGACTATATTTTAGGGCTTGAAGATTAAGTGCACAAAAAAAGAATTGCTGAGCGAATCAACAATTCTTTTTTAATTATCTGTTTTAATTATCTATTCTGCCTTTAATCTTTCAAACAAAAGTTCGTTGTCTAAAACTTTTAAGTCTTTGCCAATGGTAATTGGCTCCCAAACAACGCGTTTATCTAAGCCAAGTTTGTTTTTTACTCTTTGGCAAGTTTCTGGCATAAATGGAGCAAACAAGTTTGACATATTTGCCATCATATAAACACAGGTGTAAGTTGTGTTTGCAAAGCCAGTTGGATCTTCGGTTACTTGAACCCAAGGTTTGTTGTCGTCATAATATTTGTTGCCGGCTGAAGCGTAATCCATTGCTTTTTCAAGCGCAAGTTTGATTTTGCCGTCTTCCATGAGTTTGCCAACAGTTTCAAAAGCTTCTTTTGTTAAGGCAATAATGTTTTGGTCAATTTCGCCATTTGGAATATTGCCTTCAAATTTTTTGTTTAGGTATGATAGGTTTCTGTTGATAAAGTTGCCAAACACGCCAACCAAAAATTTGTTATGCACTTGCATAAAGTTGTCAATTGTAAAATTGCAATCTTTGTTTTCTGGGCCGTTAGAAATCATATAGTATCTAACAGAATCTTTTGGGAAAGACTCAACAAGCTCATTAATTCTTATTAAATTGCCCTTGCTCTTTGACATTTTTTCATTGTTCATATTTACATATTCACATGAAATAATGCTATCTGGCAAGTTTAAATTGTCGTCAATTGCCATTAGTAGTGATGGGAAAATTACAGTATGGAAAGGAATATTGTCTTTTCCGTGGGCGTAATAAGATTTTACATTGCCCTTTTTCATAAACTCATCAAAGTCAATGCCTTTTTCTTCGGCAACTTTTCTTCCTGCTGTTAAATAACCCATTACTGCTTCAATCCAAACATAAACTTTTTTGTCTTCAAAGCCAGCAAAAGGAACATCAACACCCCACTCTAATTGGCGAGTAACTGCCCTATCAATAAGGCCCATATCCAAAAACTTTTCGGTTTCTTTAACCGCGTTAAAACGCCAAACATCTTTGTTTGCATCTTTTAAAGCATTGATTTTGTCTTGAAAAGCCGAAAGTTTGAAGTATAGGTGTTTGTTTGGTTTTTCAACAGTTGCAGTTCCACAAGCACTACATTTTTTATCTTTAACTTCTTTTGCATTTAGTGTTGCCAAACAGCTGTCGCATTGGTCGCCTTTTGCAACTCCACCACAGTGTGGGCAAGTTCCCACAATTTCCCTATCAGAAAGATACGTGTTGCAGTTTGGACAGTAGTCTTGCAACTCTTCTTGCTCATAAATGTAGCCATTTTTAAAAATTTTGTTTAAATATTCTTGAACATGCTTTTCGTGATACTCTGTCATTGTTGAAGTGTAAAGGTCATATGAAAAGTCCAAATCGTTAAAGTTTTTTGTGAATTCTTCGTGATATTTGGTTGCAATTTCTTTTGGGCTAACACCCTCTTTTTTTGCTCTTATCGTGATAGGTGTTCCGTGCGAGTCTGTACCTGAAACATAAATAACATTGTCGCCAACTTGTCTGTGATATCTAGCAAGAATATCGCCAGGCAAAAGTGCAGCCAAGTGTCCTACGTGAAGTGAATTGTTTGCGTATGGCCAAGCGCCACCAATAAAAATATTTCTCATTTTGATTTCTCCGTTTAATGTTGCCAAGTTTGTATGAAACAAGGCACTAAATTTGAATATTATGATTATAATAATGAATTAAATACAATCATAAAACATTTGGATTATATCAAAACAAAAGTGGGAAGTCAAATAATTAATGCAGGCAAAGTGGGGTTTAATGAAGAAGTTACTGAACAAAAGTTTGGCTTTGGTGGTTTTTTAATGAAGATAATGGCGGTTAAATTTAATAAGTCAAACACCCCTTCAGTCGGCTAATCGCCGACAGCTCCCCCTTAAAGTAGGGGGAGCCTTATTAAATTGTCAATCATTTTTCTCGTGTGCGATAGCACACTTTTCCCTTTTCTCTTTTCTCGCGTTTCGAAGAAACGCTTGTCCTTCACTTTTCACGCATTTTGAAAAAATGCTTTTAGTTTTTCGTGCGTTTCGTTAGAAACGCCTTATCCGCCACTATTCACGCGATTGCCGAAAGGCATATCGCCTTTCACTGTTCACTATTCACTCGTTTACGCAAGTAAACGCTATTTAAACTCTCCCATTATCACTTCGCCGTCAAACCAGGCTTTAAAAAAACTTGATAAATCTTGCCCACTGGCACGGCTAAAACAATTAACCAAATCATCTGGCGTGGCTTCGGCAAATTTGTTTTGTTCATAATAAAATTTAATGCACTTATTAAGCCGCCTTTCGCCAAGCATATCTTTTAGGCTGGCAAACATAAGCATACTTTTTGTGTAGCAAAGGTAGGCATATTCACTTTCGGTGTCAAACTCATTTAAACTGCGAAGCATGCTGGTTGAAAAGTTTGGCACAACATCATTGTACACTTTTTCAAAATGCACATAACTTTTGGTGGCATTATTAAAAATTGTTTCACTGCTCAAATTGTAATTTGGGTATGTGTCATAAAACATTGCGGTGTTATAATCGGTCAAACCCTCGTCCAAAAATCCATATTTATATTGATTATTTCCAACCACTCCATACCACCATTGATGGCATAGTTCATGCACCACAACATTGATGTGCGTGTCAAAGTCGGGGCATTCGTCGCTGATTAGCACCAGGTTTGGATATTCCATTCCCCCATGCACAAAATTGGCTTGCACCACCGACAATGTTTTGTAGGGGTATGCACCAAACTTGGTGTTCATATCAAGCACTTGGCAAATGGCACTCATTGTGCGGTCAGCTTGCTTGTCGTTATAATAGTAATAATTTATATCAATCCCTTTATAATTTTCATAATTTTGTTGAAACTTGCTAGATAGCACCATTGCAAAATCTCGCACTTTTTTGGCTTTTATGGTTGTTGTTTTTTTGTCGCCGTCAAGTGTTGTTTGCTGAGCACCTGTGCTTGCAAGAGTTAAGTTTTTATCATAAGTGATTTCCACTGTATAATTTGCAATTTTGCTATAAAACGGATCGCCGTTGGAGTGGTATAAATCTTGCACAAACTCGCCATTTTCATAAACGCACAAAATTGGATAATAGTTGCAAAGGTTTATGGTGTTTTCGCCGTAGCCAAGCCTGTGGTTTACATTTGCCAAACTTACACTAAAACCAACTTCAAAAACAAAAGTGTCATCTGGGTAAACCTCTTGACCAAAGTTTACTTTTAAAATGTTTTCATCCTCGCCACATATGTCATAGTTTAAATATGTTTCGCCACATTCAACACTCTCTATTAAAATATCACCATAACTTTTGCCGTTTGGATATGCCTTGTCAAAATTGGCAAGCGAAACTACACTCGCCCTTGCGCCTTGTCTAAAAGCATTGGGATATAAATGCAAACACACTTCACTTAAAATACTGTCGGTATAATTAAAAAAACTCACCGTTTGCTTGCCTTCCAAAACATTGCTGGTGGTGTCAAAATACAACTCTTGCACATATTCGCAATAATTCTGCTCGCTTATGGCATTATGCGAAACGAGAACAAAAACCGAAATTCCCACCACAAAGCACAAAACAATAATCAACCATTTTTTCATAAAGTATGTTTATTCTTTGGCAACAAATAAAATTACATTGTTTGTTTGTAAAAAAAAAAATTTTGTGATAGTATGTTTTTTGTAAAAGGAAAAAGTTATGTCATTTTGTCAATTTTCTAGTGAAAGTGTAATTTCAAACAGCACAAGCGTTGATAATGCGTTTATCAACGAATTTTTGCCTTACGCTAATGATACTTGCGTAAAAGTTTATTTGTATGGGCTTTATAAATGCAACACCCCAAACACTTACGACAACACGCTTGCGGCTTTTTCCAACATTTTGGGCATAAGCGAAGAAGATATCTATTCGGCATTTTTATATTGGCAAGACCAAGGCCTTGTGCAAGTGCTTGCAACCGAGCCGTTTGAAGTGGTTTATCATCCAATAAAAAGCGCAATCACCAACACAAAAAAATACAACAAAGACAAATATGCCGACTTTAACTTGCAACTTGAAACTGCCTTTAAGGGGCGCAACATTTCGCTTAATGAATATTATCAATATTACGAATTTATGGAAGTGCACCACATGGAGCCAGACGCCCTAAATTTGATTATTGAATATTGCATAAGAGCAAAAGGCATAAAAGTTGGCTACAACTATGTTTTGACCATTGCAAAAAATTGGGCATATGACGGCATAACCACCTATGCAAAAGTTGATGAAAAATTGCAAGAGTTAGAACAAAACTCAACTCAAATTGGCGAACTACTTGACACTCTTGGCATAAAGAGAATTGCCAGCATTGACGAAAAAGAATATTTAAACAAATGGAAAAAAGAATTTGATTTTGACTTTGCAACAATTCTTGGTGTTTGCAAAAATAACAAGAAAAAGAAGATAAAAATCACAAATTTTGAAAAATTAGACGCAATTTTCACAAAATATTACGAAATGAAGCTAATTACGCTTAAAGAAATTGAAAATTACGAAAAAGAAAAAGACGGCCTTTACAAAATTTCTCGCAAGGTTTGTCAGTGCCTTGGCTTGTATTATGACAACATTGAACCAGTGTCCACCAACTACACACAAAAATGGGTGCTTATGGGCTTTGGTGATGAGGTGCTATTTAGCATTGCCAACTACTGCTTTAAGTCGGCAATTCGTAGTCTTGACGGAATGGACAGAGCCATAAACAAATTTTTTAAACTTGGCATAATTACAAGCGAAGCACTAAATCAATATTTAACCGACATTTTAAAAGCCGACGACAACATAAAAGACATTTTAGAAAAACTTGGCATTGTGCGTAACGTAAACAAGTTTGATAGAGATTTCTACAAAATTTGGACAGAAGATTGGAAGCTTTCACCAGAACTAATAAACGAAGGCGTCAACCGCTCAAAAGACAAGTATAGTCCAATGCAATACCTAAACAAACTGTTGTCGCTATGGCACACAAACGGTGTTAAAACTGTTGCCGATTGTGATAAGTTTACAATTACTGAAACCACAAGCACAAGTAAACCGGCAAAGACAACGCAAAATCACTCATCAAGGGAATATTCAAAAACCGACCTTTCTGCCCTATTTGATAACTTGGAAGAAATTGATTTGTAAGGCGTTTCTTCGAAACGCACGAAAAGTTGCCTATCGGCAACGAGAAAAACGAAGAGTGTTTTCTTGCGAAAACACGAGAAAAGTGAATGATGATTTAAAAGTTTTATTTAACCAATAAATTTGAATAAATACAAAAGCCTCCCCATACTTTAAGGGGGAGGTGTCAGCCGTATGGCTGACGGAAGGGGTGTTTGTCTTATTAAAATTTATATAGCACATTAAAACAAAGAGGAATATCAAATGAACAACAAAATCTTAGATAAAGCAATGGCAAGAATAACAGCAAGAAGAATTTTTGCCGAAGAGCAAGCAAACAGATTTTTGCAACAAGCCTATCAAAACCAAGAGTTTAAAGAACTCTATAAACAACAAAAAGAGCAAGAAATTGAACTTGCTCGCAAAGAGGCTTATGGCGAAACTGTTGACTACTCTATTTTGGAAGAACTGCACCATAAACAAGAATTTGTGCTTAACAAACTTGGTTTAAACGGCACTGACCTAACACCAAATTATGAGTGTGTGTATTGCCACGACACCGGTTATGTAAAAGGCGCACCATGTGCTTGTTTAAAAAAAGAAATCAACAAAGAACTTATGGAATATAGTGGTTTTTCTCACCGCCTTGCAACTTTTGAAGATAACAAATATGACCACCCAGCTTTTGACTTAATGCAAAAATGGTGCAACACAAAATCTACAAAAATCAATGTGTTAATTTCTGGACATACTGGCACGGGCAAAACATTTTTAACAGAGTGCATTGCAAGTGAGCTTATGAGCAAAAATGGTCTTGTGCTTTTTACCACTGCTTTTAATTTAAACAACAAAATGCTAAATTATCACATTTCTTTTGAAGCTGGCAGAGATGAAATAATTAAGCCATTTTTAGATTGCGAATATTTAATTATTGACGATCTTGGCACCGAGCCAATGCTAAAAAATGTTACAAAAGAATATTTATATTTAATAATCAACGAGCGTATGCTTGCAGGCAAACCAATTATTATTACTACAAACCTAGATATGAATGACATTTTGGTAACCTACGGCGAAAGAATTTTCTCAAGGCTAGTAAACAAAAAAACATCTATTGCAATTTGTTTAGAGGGTGAAGATTTACGACTTAAAAAAGATTAAGCGGTCAAACACCCCTACCGTCAGCCATACGGCTGCCACCTCCCCCTTAAGGTAGGGGGAGGCTTTTTTATTGATATATTTCTATTGCAGCGAAAAATATTTAACCTTATGCTTTGTATTGATATGTCCTTATGCTTTGTATTGATATGTCCTTATGCTTTGTATTGATATGTCCTTATGCTTTGTACTGAAATAACCTTGTATTTGCACTGAAATAACCTTGTATTTGCACTGAAATAACCTTGTATTTGCACTGAAATAACCTTGTATTTGCACTGAAATAACCTTGTGTTTGTACTGAAATAACCTTGTGTTTGTACTGAAATAACCTTGTGTTTGTACTGAAACATCCTTGTGTTTGTACTGAAACATCCTTGTGTTTGTATTGAAACATCCTTGTGTTTAGGCTCCCCCTACTTTAAGGGGGAGCTGGCTGTGGAACGAACAAAGAGAGTGAAACAGCCAGAAGGGGTGTTTGACATATTTAAAAACCGAGGCAAATTGCCTCGGTTTTTTATAGCAAAAAAATATTCATATAAATTTGTTTAATACGCCAATAACACTTTAATGTTCTTTACTCTTTTGACTCATCCAAATAGGTTGCTTGAATGTCGCTTAGGTGAAAAAGTAGCGCTGTTGGGTAAGTATAAAATACATCACTTAAGCCATAAAAACCACCTTTAACTCTTGTGTCAAAGCCACCCATATGCCAGTTGATTGCCATTGCCTCTTCTCTAGTCAAACGCAAAAAGCCATTAATTATGTAAACCGATTTTTCGCCATGTCCATATGGCAACAAATCTTCGGTGGAATAATATGGTTTTTGCACCCAGTTGCCGTTTTCTTTGACATTACGCATTTCTACCTTATAGGTGTTCACTTTGCAAATATCATGAAATAATGCAATGATTGTTGCGCTTTCTAGCGAGATATATTTTTGCCAATCTTCACCATATTCACTTGCCAGCATTTTTATATATCTCTCATAAACTTTTAGACTATGTTCGCAAAGCCCGCCCTCATAAGCCGAGTGAAATTTTGTGCTTGCTGGAGCAGTAAAAAAATCGGTTTTGCACAAATAGTCAAGCAAACTTTCAATGCCCTCTCTTTTTATGTTTGCTCTTGCCAAATCCAAAAATTCTTGTTTTAATTCTTCCATAATTTTATACTACCTTTTGCTGATTTACTACTTTTTTAATGAATAATTAATAATGAATAATGAAAAATGAATGATAATTTTAATTATCAATTTCAGTATAATATAATTAATAATATTTGGTCAAGAAATATTTGTTTTTGCGTTATTTTAATGATTTTTTCGCATTTTTTAATGTTTTTTATTAATTTTTTATTGATTTTTGTTAATTTTTTAGTAATTTTTACTTTATCAAAAATTATTTTGAAATTAATCCTTCATTATTCACTATTCGTTTTTCACTATTCACTCAACCGAGCGTAGCGAGTGTTTCCCCCACTCACCCAAACCAAAAAAATATCATAATTTTAATTATGGAAATGTCTGCCGAAAAATTAATTTTGATTGCCACCAGCATATCACTAGAACTTGCCCAAGATAAATCAAATGAAGAATTGTTTACATATAAAAACCTTTTTAACGCCATTTCCAACAACCTTGGCACAATTCTCGCACAAAGGTCAAATTGCAAAAAGAAAGCTGATTAAATGTATTATTTAATGTTTTGCAACTGATTTATATCTTTGCTTATCTTTTACTTAGGCCCCCTACCTTAAGGGTGTCTGATGTAAATTTGTCATGGTTTTTAGGCTCCCCCTACCTTAAGGGGGAGCTGGCTTTTTTGACTTTGGCAAAAAAGACT
>SVIU01000049.1 GCA_015069335.1 Clostridiales bacterium
CCGAAAAGCCCCAACATTAGTGGACTTTTTGGGGAGAGGAAATGCCAGCCATAAAGCAAAAATTTTGCAACTAGCAAAATTGAAGCCAAAAGGCTGTGCATTGACGAGGTAGGGGTGTTTGACTGCTTGAAAATAAAGCAATTTTTAGAATTTCAATAGGACAAACACCCCTTCAGTCGGCTAATTGCCGACAGCTCCTCGCCATATTAGTAGGGGGAGCCTAAGCAGGCAACACTTTGACATTTCTAGTAAATTTTTTTATTGTCTACACTCTGAAACGCATTTTAAAAAGTGCGTTTTTTGTTTTTGATATGTAGTTTACAAATCTGATAAATATGTGTATAATAAATAGGAATAAATTGTAAAAGGATACACTATGAGCGGATTTAATAGGGAAGATTTGGAAAAACTTGGCATTTATGAACTTAGAGCAAGGGCAAGGCTTGCGGGCGTAAAATCTCCAACGTCAAAAAAACATGGCGAGTTGGTTGATGCAATAATCCAAATCCAAAATGGCGAAGTTGAGGCTGTTTCTTCAAACAAGGGCAGAAAGCCAAAAAATTCTTATATGGAACTTTATCAAAAAACACTTACCATTGACGAAGATGAGCAAACTCTTGACTATATGCCAGAAGACAACTTTGTTTTTGAACTTAGAGACGGCAACTGCTGTGTTGGCGTTTGTTTAAACCCGCGCAAATGTCGTGGTGTGGTTAGAGAGTTGGAAGGCAAGTTATATTTGTACACATACGGCACAAATGGTGTAAATTATGCACTTATCAGCGACAATGTTTTGGCCACTCACAACATCAAAAAGGGCGACTACATTGTTGGCGAGCTAAACGAATATCAACCAAACTGTTACATTTTGCAAACTGTGCATAGCATAAACTTTAAAAATGAGGACTATGCCGCAACCGAAACAACCTCTCAAATTGTCAAATTTGACAAAATTCAAGAGGCTTATGAGCAAATAGCAAACGCAAACAACAACAACAACAAACTTAACATTGTGCTAGAACTTGAAACCGATCACAATTTGGCAAAAGCATTTGCAAATAATTCGGTATATTTATATTCAAAAAGTATGGATTCGTTAAGAAAATCATATAATACACTTATGGATGCAGTAAATCTTGTAAAAAATTTAAAACAACAGCAAACTCCATATGTTTTGCACATTATTGATCCAGACTACATTTTTTCAATTTTAATGGTTTTGGCAAAAGACAAAACTGGCATTATAGAAAAAGAGGCGGGCATATTTTTCAAGGACTTGCTTTTTGCTTGCTCAACTTCCAATCATTCAAGTTGGGTGGCATACAGAAAACAAGCATACACAACCAACCCTTATTTAAATGCAATTTTGGCAAAATATATTTAAATTAGCAATTTTTGACATAAACGTTTTTTATTTTTGAACAAATAATCAATTTCTTGTAAAATTATTTTGTAAAAAATTAAAATATGTGTTAGTATGTTTAAGTTAATTGTTTAATGCCAATCAAATTTAAGTTGGCATATGACTTAATTTAGGAGGACATTTTGGATAAAAAAGTTAGAAAAATCAATTTTTCTTATATTTTTATGATAATTTTAGTGGGCGTGTTGTTTATTTTTTTGGCAACCCAAAATGATGGCAACAGGGGTGAACTCACCACAACAACCCAAGCCAGTCAAATGATCGAAGATGGTCAAATTTCAAAAGTTTGGGCTCAGGGGGCAGAGATTAGATTGTTAAAAACAGACAGTGAAATCAAAGCCGAAGAATTTCCTGCCTCTGCAGATTTTTATTTTGTTATAAATTATAGCGAAGAATTAGATTTAATTTTTGAAGCAATAAAAACAGCAAACACAACCGAGCAAGTGGTTGAATTTACCAGCGACGAGGTTGTTGACTATTGGGCATACATCACCCCAATTTTGTATATTGGCGGCGGAATCTTGCTTATTGTGTTGTTCTATAAAATGATGAACAGATCCAACAACAGTGCAATGACATTTGGCAAAAGCAAAGCAAGACAAACACAAAACATAAAAGATCGCTTTTCAGACATTGCCGGTGCAGATGAAGAAAAGGCCGAGCTTGTTGAAATTGTTGAGTTCTTAAAAAATCCACAAAAATTCACAAATCTTGGTGCGAGAATTCCAAAAGGAATTTTGCTTGTGGGCAATCCGGGAACTGGTAAAACTTTGCTTGCAAGGGCTGTGGCTGGTGAAAGTAAAGTGCCATTTTTATCAATCTCAGGTTCTGACTTTGTAGAAATGTTTGTTGGTGTTGGTGCAAGCCGTGTTAGAGATTTATTTGAACAAGCCAAAAAAAGTGCGCCATGCATTGTGTTTATTGACGAAATAGACGCAGTGGGCAGACAACGTGGTGCAGGCCTTGGCGGTGGAAATGACGAAAGAGAGCAAACCCTTAACCAATTACTTGTAGAAATGGATGGTTTTGAAGCCAACGAGGGTATTATTGTCTTGGCAGCAACCAACCGTAGCGACGTACTTGACCCAGCGCTTATGCGTCCAGGCAGATTTGACCGACAAATTTATGTACATTTGCCAGACGTAAAAGGCAGAGAGGGCATCTTAAAAATCCACGCAAGAAAAAAACCTATCGACAGCGAGGTAGACTTTAAAACCCTTGCAAGAATCACAAGTGGTTTTTCTGGAGCAGATCTAGAAAATATGCTAAACGAAGCAGCAATCTTGGCAGCAAGAGCTGGCAGAGCAAAAATTATAATGACCGACATAACCGAGGGCATAAACAAAGTTATGATGGGTCCACAAAAAAAGAGTTTGGTTATTACCGAAAAAGACAAGTTAATCACCGCTTATCACGAAAGTGGCCACGCAGTGCTTGGCAAAAAACTCAAAAATTGTGAAAACGTGCAAGAGGTTTCAATCATCCCTCGTGGTATGGCTGCTGGCTATACTATGAGCCGTCCAGACAGCGACGACAACCATATGACATATGGCAAACTTAATGACGAAATTGCTATGATTATGGGTGGAAGAATTGCCGAACAAATCTTTATGGACGACATTTCAACCGGCGCATCAAACGACATTCAAAAGGCAACCAAAATTGCTAAAAAAATGGTTACAGAATGGGGTATGAGCGAAAAATTTGGCTTTATGAACTTGGGCCAATCGGAAGAAATTTTTATTGGTCGTGATTATCAAACCAAAAACAACTACAGCGAAACAACC
Organism: Clostridiales bacterium; assembly: GCA_015069335.1. GTDB lineage: Bacteria > Bacillota > Clostridia > Christensenellales > UBA1242 > HGM11367. The sequence goes on from SVIU01000049.1 coordinate 3,211, forward strand.
GCTGCTGAAATTGATCAAGAAATTCAAAAAATCTTAAACAACAACTACAAACGTGCTAAAAAAATAATTGAAGAAAACAAAGACGTCTTGACAACAATGGCACAAGTGTTGCTTGCTAGAGAAACAATTTATCAAGAAGAAGTTGACTTAATAATGCAAGGCAAAACTGTTGACGAAGTTTTGGAAGTAATAGACAACAAAATTGCCATCCAAAAAGAAAAAGACCAAGAAGTTAGAAAAGAGCAAGAAATTATCCAAAAATTGGCTGATTTAGAATTAAAAGTAAGGCGCGCTGAAGCTTATTACAGAAGTGGCGAAATTTCTAAACAAGATTTTGACAAACTCTTACAGGCAAGAGAAAAAATGTTGCAAGAAATTGAGGCGTTAAGCAAAGCTCAAGCAAAACCTGAGCAAAATGATCAAGGCGTTTCAAATCAAGAAGCTCAAGCAACTGACGCCTCAACCCAAAGTTCACAAGACTCACAAGAAAACAATTTACAAAACAAGGAGAACAACAATGAAGAAGAAGAAAATTAGTCAAATTATCGCCTACGGTTTACTTTTGGTGGTGATCGTTGCCTTGGTGGTTATGGGAACATGCAAAAAAAGTTTTGCACCAAGCTTTCAAATTCCAACAGCCAATGCGGTAGAAATTAAAGTGCCAAACCAAGCAAAATATGATGTTTTAACAGCTGACACATACGGCAAGTTTAAAAACACTTACAATTCAAGTTATGAACTTACAATTTTGTACGCATTGTTCTCTGGAAAATTTAAAGAACAACAACAAATTCAAAAACAAACATCCGAGCCAACCTTTAGCGACGGCTTTGTTGTGACATTTATTTATGAAGATGCACAAATCTTAAAAATCAACGGCGAGGACTATGTCGAAAGTGCAAACTCAGATGCAAAAATTGAGTTTAAAAAAGTTGTGTTTAATGTTTTAGACGGCAAAGGTTTGACAAACACAAAACTTTATGTTGATGACGAAAAAAGCGCCAACTGGTATGCCATCACAACACTTGCAAACTTTAATGGCCTTTATGATTTAATCAACGGCTACGAAGCATTTGCACCACAAGAATAACATCACAAGAGCAAGGTTTTTCCTTGCTTCATACTGAAGACAAACTATGGTTTTTATTTAGTTTGTCTTTTTCTTTTGGCATTTTTTAGAAAAGCCTCCCCCTTAAAGTAGGGGGAGCCTAAGCAAGCAACACTTTTACATTTCTAGTAAAATTTTTTTATTGTCTACACTCTAGAGCAAGGTTTTTCCTTGCTTTTTTGTTGTAAATTTTATTTGTTTGTAGTAAAATGTTGTTGTTATGAAAACAAATTACGATTTAAAAATGCAACAAATAGTAAACAATTTAGAAGGTAAGCCAAAATTGTTGCTTCATTCTTGTTGTGCACCTTGTTCTAGTTCGGTTATTTCAAGAATAAAAGAATTGTTTGACATCACAGTTGTTTATTACAACCCAAACATTTATCCTGAAAATGAATATCTTAAAAGAAAAACTGATCAAATCAGGCTTTTAAAATTGTTAAATGTCAAATTTTTAGATTGTGATTACAACGAGCAAGAGTTTTTAAGCCAAGTGGTTGGCTTAGAGGCAGAAAAAGAGGGCGGGGCAAGATGTCCAAAATGTTTTATGCTTAGGTTAAAATATACTGCCCAAAAGGCAAAAGAATTAGGCTTTGACTACTTTGGCACAACTCTCACCATAAGCCCTCACAAAAACGAACAAATCATCAATTTGCTTGGTGAAAGTTTAGAAAAAGACATAAATGTCAAATTTTTATATTCAGATTTTAAAAAACACAACGGTTATTTAAATTCTATAAAATTAAGTAAGGAATATAATTTATATAGGCAAGATTATTGCGGTTGTCGCTATAGTTTAAGGAACAATTAATGGATCAACAAAAAAAACAAAACAAAGCATTAAAAATTATAGGGTCTATTTTAGGCTCAATTTTTGTTGCCATTTGCGCTATTATTATTTTCTTTAATGTTACGCATGAATATCATGTTATTGTCGGCGACTCTATGTATCCAACCTTAAACAACAATCAAACCGACGGGGTGTTTGTTAGCAAAATAAAAAGCT
>SVIU01000008.1 GCA_015069335.1 Clostridiales bacterium
AACCAATGACTGGGGTGAAGTCATAACAAGGTAGCGGTATCAGAAGGTGCCGCTGGATCACCTCCTTTTAAAGAGAAAAATCTTTAAGTCGAGATAGTCATATGACTATGAGGGAAAGAAACAGGTAGAAAGAACTATTCTACAAGAAGGATATCAAGAAACCCAATTCTGTTAAGTTATTATTTAAAAAAACTGCTGCCGAAAGAAAGCAGTTTTTTTTCATTAGCAATGCCGGAAAACTGCTTCAAAAGCAGTTTTTTTTTCATTTGCAATGCACAAAAAAATCGTTCGTAAGAGCGATTTTTTTATTTTTCTTCTTCAATGCTGCCAGAAATCAAATTTATTTTTCTAGAGCAAATTGCTTGCAATTGTTCAAAATTATCACCAGCAATAATTGTTGTTGTGTTTTTGCTTAAAAAAACATATTTAATTAATTCAATAAAACTTTGTGATTCTTCAGGTGTCAACTTTTCAAAAATGTTATCAACCAACAAAATATCAATTTCTCTAAGAGCTAGGCGAACAAACGAAATAAGATATTTTTCATACAAATCCAAATCTTTTGCTTTTATGTTTTTATATTTTTCAATTTTAAAATCAATCAAAACTTTGTTTATTTTTGCCTCAATTTCTGTTTGAGAAAACTTTCTTGCTTTTAACACATATTGCAAGTTTTGATACACTGTTTTATTATCAAAAAAAACTGGAACAACAGGAATATATCCAAGTTCATAATCGGTTGAAAAATCAATGGTTTTTAAATCTCTGCCATTAATAAACACCTCGCCTGAATCAAATTTTTCTAGGCCAGAAATAACTCTAAGCAAGGTTGTGCGTCCACTATGTTCATTGCCAACAAAGGCAACACATTCACCTTTTTCAACTTTTAAATTGATATTGTATAGTGCAAAATATTCTCTAATATATTTTAAATATAAATTTTTAACTTCAATCATACTTAAATAATATCAAATTTAAATAAAAAAAACAAATAAAAATATTATATTTATAAACTTATAATTTTGTGTATGTTATTTTGAGAATACATACAAAATTTTTAAAGTTATACAACAATAGAAGAAGTTGTAAAAAACTCCATAATGTATTACAATAACGAAAGATTACAAGAAAAAATACAAGAACTTGCTCCTATGCAATTTAGGAAACAAGTTCTTGCATCTATAGTTTTTTAATTAAGCCTGTTTTAACCCTAAAGATTATGTTTTAAATAAAAAATTATTTTTCTAATGAATCATCTAGTTCTTTTGTATTTGTCTCATTTTGCAATTGATAAACTATACGAGCAATTTGGTCTCTTGTTGCTACAAAAGATACATCCAAACATTTGCTACCTTCGTACCCAAATCTTGCGAAACGAACATCATCTAAGTTGCTGGCAATTATATCATAATCCAAATATAGTGTTCTTTCTGTTAAATTGCTAGCAGTAACAAATTCTATTGGAGCATTGCCTATTCTTTCGCTTGGCAAAAAAGCCCTATTGCCTTCATACAAACTCCATTCTCTAAAGAATTTTTTAAACTTTGTCATTAATGTTTGCTTAGAGTTTAAAAGCGCCTCAAGTTCTTCCGTAGTAAAGCATTTTGTGTTTTTCATTACAAACATTTGAACAGATACATAATTTTTTAATTCATCAACAAAATGCACGTCTTTTTGGTCTTGTAGTATATCAAATTTATTATCATTCTCATCAATACATACCAAGATATATTCTTCCATATTATTTTTTATTACTTTATACATATGTTTTTTCCTTTTAAATCAAAAATATTCTACCATTAATGATTTTTCTTGTCAAGATAAAAATCATAAAAATAATCACACAACAACTAAAATTTTCGTCAATGAATATGATGGCTATATTGACAATTGAACTCTTTTATATTAAAATAATAGCATGAAATTTCAAGAGATGGATATACAAGTATTTTTTGACAGAGAAAAAGCATCGATGGCTATTGACCAATATTTAGCTGAGCAAACTGGTAAAACGGCATTTGATGCCGTTGTGGCAGTTTTGGCTAGTTCGTTGGGAGATTTTGAGATAAAACAATTTAGGGTTGTAGTACACAAATTAGACTTTGGTTTAGCTTGTTATAAGGATGACACAATTTTCATCTCCGATAAATTGTTTACAAAAAAGGTTAAAATTGATAAATTTGAAAAAATTATTAAATCAATTTACCACGAGCTTAGTCATCATTTAATAGAAAAATACAATTTAAAATTCTTAGCAACCAAAAATCTTAAATATCCTTATCATCCACCCTTTAATTTTGTGAAAAGTTATGAGTTTTTTTCACAAGTTTTAGGTATGCAGTTGGACGAAACGGTTGCTTGCACTCAATATTTTTATATAAAAAACAAAAATGAGAATTTGGCAAGAAAAAATTCTGTTAAATATGCTCAATACTATCTCGATAAATTTAGCATGGATTACCAATTTAATATAGAGTCATACGAAAAAGAAATGGTGAGATTAGGTAAAGATTTATGTGCAAATTTTGAAATATTATTATCAATGCCAGATTTCCCGCGCTTGCAAGTTGAAAAATATCAAGCAAAAACAATTAGTAATTTGTCGGGATGTTCAGATGAAGATTTAAAAAATCTATTATTTTCATTTCAACTTTGCTTTTCTAATTCTACTCGTCAAATGTTGGTAAATTCATTAATGACAATAAAAGACAATCAAAAATGTGCTTTAATTTTACGAAATCCAAATGTAAGGATAACGCAAGAACAAAAAACACAATTATCATCTGTTTATGGTTTGTTTGTAACATTGGGGGCGGTTGTTGAAAAGACAAATACAGAATTAAATAAATAAAAAGCAGATAGAAAACAATCTATTTGCTTTTTTTCTTAAAGCATGATAGCATATATTTATATGAAAAAATTTTTTGCAAACAAACAAGGTGATGAATTTGTTTTTGAGGGTGATGAGTTAAATCACTTTAATGTATTAAGATGCTCAGTTGGCGAGCAAATTTTGTGCTTGGGTGAAGATGGTTTTGATTATTTATGCGAAGTATCTTTTGTGAGCAAAAAAATGGCAAAGGCAAGCATAGTTCAAAAAACATTAAACACCCAAAATCCAACCAAAAACATAACAGTATTTCAAGGGTTGGTCAAGGGTGAAAAAATTGATTTGATAGTTCAAAAACTCACTGAGCTGGGTGTTAGTAATTTGTTTATGTTTGAAAGTGAGTTTGCGGTTGCAAAAGCAAATAATAACAAGCTAGAAAGGTTGGCAAAAATTACAAAAGAAGCATGCAAACAGTGTGGTAGGAGCAAGCCATTAAACATTCATGAGGCCATAACATTTAAGCAAATGGTTGGAAAATTAAAAGAATACGACATGGTTTTGTTTGCCAACGAAAAAAACAAAATAAGAAATTTTGAACAATTAAAACAGTGTCAAAACGTAGCAATTGTTGTTGGAAGCGAAGGCGGTTTTTCTGATAAAGAAATAGCGCAAATTTATCAAGCTGGAGCAGTAAATTTTGGCCTTGGCGAACGCATTTTAAGGGCAGAAACTGCATGTATTGCAACAGCGTCAATTGTTGGATATATGATAGGGGTGTAAATCATTTGCAATGATTTACAGTTAAAAGCGAAAGGCATTTCTTACGAAATCAGTAAATGGTTAATAATTGTTGTTAAATTATGGAGTAAAATGAGAATAGTAGTTTACACTTTGGGTTGCAAGGTGAATCAATATGAAAGCGATGGTATAATTCATGACTTAAAAATTCTGGGTCATGAGGTTTTTGATGAAATTTTGCCAGCCGATATTTACATATTAAACTCTTGCGCAGTTACCAACGAGGCAGAAAAAAAATCACGCCAAACCATTGCAAAATTTAAAGCCAGCAATCCAAATGCAAAAATTTTCGTGTGTGGTTGTGCTTCACAAAAAAACACTAAACAGTTTGAAAATTTGCAAGGTGTAACTTTTATCAAGGGCACGCAAAACAAACTTGATATTGTTTCAAATCTTGAAAAAAGCGGAGTATTTGTTGACGCAGTATCAAATGAATACAACGATAAATACGCTTCACTTCCAAGCAAAATTAGGGCGTACATAAAAATTCAAGACGGTTGCAACAACTTTTGTTCATATTGCATAATACCTTATTTGAGGGGCAGAAGCAGGTCGCGTAGTTTACAAAGTGTTATGAAAGAAATTGATAGTTTAAGCAAGCAAGTTAAAGAAATTGTCATAACCGGAATTGATATTACTGATTACAAAATTGACGGCGAAAGAGCATTGTATAAACTAATTGAAAATTTAGAGCCTTATAAAAACATAAGATTTAGGCTTGGCAGTTTAGAGCAGGGGTTGATTGATCAGAAATTTGTTGATGCGCTAAAAAAAGCCAATATATGTCCACATTTTCACTTGTCGCTTCAAAGCGGATCTAGTTCTGTATTAAAAAGAATGAACAGAAAATACACCGCGCAAGACTATTTAAATTCAATAAATTTAATTAAGCAAAATTTTGAAAATGCATGTATAACAACTGATATTATTGTTGGTTTTCCGGGTGAAACAGATCAAGAATTTGAAGAAACTTGCAACTTTGTTAAACAAGTAGGCTTTTATAATATACACATTTTCCCATATTCTATTAGAACAGGCACGCTGGCAGAAAAAATGCCACAAGTTGACGGCACAATAAAGCGAGAAAGAGTAAAAGTTTTGGCAAATATTAATGCACATTTAAATGCAAAATATATCAATCAAAACAAAAATCAAAAACTGACAGTTTTGGTGGAGGAGTTTGATGGTGAATATTACATTGGACACACTCAAAACTATATAAAATGTTACATAAGTCAGCCATGTGAAATTGGCGAATTTGTTGATGTTAAAATTATAAAACAATACAAAGATGGCGCACTTGCGCAAAGGGGGTAAATTTATGGATAATTGTATTTTTTGTAAAATTGCAAAAGGGATAATAAACAGTAAAAAATATTATGAAGATGATGACTTTTTTATCATTGCTGACATTTCACCAAAGGCAAAAAAGCACTATTTAATGATACCAAAAGTGCATTATAAGTTAATTGCCGATCAAACACAAAATGACAATTTGGTTTTGGCAAAAATGATTGCAAAAATACCAGTTTTACAGCATGAATTGGGGCTTGACGGCGGGTATAGAATAATTATCAATCAAGGCGAAAACGGCGGACAAGAAGTGCCTCATTTGCATGTTCACGTTTTGGGTGGGGAAAAGTTGAATTAAATTTTAAAAAATTGCCTATTGACAAAACTTTCACGCTGCAATATAATAAGCGTGGAGGAAATGAAGATGGAAAAATTATTTACTTTAATTCGTGAAAGAGATGAACTTTTAGAAACTTTATTTGGAGCAAACTACTCAGCTGAAACATTGCTTAAACACCCAGAAAATGAAGCTTTATACAAGGCTTATGTTGAACCTGCTGACAAAGCAATTATGGCAGTTGCCCATGAATTGACTGGAAAAAAATATACAAAAATTCATGATGTTTATACTTGTCAAGAAATAAGAAAATTACACAATGCTTCAAAAGAGACATTAGAAAAATAGTATCATGATTCAAAAAAGAGGCAAAGATGCCTCTTTTTTGTTTAAAAATTTGATTAAGGTGGAGTTGCAATTTGGAACATTTTAAAAAATTAACCGAAGAAGATATAGAAAAAATTTTAAATTTAAACAACATGGCGCTAGCTAGAGATGTGAAAAGCAACGATGGCGAACTTTTGCCAGCGGTTGAGAGATTAAAAAACATGATTGTTTGTAGAGTTAAAAAACAGGGAGATCCTCTTACAAAGCTAATTAGACAACATCCTCTTGCTTTGCAACTTATTGGTATGGTTTCTACAACATTAGGACCATATTCATCAAATTCGCTTGTGATCATAGAAAAAGATTGCATGTATGAATTTGCCGGACAAGACAAACAGGCAGCCATAAAGCTTAATAAAACATATTTGGCTTATATGAAAAACAAGTTTCCAGATTTCACAATTGGCAGTTACGACCAATCGCAAGATGAAACAACTAAATAATTATCTTAAAATAACGGCTTTAATGGCCGGTATTTTTTTAAAACTTGTTGTTTGCTTGCAAAAAAATACACTATGTAGTAAAATACAAATGTATGATATTGTCGTCTATGCAGAATGAAAAAATTAAATATTTAAAAAAACTTATGTCAAACAAGGCATACGTGTTTTTTGATAATCCAAAAATTTTGCAAGAAGCATATGATGCAGGGCATAAAATTGCATACATAATAAAAAAAGAGGGCGTTATTTTTAAGGCCGATTATGGAGGGGAAATTTTAGAAGTTAGCGAAAATGTTTTTAAAGCATTTTCAACCACAGTCAATTCTCAAGGCATTATTGGAGTTGTAGAGTTTAAAAATTTAGAACTAAAAAAACCACAAGGTAACTTTTTGGTACTAGACAATTTGCAAGATCCGGGAAATGTTGGCACACTTATTCGCTCGGCACTTGGTGCAAACTTTTTAGATGTTTATCTTTTGGACTGTGCAAAGGTTACAAACGACAAAGTTGTCCGCAGTTCTATGGGGGCAGTGCTTAAAACAAGGTGCTACCAAACAACCAAGCAAGAGTTTTTACAAAGGGCAAAAGAGTGGAATTTAAACTTTGCAGTTTGTGATATGGAAGGCGAAGATATCTATAAAACAACCTTACCACAGCCAATTGGCATAATTGTTGGCAATGAAGGTCGGGGGGTAAGCGAGCGAATGTATTCACTTGCCACAAAAACAATAAAAATTCCAATGCAAAACGGATTAGAAAGTTTAAATGCCGGAGTAAGTGGAAGCATTGTTATGTATTGCATTAGCAATGCTATGCAGTGAATAGTGAATAGTGAACAGCGACATGCCTCTGGCAGTCGCGTGAATAGTGAAGGATTATTAATAAGCCTCCACCTACTTTAAGGGGGAGGTGGCAGCCGTATGGCTGACGGTAGGGGTGTTTGACCTATTAAAATTGTTAAATAATCAATAAAACTCACACAAATAAAACATTACAAATTTAAAAAGGAGATTATTAAAATGTCAGGACATTCAAAATGGCACAATATTCAAGCAAAAAAAGGCAAAACAGACGCAGCAAGGGGCAAAATCTTTACCAAAATTGGTAGGGAAATTGCAGTTGCGGTTAAAATGGGCGGAGCAGACCCAAGCACAAACAGCAAACTAAAAGACATTATTGCAAAAGCAAAGGCAAACAATATGCCAAACGACAACATTACTCGTAGCATCAAAAAAGCAAGTGGCGATATGGGCTCAGTAAACTATGAAGAAAAAACTTATGAGGGTTACGGAATTGGTGGAACAGCGGTTATTGTTCGTTGCCTAACCGACAATATCAATAGAACCGGCGGTGATGTTCGCCACGCATTTGACAAACACGGCGGAAATTTAGGCGCAACAGGTTGCGTTTCATATATGTTTAATCGTAAGGGCATCATTATTTTAGAAAAAACTCTAACAACAGACGTTGACGAAGTTATGATGACGGCCCTCGATTGTGGCGCATTAGATGTTATTGATGAAGAAGATTGCATCACAGTAGAATGTGAGCCAAACGAAGTTGGCATAGTTGCAGAAAAATTAGAACAAGCTGGCCTTAAGGTTGAATCTTCAGAAAACACACTTGTTCCAGACAACTACATTGATTTGGATGAAAAACAATTAGCAAGCTTTACAAAAATGTTAGAACTACTCGAAGATAACGACGACGTGCAAGAAGTAGTGCATAATGCAAACTTGCCAGAAGAGGAAATAGATGAGTAGGTGTTTCTAACGAAACAAGTGAAAAGTGATTGATAAATTATAAAATCGACATTTACTATTCACGCGATTGCCGAAAGGCATATCGTATTTCACTATTCACTTTTCACTAAAACGCACTTATTTTGCTTCAGACAAAACATAAGGAGTATTATGAGAATTCTAGGTATCGACCCAGGCTATGCGCTGGTTGGTTATGGACTGATTGACTATGACGGATACACACCACAAATTGTAGATTATGGTGTTATTTCTACGCCTAAGGAAGAAACCTTGCCAAACAGACTTTATGTTATTCATCAAACGCTAAAAAAAATAATTGAAGTGTATAAACCAGATGTTGTTTCGGTAGAAGAATTATTCTTTTTCAAAAACCAAAAAACAATCATACCTGTTGCAGAGGCAAGGGGAGTTATTGTTCTCACTTGCAAAGAGTGTGGACTTGATGTTTATGAATATACACCACTTCAAATAAAGCAAGCATTAACCGGTGTTGGTAGAGCAGAAAAACAACAAGTTCAGTTTATGGTTAAAACGCTTTTAGGCTTAGACAAAGTACCAAGGCCAGATGATGCTGCTGATGCAGTAGCAGCAGCGCTTTGCCACGCGCAAATTAATCCAAAAATAAACTTTAATAAGTTGTAACAGCAAATTTATTGCTGTTACAGTGAATAATGAATAGTGAATAATGAATAGTGATTGTTAAATTATAATTATCCATCACTATTCACGCGACCGAGCATTAGCGAGTGTCGACTTTCACTTTTCACTATTCACTGCAAGCCAACGGCTTGCATACAATCACAAAAAATTAACTTATGTAAAAAAATGGGGTAAAAATGTATTCATATATAATCGGCATAGTAACACAAAAAGAGCAAGGCAAAATTGCCTTAGAAAACAACGGAATTGGTTATGAAATTAATGTTTCTAACCAAACTTTAGAAATGCTCGAATTTGACAACGAGCCAGTAAAAATTTATACATATTTGGTGGTTAGAGAAGACGAAATGTCGCTCTATGGCTTTATCACAAAAGAAGAAAAAAATATGTTTTTACTTCTCACAACCGTTAGCGGAATTGGTCCAAAAATGGCAATGGGTATTTTGTCGGAAACTTCAATTCCAACACTTATGAATGCAATAGCAACCGAAGATTTAAGAACATTAACCAAAATTAAAGGTCTTGGCAAAAAAACAGCCGAAAGACTACTTGTAGAATTAAAAGACAAAGTAAATCCAATGGAAGTGCTTGCTATGGGTGAAGTTAATGTTGAAACCAACGAAATTGACGAACAAATTATGGAAGATGCAATTTCTGCTTTAACTGGTCTTGGCTTAAGCAAAAACGAAGCTTACCGAACTGTTAAAGAAGTTGCAACCAAAGATATGCAATTAGAAGATATAATTACAAAAGCATTAAGGAGTATGAGCAAATAATGGAAGATATGGACAGATTTATCACTAGCACAAAAAACGCGACCGATTTAGAGATAGAAAACTCACTTCGTCCACGTGCTATGAAAGACTATGTTGGTCAAGAAAAAATCAAAAACAATCTTGAAATTTACATTAAAGCAGCAAAAAACCGTGGCGAAACATTGGACCACGTGCTTTTATATGGCCCACCAGGGCTTGGAAAAACAACCTTATCTCACATTATTGCCAACGAAATGGGCAGTCAAATAAAGGTTACCAGTGGCCCAACCATAGAGCACGCTGCAGACCTTGCAGCAATACTAACCAACCTTAACAAAAATGACGTTTTGTTTATTGACGAAATTCACAGACTAAACAAGTCGGTTGAAGAAGTTTTGTATCCAGCAATGGAAGATTTTGCCCTTGACTTTATTGTAGGCAAAGGTCCATCTGCTAGAAATATGCGCCTAAAAATTCAACCATTTACACTAATTGGCGCAACCACAAGGGCAGGTATGCTAACAGGTCCACTTCGTGATAGATTTGGAGTTATTGCAAGGCTCGAAATGTATTCAAATGACGAATTAAAAATTATTATAAACCGCTCGGCAAAAATATTAAATGTGCAACTAGATGACGATGCTTGCACCGAAATTGCAAGACGCAGTCGTGGAACTCCAAGACTTGCCAATAGGCTCTTAAAAAGAGTTCGTGATTATGCCGACGTTTTGGGCGAAGGCAAAATTGACTTGCCAATGGCAAAAAAATCGCTTGAACTTATGGAAATTGATGACATAGGCCTTGACACCATTGACAGAAAAGTTATGCTTTCAATAATAAAAAAATTCGCCGGTGGTCCAGTTGGTCTTGAAACACTTGCCTCATCAACGGGAGAAGATGCAACAACCATCGAAGACGTTTACGAGCCATACCTTTTGCAGCTTGGCTTTATTGCTCGCACGCCAAGGGGTAGAGTGGCTCTTGCTAGGGCATATGAGCATTTTGGCGTAGAAATGAGCGAAGATAAAAAACAAATGTTAGAAAGTTTAAAAGCGGTGATAGATGATGGAATATACTAAAAAAAGCACTTACAACTATTATCTTCCCGAAGAATTAATAGCACAATACCCAGCCGAGCCAAGAGATAGCGCAAGGCTGTTGGTATACGATAAAAAAACAAAAAAAATAGAGCATAAATTGTTTAGCGACATTTTGGATTATTTAACACCAAATGATGTTTTGGTTTTAAATAATTCAAGAGTTTTGCCAGCAAGAATTTATGGCGAAAAAGTTGGCACAGGTGCAAAAATTGAAGCACTTCTTCAAAAAAGATTAAACTTAACTGACTGGGAAATTATTGCAAAGCCATTAAAAAGGTTAAAACCAGGCACAATAGTAAAATTCAGCGATGAACTTTCGTTTGAATTTTTAGAACTTTTAACCGACGGCGTTTGCAAAGTTAGATTCATTTTTGACGGCAGATTTGAAGAAATTTTGGATAGAATTGGCTCAATGCCACTTCCACCTTACATAACCAAAAAACTTGAAAATAACGAAGATTATCAAACCGTTTATTCAAAAGAGCAAGGCTCGTCAGCAGCACCAACCGCAGGCCTTCATTGGACAAACGAACTCTTGCAAAAAGCCAAAGACAAAGGCGTGGAAGTGTTAGAAGTTATGCTCCATGTTGGGCTAGGCACTTTTAGGCCAGTTAAAGAAGATGACATTTTAAATCACGAAATGCACAGCGAATATTTTGAAGTAACCGAAGAAGTTGCACAAAAAATTAATGAAGCAAAAAAACAAGGCAAACGCATTATTGCTTGCGGAACAACCTCGGTTAGAGTGCTAGAAAGCGCAGCAGTTAAAAAGGGTGAAATAAAGGCTCAAAAAGGCGACACAAAAATTTTTATTTATCCGCCATATGATTTTAAAATTGTTAACGCTCTCATCACAAACTTCCACTTGCCAGAAAGCACATTACTTATGCTTGTTTCGGCGCTTGAAAGCGTGGAAGAAATAAAACAAATATATCAAGTTGCAGTTGACCAAAAATACCGCTTTTTCAGTTTTGGCGATGCAATGTTGTTATTGTAAAATTTTATAAAAGGTAAATTATGGAAAATTTTAGTTATGAAGTAAAACATGTATGCAAACAATCAGGCGCAAGGCTTGGTGTTTTTCACACGCCTCATGGCGATATTGAAACACCAGTTTTTATGCCGGTTGGAACATTGGGCACAGTAAAGGGCTTGCGTCCAGAAGATTTGGAAGATATGGGCGCGCAAATTATCTTATCTAACACTTATCACTTATATTTGCGTCCAGGCAACGACATAGTAAAAGAAGCAGGCGGACTTCATAAATTTATGAATTGGAACAAGCCAATCTTAACCGATTCGGGCGGATTCCAAGTTTTTTCGCTTGCAAAACTTAACAAAATAACTGATGATGGCGTGGAATTTAGTTCGCATATTAGCGGTGAAAGACACTTTATGACACCAGAAAAATGTATACAAATTCAAAATGACCTAGGCTCAGACATTATTATGGCTTTTGACGAATGTTCAAAACCAGGTGTTACACATCAATATGCAACAAAAGCGCTAGAACGCACAACAAAATGGCTAAAACGCTGTTATGATGTTCAAAAAAATCCAAAACAAATGCTTTTTCCAATTGTGCAAGGCAATATGTTTAAAGATTTAAGAGAGCGTAGTTTAAACGAGGTTGCACCATATGCAAAATGCGGTATTGCAATTGGTGGGCTTTCGGTGGGCGAGCCAAAAGAAGTTATGTATGACATCTTGGACTTTTTGCAACCAAAACTTCCAACCAATATGCCTCGCTACATTATGGGCGTTGGTAGTCCCGATTGCTTAATTGAATGTTTTGCTCATGGAATTGACATGATGGACTGCGTGCTTCCAACACGTATTGCACGCAATGGCACTGCGTTTTATAGATATGGCAAATTGGTAATTCGCAACGCAAAATTTGCTCGTGATTTTACACCAATTGAAGAAGGTTGTAATTGTTATGCGTGCAAAAACTACACTCGTGCATATATTCACCACTTAATAAAATCAGGTGAAATGCTTGGCGCCGAACTTTTGTCAATTCACAACCTATATCACCTAATTAAACTTGCCGACAAAGTAAAAGAAGCCATAAAACAAGATAGGCTTTTAGATTTTAGAGATGAATATTTAAAAGATTATAAATTTTAGCTTAAAACTACTTAATTTTAGCTTAAAACTACTTAATTTTAGTTTAAAACTGCTTAATTTTGGCTCCCCCTACCTTAAGGGGGAGCTGTCTTTTTTGTTAAAGACAAAAAAGACTGAAGGGGTGTTTGTAAAGAGCAAATTTTCCCTATTGACCAAACAAAACATTTATGCTAAAATTTATCCGTTAAATATGGAGAAAATTATGATACTAGCAACCTTTACAGAGATAGCATTGCCAATATTAATACTAGTGTTCATGGTGTTAATGGTTGGATTTGTAATGAAATAAACTAGAGGCTCCCCCTACTTTAAGGGGGAGCTGTCTTTTTTGTTAAAGGCAAAAAAGACTGAAGGGGTGTTTTTTATAAAAAAATTTTAAGAAGTCGCTTATTATTCATAAATGTCCTCCTATGTTCATAGTTATATGACATAGGAGATTTTTATGAGAGCAGCAAAAGTAATAAACAAAGAAAAATCAGGCAAAGGCGGTTTTTTTAAGTGCCTTTTAAAAGGAAGTTTAATGGCGCTTTCAATATCATTAATTGCCATTTGCATATTTGCTTTTATATTAAGATTTTGTGATATTTCTGCCGGTGCAATAAAACCAATAAATCAAGTTATTAAAATTGCAAGCATATTAATTGGCTCATTTTTTGCACTAAAAGGTGTTAAAGAAATGGGGCTTATTACTGGCTTTTGCATAGGAATTTTTTACACAGCTTTATCATTTTTGGTGTTTTCAATTTTAAACGGTGGCTTCAATTTTAATTCTACTTTGGTAAACGACTTAATCTTTGGTGGAATTGCAGGTGCCATTGCTGGCATAATTGCCGTAAACATCAAAGGGAAAAGATAAGTTGGTTTAAACCTCCACCTTGCTTAAATCCAAGGTTGTGGGGCATATTAAATTTGCGGGTGCTAGAGCATAGTATCCGTATTTTTTTCGCAAAGAATCAATGCAAGCATTAAGGCTTGAGTTTTTTAAATTGTCAAACATACAAATTTGTGAGTTTGTGGTTTTGCTTAAATTATACGAGCAAATGCGAATTGCTCTAACTGCTGTGTTATACTCCCATATGCCGTCCACAACTTGCATGGCAAAGGTTGAAAGGTTTAGTGCCGAATTGGTGGGGTGGTCAAGCCGTATGGTGTCGTGAAAATATTTAAACTCGGCAGTTTTTAGCGTTACTGATAGGCTGGAAGCATTAAAATTTTGACTTCTTAGCCTAGATGCAACTTCTTCGCACAAGGCAATCACAACATCTTTTATTTCTTGCCTAGAATAAATATCTTTTATGGTGGTTGTACCATTGCCAATGCTTTTGGGTGGCGCTATATCTTCACAATTCCTAACCGGCTCAAAATCGTTGCCTAGAAGTTTTTGTTTGATGTCAAGACCGATAATTCCAAACTTCTTTTTTAAAATGTTGTCGGGCAGGCGAGTTATGTCGCCAAGCGTAAAAACTCCAAGTTTGTTAAAACGAAGCGTCAATTTTCTGCCAACGCCAATAATTGAATTAACAGGCATAGGGTATACAATTTTTTTGTAGTTAGAATAATCTAGCACGGTTGTTGCATCGGGCTTTTTTAGGTCAGAGCCAAGTTTTGCAAGCAGTTTGCCAAAGCTTATGCCCACCGAAATTGTTATGCCAAGAGTTTCTCGCACTTCGTTTCTAATTCGGTCTGCCAAGGCTATTTTATCGCCAAAAAATTTTAAGGTGTCGGTTACGTCCAGCCAACACTCGTCAACACCAAAAGCTTCAACTTTGTCAGTATATTTTTCATAAATTGCCCTTAATTTTTTAGAATACTGCTCATAAACCTTGTGATGCGGTGGCAAACAAACAAGGTTTGGGCATTTTAATTTGGCTTGCCAAATAACTTCGCCCGTTTGCACACCATATTTTTTTGCAACTTCATTTTTTGTGAGAATAATGCCTGTTCTTGTTTTGGGATTGCCAGAAACAGCAACGGGTTTGTTTTTTAACTCTGGATTATTAGCAACTTCCACCGACGCAAAAAAACTATTTGCATCACAATGAAATATAACTCTCTCATTCATTTGCCTAAAGCCCCCTTTTTGTGATAATATTTAAGTGTTTTAATTGATTTTTGCTTGAAAATAGGCGAAAATGCTAATAAAAACATTTGTTCTATTTTTAAATTTTACTCATTTAATATGACAAATATGAGCAAATAAAAAAATTGGGAGATAAATTTTGAAAACATTATTTAAAAATGCAAAAATTTTGGATTTGGACCACGAACAAGGCTATTACGAGGGTTTTGTTGTGGTGCAAGATAGCAAAATTATTTATGCAAATCAAACAATGCCAGACGGCGAGTTTGACAATGTGATTGATGTAAAAGGCAATTTGCTTATGCCGGGCTTTGTAAACACTCATGCCCACACGCCAATGACACTTTTAAGAGGTATAAAGGATGATGCCAATTTGCAACAATGGCTTTTTGAAAATATCATACCTTATGAAAATAAATTAACAAATGAAGATATATATTGGGGCGAGATGTTGGGTATTGCCGAGAGTGTAAGAAATGGAATAACGGCAATTGAAGAAAATTATTTTTATCATACTCAATCAATATGTCGAGCAATCGACAGGTCAGGCATTAGGGCAAGAATCAATGTAGGCTCAAAGGTAATAACTGACGAAACATATAATTGCTATCAAGATTTTAAATCACAATATGACACAATAACAAACACAACAAATAGCGATAGGGTTAACATTTCAGTTTTTGCACATTCGGTTTATTCAACCAATGAAGAAAAATTTTATAGCATCTTAAAATTTGCAAAAGATTACGATTTGCCATTAGGGATACATTTAAGCGAAACGTTAAAAGAGGTGGGCGATTGCACAATTGCAAACAACGGACTAACTCCGCCTGCATATTTGGAACAAATTGGTTATTTTGATAGACCTTGCCTTGCAGCCCACTGCGTGCATATGGATAAAGACGATTTGCAAATTTTGGCAGATTATGATGTTTCTGTTTCAACTTGCCCGTCATCAAACATAAAACTCGCAAGTGGAATTGCGCCAGTTTTTGCAATGCAAAACAAGGGCATAAATGTAACCATTGGCACAGACGGCGTTGCCTCTAACAACTGCCTAGATATGTTTAAAGAAATGTTTTTGGTTGCAACACTTTCAAAGGTGAGTATAAGTGATCCAAGCGTTGTTTCAGCACGAGAAGTTTTGTCAATGGCAACCAAAAATGGAGCAAAGGCAATGGGGCTAAACGTTGGCGAAATCAAGCCAGGCAAACAAGCCGACTTGATTTTGGTAAACATAAATCAACCACACTTTTATCCGCAAGAAAACTTATTATCGCACCTAGTATATTCAGCTCGCGGAAGTGATGTTTACTTTACAATGGTAAACGGCAAAATTCTTTACCAAAACGGCACCTATAACATTGGCGAAGACATTGAAGAAATATACAAAAAAGTGAATGATATAAGAAGGCGTTTACTGACGTAAAAGAGAAAAGGGAAAAGTGTGCTAATCGCACACGAGAAAAATGAAAGACAATTTAATAAGGCTCCCCCTACTTTAAGGGGGAGCTGGCTGTGGAACGAACATAGTGAGTGAAACAGCCTGAAGGGGTGTTTGACCTATTAAAAAATTGTCATCCATTATTCATTAAAAAAGCACTAAATCAAACTTATGTAATAAAAAAGGATACAAACATGGACATAATTGAACAACTAAGTATGGAATTTAAACTTAAAAAAGAATACGCAAAAAACATAATAGAACTTTTAGACGCAGGCGACACAATCCCATTTATTGCGCGTTATCGTAAAGAAATGCATGGTTCTTGTGATGACCAAGTTTTAAGAGAATTTTCTGATAGACTAAATTACTTAAGAAACTTGCAAAAGCGTAAAGAAGAAGTAGAAAATTCTATTCGCGAGCAAGAAAAATGGACAGAAGAATTAGAACAAAAATTAAAAAAAGCAAAAACTTTAACCGAAGTTGAAGATATTTATCGTCCATACAAGCCAAAAAGAAAAACTCGTGCAAGTGTTGCAATTGCAAAAGGATTAGAGCCACTAGCAGATGTTATTCAAGCACAAACAACAACCGAAGATTTGCTCACCCTTGCAGGCGAGTATGTTGGCGAAGAAAAAGAAGTTAATTCTCCAGAAGAAGCCTTGCAAGGCGCACAAGACATTATTGCCGAGCGCATTTCTGACGATAGCGAACTTCGCAAAACCATGCGTGAAGTTATAAAAAATTTTGCCTTTATTCATTCAACCTTGGTAGAAAAAGAGGGCAACGAAGTTTATGAAATGTATGCCGACCACAACGAGCAGGTTAAAAACATTCCAAGCCATAGAATACTCGCAATCAATCGTGGCGAAAAAGATGAGTGCTTAAAAGTTGCCATAGAACTAGACGAAAATGTTGCACTTGAAGAAATCAAAAAAGCCTACATAATAGAAGGCTCAACAACACAAGAGGTTATGGAAACGGTTATTGCCGACAGCTATAAACGTTTGCTTTTCCCAAGCTTAGAAAACGAGTGCAGAACCGAACTCACCGATTTTGCCAGCGAGCAAGCAATCAAAATGTTTGAAGTAAACTTAAAACCACTTCTTCTTCAATCACCGTTAAAAAACAATGTAATTATGGGCTTTGACCCGGGTTATAGAATGGGTTGTAAAGTTGCAATCATAGACGACCACGGCGAAGTTTTGGACACAACAGTTGTGTATCCAACACCACCCTTCAACAAAACCGAAGAAAGTTTAGAAAAACTTAAAAAATTGGTAGAAAAACACAAAGTTGACATTGTTGCAGTAGGCAACGGAACAGCAAGCAAAGAAAGTGAAATTTTTATTTGCGAACTTATTAAACAAGTAAATAGACCACTTAACTATGCAATGGTAAACGAAGCAGGTGCATCAGTTTATTCAGCGAGCAAGTTGGGTGCAGAAGAATTCCCAGACTATGATGTAAATTTAAGAAGTGCCGTTTCTATTGCAAGACGTTTGCAAGACCCACTTGCCGAACTTATTAAAATTGATGTTAAATCAATTGGTGTTGGTCAATATCAACACGATATGCCACAAAAACGCTTAACTGATGTTTTAACAGGCGTTGTAGAAGACTGTGTTAACAGCGTTGGTGTGGACCTTAACACAGCAAGCCCAAGTTTGCTTTCTTATGTTTCAGGCCTTAATGGTTCAATTGCAAAAAACATTGTAGAATACCGTAAAGAAATCAATCAATTCACCTCAAGAGAACAACTTTTAAAAGTTAAAAAACTTGGACCAAAAGCCTACGAGCAATGCGCTGGTTTCCTAAGAATTGTTGACGGCGAAAACGTGCTAGATAACACCGCCGTTCACCCTGAAAGTTACGAAAGCGCACAAAAACTTTTAAAACTTTTCAATTTAAATGACCAAGACGTAAAAGACGGCAACCTAGAAACTCTTGCCAGCCTTGTAAAACTTAAAGGTGAAGAAAAGGTTGCAACCGAAATTGGTGTTGGTGTTCCAACTCTTGTTGACATGGTTAAAGAACTTTCAAAACCAGGCCGTGATATTCGTGAAGATATGCCAAAACCAGTTTTAAGAGCCGAACTTTTAAGCCTAGAAAACCTTAAAGAAGGTATGGTAATCAAAGGCACAGTGCGAAACGTTATTGACTTTGGTGCATTTGTAGATATTGGTGTTCACCAAGACGGCCTTGTTCATATTTCTCAAATTTCAAATAAATATATCAAACATCCATCCGACGCCTTAAAAGTTGGACAACAACTAAATGTTAAGGTTATTGGTGTTGACGTTAAAAAGAAAAGAATTCAACTGACAATAAAGGATTGCCCACAAAACGACTAGACCTGCAAGGTCTAGTCGTGACTAAAAACTAAAGGCGTTTCTTCGAAACGCACGAAAAGAGAAAAGTGAAGGATTATTTTAAAAATATTACAACTTTAAAGCCTCCCTTGCGACCCAGGGAGGTGGCCAATGAAGCGAAGTAAAGCGAGCGAAATTGACGGAGGGGTTGTAAAAACAAGATATCGGCCCCCTTTACACAAAGGGGTCTTAAAATTGACAACCATTATTCATTTAAAAATCACAAGAGCCAAACTTATAGAATTAAAACAAAGGAGCAATCGTGATTCGTTTAGACAAATTTTTAACCAACAACACAAATCTTTCTCGTAGTGAGTCGGTCAAGGCAATCAAAGCGGGCAGAGTAAAGATTGAAGGCTTAAACAAAGTTTTGCAAGACACAAAAATTGACGAGAGCTCGGCAGTTGTTTTTCTTGACGGCCAGCAAGTAGCATATCAAAAATTTGTTTACTTAATGCTCAACAAACCACTCGGTGTTGTGAGCGCAACAAACGATACACAGCACAAAACGGTGCTAGACTTAGTGCCCGAGCAGTATAGCAAACATGGTTTGTTTCCAGTGGGCAGGCTCGATAAAGACACTTTGGGCCTTGTAATTCTCACCAACAATGGGCAGGGCGCACACAAAGTGCTTTCACCTAAAAATCACGTAAAAAAAGTTTATAAATATGAGTGTGCTGACCCACTTTGCGAGCAAGATAAACAAAAAATAGAGCTGGGCATAACATTAAAAGATGGTTACACAACCAAACCTTGTAAAATAAAAATCACCACTGAAAAAAGTGGCGAAATAACTTTAACCGAGGGCAAATATCACGAAATCAAGCGTCTTTTTGGCTCAGTTGGGAACAAAATTACATATCTTGAAAGAATTTGTTTTGGTGGCATAACTCTCGACCCAAAACTAAACCGTGGCGAGTTTAGACCATTAAATCAGCAAGAAATTAAAATATTTGAATAAAAAAACACCAAACGCAATGTTTGGTGATCAGCGTGTAGACAAATAGAAAAAGTTTACTAGAAATGAAAAAGCATTGCCTGATTTAGGCTCCCCCTACTTTAAGGGGGAGCTGTCGGCAATTAGCCGACTGAAGGGGTGTTTGTCCTATTGAAGTTCTAAAAATTCCTTTATTTTCAAGCAGTCAAACACCCCCTACCGTCAGCCATACGGCTGCCACCTCCCCCTTAAGGTAGGGGGAGGCTTTTCTAAAAAATGCCAATAGAAAAAGACAAACTAAGTAAAAATCATAGTTTGTCTTCAGCCTGAACACCAAACAATACGTTTGGTGTTTTATCTTTCAAATTACAAAATCAAATCGTCATATTCTCTTTTAAATTGAGCATAAGCAGATTTAACCTCTGCAAAACAAGGTGAATTTTCTGTTATTGTTTCGCTGTTGCACATTTCAAAAACGGTTTTAAAATCAATAGTGCCGTTTAAATATTCCAAATTATCTCTAAAAGTTTTGCCTTTTAAGTTGTTTGGGTGGAACCAGGTGTAAATTGTTTGATAAGAAATTTGCACACTTTTTTTTCTCAAATCGTTGTTTTTTATAACTTTGATTGTTTCCAAAATATATGCTCTCATAAGTGGGTCATGAATGCTTTTGTCAATTTCTGCAAGAAAATTGTTATAAACCTTTAAATCGTTTAAATTGTAAGGGCTGTTTTTAACATTTTGACCTTTTAAACGCATAGATTCATAAGTATATTTAAACAAAAAAGCTTGCATAATAATGTCATACATTTTTAATTTTTCTTTTTTGGTGTGTTCAACTGAAAGCACGTTTGGATCGTTTTCCGAAAAGTAAACAATAAATGGTTTAGCCATAAAATTTCTCCTATATATTAATATACTAACATAACAATAAATGCTTGTAAATACCAAATTTGCATAAATTTAAATATTTTTTTTAAATAATCTCAAACTATAGCATATGGGAAGTATAAACATAAACGGAACTTTCACACTGTTTTTTGCAAACTTGGCGGGCAAATTTTTTGGCGCAATTTTCAGGTTTCCGCTTTCAAACATTTTGGGTGCAGAAGGAATGGGGCTTTATCAAATGGCATTTCCCATTTACTCGTTTTTGCTAACGCTTATCACTGGTGGCGTAGGCATTTTGCTAACCAAACAAATTGCACTTTTTAGGGCAAGGGGAGACCAACTTGCAGTTTACAAAGAATACAAACTTGGCAAAAATGTCAGTTTGTTTTTTGGCATAATTTGTTTTGCAATTTTAATGTTGCTTGCATTTCCAATTGCTTTGCTTCAAGGCAACACAAATGCAACAAGTGGGTATTTTGCCATTGCTCTTGGTTTTGTGTTTGCTTCACTGCTTGGAGCATATCGGGGCTACTATCAAGGCCATAACAATATGTTTCCTACGGCAATAAGTCAAATATTGGAGCAAATATTCAAACTTGTTTTTGGACTTTTGTTTGCAGGTTTATTTATTAAAATAAATACAAACCTTGGCGTGTTTGGTGCACTTTTGGGAATTTCGTTAAGTGAACTTTTTGCCTTTGCATACTTTGCAATAATAAACAAAAAACGCGTGCAAAAATTTAATATAAAACTAGAAAAAAAAGATTATACAATGTTCATAAAAAGGCTTGCCCCAATAAGCGCAGCATATATGGTTTTGCCACTTAGTATGCTTGTTGATTCCTTTTTAATAATCAACCTTTTAAAAGGCTCGGGTTTTGTACAAGGCTATGCAACCAGCCTTTATGGTTTGCATTCGGGAATGATCTTGCCAATCATAAACTTGCCAAATGTTTTAATTTCGGCAATAGCACTTGCGGGCATTCCAAAAATTAGTTATAAAATTGCAAAAGGTGAGGATGTAAGGCCACTCTTGTCAAAAGGTTTCAAACTTGTACTTTTGTACATTTTGCCATGTATGGCTGGGATATTTTTGCTTGCAAGACCAATCATTTCAAGCGTATTTATGTCGCTTTCGGCTCAGCAACTACAAATTGCAACAACACTTTTACGCCTTTCGGTTTTTGAAATGTTTTTTTTGTGTTTTGTAACAATTTCCAATTCTGTTTTGCAAGCAATGGGCAAAGCAAAAGTTTCTTTTGTTTCGCTTGCAATTGGTGTGGCAGTAAAAACAGTCTTAACAATTTTGCTTGTGTCAAATGAAAGTTTAAACATATACGGTTTGACACTAGCCAGCTTTGTTGGCTATGCAATTGCATCAATAATAAACCTAGTAAAAATAAGGCAAATTGCAAATTTTAGGTTGACATTTTTGCAAGTTTTCTCGCCGCTTTTTGCAAGCACTGTTATGTCTGCAATTATTGTTTTATGTATGAACATATTTTCATATATCAACCTATTGCAATTGGCAATAATCATTTCAATTTCAATGGCAGTATATTTTGCCATAATGTTTATGCTTAAGCAAATACGCTTTAGTGATGTCAAAAATTTATTACAAAAAACATCAAAATTTTGACAATAAAAAATTTATCTTATAAAATAACCCTATGAAGATAGACAATTTGCAACTTGGCAACATTTTTTTGGCACCACTCGCGGGGGTTAGCGAAGTGGGTTTTAGGCACGCATGCAAACTTGGTGGAGCAGACTTAACTTTTACTGAAATGGTTAGTAGTAAGGCCCTTAGTTACGAAAGCGAAAAAACAAAAGAACTTTTAATTACAAGCCAAATAGAAACACCAAAAGCGGTGCAAATTTTTGGTCACGAGCCAGAAGTTATGGCGCAGGCTTGCAAAAGGAAAGAACTGCAAAAGTTTGACATTATTGACATCAACTTTGGTTGCCCAGCACCAAAAATTGTAAACAACGGTGATGGCTCGGCACTACTTAAAAATTTGCCACTTGTTAGGCAAATTGTTGAGTCGTGCGTTAAGGCAATAAATAAGCCAATTTCTTGCAAGTTTAGAAAAGGCTTTTTGGCAGAAGATAACATAGCGGTTGATATGGCAAAACTTTGCGAGGATGCTGGTGCAAAAATGCTAACAATTCATGGCAGAACTCGCTCGCAGCAATATGCGGGGCAAGTGGATTACGAAACAATTGCAAAGGTCAAAGCAAGTGTAAAAATCCCCGTTGTTGGCAATGGTGATGTTGTTGACGAGGCAACCTATAACAAAATGCTTTCAACAGGTGTTGACGCGGTTATGATTGGCCGTGGCGCACTGGGTGATCCAAACATATTTAATCGCCTAAAAGGTAGGCAGCAAATTGAAAAACTAGAACTCATTAAACAACATATTCAAATTTTAAGGCATAACTATGACGAGAGGTTTGTTAATGTCACCATGCGCAAACATTTGCTTTGGTATGTTGCCGGCATAACCGGTGCAACCAAAATCAAACAACATATCGCCACCAGCGACAATTTGGATTATAGCCTAAGCTTAGTGGCTCAGTTGCTAAATCAAGCCGTATCAGGAAATTTTTAGAAATTTTTGTCAAACACTTTGACTTTTATATATTTTTCGTTATACTTGAGATATATAAACAAATTAAATATGTTAAGCACAAAGTTAAACACTTTAATTCAGTTTGTAAATATTTTTTGGCAATCTGCATACAATATTTATGCAAGGGTTAAGCCAATTAAAAGGTAGGGTTTTTATGAATAAAGATTTTGCTAGTGAAACATCAAAACTTGCTTGGGAATTGTTCAAACGCACAGGCCAAATTAATTATTACTGTCTTTATGCCAATATCGAAAACCCACCAGAATTGATCAGTGAAGAGCATTTTTCTCGCGATGACGGGTTAGAAAGGTAAAAAAATGTTAGAAACAAAAGTAAAAGCCATTGTTGTGTCAAGCAAGGACTATAAAGAAAAAGACAAACTTGTTACGCTTTTTACACTAGAACAAGGCCTTGTAAATGTGCTTTTTAAAAGCGTAAAAAATTCAAACGCAAAACTCAAGTCCGCCAAGGAACTTTTTTCCTTTGGCGATTTTATTTATGCCCAAGGCGTGTTTAACACAGTAACCTCGGCAGAAATAATCAGCACATTTTATGATATTACAAAAAACATACATAGTTATTATGCGGCATGCAACATTTTGACAATAATAAAAACAATTCTTCCTCAGGGCGAAACCAGCCCACAACTTTTTGTGCAAACATTAAAGTGCTTGCAAATGCTAGAAGAAAATCAAATTAACCACACTTTGATATTAAACAAGTTTTTAATAAGTGTTTTTGAAGGCTTTGGTTACAAATTTGACCTTAATGCTTGCAACAATTGCGGAGTTAAGTTTTTGGGGCAAAGGTATATGAACCTTCGCTATGGCGACATCACTTGCGCAAGGTGCAGGGTAGGTGAGGTTGAAGAACTTTCGCCAGCAGTTTATTCAAGCCTAAGAATGCTTGCAATCACACCAACCGAACAACTTTCAACTTTAAAACTGCCAAATGATATAATCACTCAAATTTTTAACCTTTTAAGCAAAAACTTTGAAAAACGCTTTGGCACACTTTTGGACAATATATAGTCTAGCGTTTTATTGGATGATATTTAAATCAAGGTATTATCGAGAATAAAGCGCCCCTGTGTAAGGGGAGCTGTCGGCGAAGCTGACTGAGGGGTTGTAAAAAACAACCCTTCCACCGCAAGCGGTCCGCCTCCCCATACTCATATGGTAAGGAGCAGACCATTAAAAATGGCAAACAAGAAAAAGCCTACACCTACTCATATGGTAAGGAGCAGTCCCTTAAAAATGGCAAACAAGAAAAAGCCTCCCCCTACCTTAAGGGGGAGGTGGCAGCCGTATGGCTGACGGTAGGGGTGTTTGACCTTATTTATTTTTTAATAAATTATCCAAAAACAAACACACGCCCTCAAAATTTTTATTAATATCAATATTTTGAAATCTCACAACTCTAATTCCAATATTTTCAAAATATATAGTTCTTTCTTGGTCATATATTTTTGCGTCTTCGCTATAATGCTGTGAGCCATCCAATTCAATTATTAATTTCAAATCGTGGCAATAAAAATCTGCGACATAATTACCAATAACTTTTTGCCTAACAAATTTTATTGGTAATTTATGCAAATAATCATACCATAAATGTTTTTCTTCTTTTGTCATATCTTTGCGGAGTTTTATTGCGGTAGTTGTTAAATGGGTATTTCTTGTTATTCTTTTTTCCATAGTAGTATTTTATTAAATTCTAATCAAGAAGTCAAACACCCCTTCAGTCTTTTTTGCCAAAGTCAAAAAAGCCAGCTCCCCCTTAAGGTAGGGGGAGCCTAAAAACCATGACAAATTTACATCAGACACCCTTAAGGTAGGGGGAGCCTAAGTAAAAGATAAGCAAAGATATAAATCAGAAGTCAAACACCCCTTCAGTCTTTTTTGCCAAAGTCAAAAAAGCCAGCTCCCCCTTAAGGTAGGGGGAGCCTAAAAACCATGACAAATTTACATAAGGCCCCTTAAGGTAGGGGGAGCCTAAAGTAAGCAATGCTTTTACATTCTAGTAAGATTTTCCTATATGCCTATACATTAAAAAAATATCGGTCGCAAAACCGATATTTTATTATGGCAAAATCAATTTGCAAAATTTTGTAAAAATATTTTAAAAAAGTGGTTGACAAGTTTGCGTTTGGTTGTTATAATTGAATAAGGAATATTAGTATTAGTGGAAATTTATTTATATTCTTTATAATTAAATAGGTTAAAAGCAGGCAATTTTGGGCTTTTTGGTAATAAAAAGGGGGTTGCTTGCTATTTTCACGCTTACACAATTTTAAGTAAAAAAAACAGTTTGGTTGTTAATTTTTGCCTATAAATATGCGTATATACACAAAATGTTCAAAAATATTATTTTAAGGAGCACGATTTATGCAAGAAAAAATGCCTACATTAAACAAAGTTATGTATGGAACAACTGAAAGATATTCTTTCTCTAAACTCGGTAATCCTTGCGAACTTCCAGATTTGTTGGAAATTCAAAAAGACACTTACAAAGAGTTTTTAGAACACGGAATTCTTGACATCTTAAAAGAATTATCGCCAATCACAGATTATAGCGGAAAAGCAAAATTATACTTTACAGGTATAAATCTTGGCAAAGAACCAAAGTATTCAATCAAAGACTGCAAAATCAGAAAAACAGGCTACAGCGTGCCATTAAAGGTTAATGCTCGTTTGGTGGTTGAAGACAGCGGTGAAGCTATTGATCAAGAAGTTTTTCTTTGTGACATCCCACTTATGACTGACCAAGGCTCTTTTGTCTTCAACGGTACAGAAAGGGTTGTTGTTAGCCAAGTTACTCGTTCACCAAGTGTATACTACACAAGAGAAAAAGACGACAATGCAACTTTGCGTGGTCAACTTTATCCAAACCATGGTATGTGGGTAGAAATTGAACAAGGCGCAAACGAAGTTTTAAAAATTGTTTTAGACCGTTCACATAAAATCACTCTTGGTCTTTTCTTAAAATGTTTTGGTTATACAAATGAAGACATTATGGAACTTTTTGGCAACCACAAACTTATTAAAAATGTTTTAGAAAAAGAGCCTCAAACAACTCAAGAAGAAGCTTTGATTGAACTTGCTCGTAAAACTCGTCCTGCCGATGTTCCATCTGCAGAAAGCACAAGAAACTACATCAACTTGTTATTCTTTAGTGATGCTTACTACAATATCAACCGTGTTGGTCGCTATAAAATGAACCAAAAATTGTCAATAGCAAACCGTATCACTGGTTTAGTATCAGCAGACAACATTGCAATAGATGACGAAGTTGTTGTTAAAGCTGGCGAAGAATTTACTTATGAAGTTGCTCGCAGAATTCAAGACGCAGGTATAAACGAAGTTGTTGTTTTAGTAAACGGCGAACGCCACTTAATGAGAGGTAATAACCGCGTTAAACTTTCTAAAGTTTTCCCATGCGACGAAAAAGAGCTTGGCGTTTTAGAAGATGTTTATTATCCAGTGCTTGCTCAAATGCTTAGAGATAACAAAACAAAAGAAGCAAGAATGGAATGCATCAGAAATCACACAAGCGAACTTTTAATCACAACCTTAACAATGGATGATATTCTTGCAACAATATCATACTATTTGGATTTATATGACGGCATTGGAGAAATAGATAACATCGACCACTTATCTAACAAAAGAGTGGTGTCAGTTGGCGAACTTTTAGGCAACGCTTTTAGAGCCGGTGTTAAAAAACTTGGTGCAAACATCAAAGAAACACTTCAAGGTAAAGAACTAACCGAAGTTACACCAGCACAAATTATCAATCCAAGACCAGTAAACAAATCTTTAAAAGATTTCATTGCTCAATCGCAACTTTCACAATTTATGGATCAAATTAATCCACTTTCTGGCTTAACTCAAAAACGTAGACTTTCTGCTGTTGGCCCTGGTGGTGTTAAAAAAGAAAGAGCAAGTGCCGAACTTCGTGATATTCACTACACACATTATGGTAGAATTTGTGCTATTGAAACACCAGAAGGTCAATCAATTGGTCTTATCTCAACTCTTGCAGGCTATGCAAAAATCAATGAGTATGGTTTCTTAGAAACACCTTATAGAAAAGTTAACAAAGAAACAGGCGTTGTAGAAAAACAATGTGAATATCACATGGCAGATATTGAAGATAAAGCATACATTTGTCAAGCAACCGAGCCACTTGATGAAGAAGGCAAATTTGTTAACAAACGTATCATTTGCCGCCACAAAACTTCTATCTTAGAAGTGCCAGCAAGCAGAGTAGACTATATGGATGTATCTCCAAGACAATTCATCTCTGCAGCTGCTTCATTAATTCCATTTATTGAAAACGACGACGCTGCCAGAGCATTGATGGGTTCAAACATGCAACGTCAGGCTGTGCCTGTGCTTAGACCAGAAGCTCCAATTGTTGGAACTGGCATGGAAAGACCTATCGCAAAAGATTGTGGTGCAATTATTTCCGCACCAGAAAATGGAACAGTTACTTATGTTTCATCTACACATGTTGATTTCCTAGGCGACTCAGGAAAAACATATGAATTTCCACTAATCAAATTTGATAAAACAAACGCATACACCTGCCAAAACCAAAAACCAGCAGTTGTAAAAGGGCAAAAGGTTAAAAAAGGTGATGTATTAATAGACGGCTACTCAACCAAAAACGGTGAGTTGGCACTTGGTAAAAACGTTCTTGTTGGTTATATGAACTGGGAAGGTTATAACTACGAAGACGCTATATTAATTTCTGAAAGAATTGTCAAAGATGACGTTTACACTTCAATCAACTTAAAAGACGTAGAAATGCCTTGCCGTACAACAAAACTAGGTGATGAAGAAATTACAAGAGACATTCCAAACCTTGGTGAAGATGCTCTTAAAAACCTTGACGAAAACGGTATTGTTAGAGTTGGTTCAGAAGTTAAACCAGGCGATATCTTGGTTGGTAAAGTTACACCAAAAGGCGAAACTGAACTCACTCCAGAAGAAAGATTGCTTCGTGCAATCTTTGGCGACAAAGCTAGAGAAGTGCGTGATACTTCACTACGTGTTAAACACGGCTGTGGCGGTACTGTTGTTGACGTTCAAGTATTATCTAAAAAGAACAAAGACGAATTAGAACCAGGCATCAATATGCTTGTTAAAGTTTTTGTTGCCCAAAGAAGAAAATTATCAGTTGGTGATAAGATGTCTGGTCGTCACGGAAACAAAGGTGTCGTTTCTAGAGTGCTTCCAGAAGCAGATATGCCTTTCCTTGCAGACGGTCGTCCATTAGACCTTGTGCTTAACCCACTTGGTATTCCATCACGTATGAATATCGGTCAGGTGCTTGAAGTACACTTAGGTTTAGTTGCCGAAAGTCTTGGCTGGAAAATAGCAACTCCTTCATTTGACGGAGCAACTCCTGATGCAGTACAACAATTGCTTGTTGCAAACGGATTCCCAGCAGATGGAAAAATTCAATTATACGACGGTAGAACTGGTGAGCCATTTGACCATAAAGCTACTGTTGGTTATAAATATATGTTAAAACTTGACCACATGGTTGACAGCAAAATGCACGCTCGTTCAACTGGTCCTTACAGCTTGGTTACACAACAACCTCTTGGCGGTAAGGCAATGTTTGGTGGACAAAGATTCGGAGAAATGGAAGTTTGGGCATTGGAAGCTTACGGTGCATCTGCATTGCTTCAAGAAATGCTTACTGTTAAATCTGACGACGTTGTTGGTAGAACAAAAACTTACGAAGCAATCGTAAAAGGCGAACCAATTGCAGAACCAGGAATTCCAGAATCCTTCAAAGTTCTTGTTAAAGAGCTTCAATCTTTGGGCTTAGACGTAAAAATCTTAACTGAAGACAACCAAGAAGTTTCAATTCAAGAACTTTCATCTGACGAACTTGACACAACTCCATCACTTGGAGCCGAAGTAGAACAAGAACTTAAAGATGTTTCAATTGACTTTGACGACATCTTGTCTGACACTGCAAACGACACAAGTGATACAGGTGTTACAACCGAAGACATTGTTGCCAATGAATTCGATTCAAATGGTTTATTTGATGATTTTGACGATTTCGATTAGAAGTCGCTTGACAATTATTAAGATTATGATTACAACGCCTTTTTTGCAAAAAAAATTTTGCAAAGGATGAAATTTTTATAAACGCACAACCTCCCCTGCGACCTGGGGAGGGGGACCGCGTAAGCGGTGGAAGGGTTGTGTTTTAAAAAATTTCATAACCCGGCTTATGCAATACAATACATAATCTCACTAATTTGTCTGCGCTCTTTGGATTAAGCGGAATAATTAATATTGTTTTGCTTAAAGTCGTTAAAATAACAAATTAATTAGATATAAAATTGTAAAAATATATAAGGAGAAAATTATGTTTGAATTAAATAACTTTGATTCGATAAAAATTGGTATTGCATCCCCTGAAAAAATCAGAGAATGGTCTTTTGGTGAAGTTACAAAACCAGAAACTATCAATTACAGAACTCAAAAACCAGAAAAAGATGGTTTATTCTGTGAAAAAATTTTTGGACCTAAGAAAGACTGGGAGTGTCATTGTGGAAAATACAAACGTATTCGTTACAAAGGCGTTGTTTGTGACAAATGTGGTGTGGAAGTTACAAGAGCCAAAGTTAGACGTGAAAGAATGGGCCACATTGACCTTGCTTGTCCAGTAACTCACATTTGGTTCTTTAGATCAGTTCCTTCAAGAATTGGAACACTACTTGATATCACTCCAAAAGCTTTGGAACAAGTTGTTTACTATGTAAATTACATTGTAATTGATCCAAAAGAAACTGAATTCACTTACAAACAAATCATCAGCGATAAAGAATATCGTGAGGCTATTGAAAAATATGGCTATGGCAGTTTTGTTGCCAGCATGGGTGCTGAAGCAATCAAAATACTTCTTTCACAAGTTAACCTTGCAAAAGAAAGCGAAGAACTTAAAGAAGTTTTACAAACTGCAAAAGGTCAAAGAAGAACAAAAGCAATCAAAAAATTGTCTATTGTTGAATCTTTCTTAAACAGCGAAAACAAACCAGAATGGATGGTTTTGGATGTGCTTCCAGTGCTTCCACCAGAACTTCGTCCAATGGTTCAATTAGACGGTGGCCGTTTTGCTACTTCTGACTTAAACGATTTGTACAGAAGAGTAATAAACAGAAACAATCGTCTTAAAAAACTTATGGAACTTGGCGCTCCAGACGTTATCATCCGTAACGAAAAACGTATGCTTCAAGAATCAGTTGACGCATTAATTGACAACGGTAAGCGTGGCAGAGCAGTTCAAGGCGCAAAACAAAAAGATTTAAAATCATTAACAGCAATTTTAACAGGTAAACAAGGCCGTTTCCGTCAAAACTTGCTTGGTAAACGTGTTGACTACTCAGGTCGTTCGGTTATTGCCGTTGGTCCAGAACTAAAAATGTTCCAATGCGGTTTGCCAAAAGAAATGGCATTAGAATTATTCAAACCATTCGTAATCAAAAAACTTGTTGAAATGAACGAATGCAACAACTTTAAAACAGCAAAAAGAATCATTGAAAAAGAAAAAACTGTTGTTTGGGACGTTTTGGCTGAGGTTATTAAAGATCACCCAGTGCTATTAAACCGTGCTCCAACACTTCACAGACTTTCTATTCAAGCCTTTGAGCCAATTTTGGTTGAAGGTAGAGCAATCAAACTTCACCCATCAGTATGTACTGGCTTCAACGCCGACTTCGACGGTGACCAAATGCCAGTTCACGTACCACTTTCAATAGATGCAAGAACAGAAGCAAGAAACTTGATGCTTGCATCAAACAACATTATCAAACTTTCAGACGGTCAACCAATTGTAAACCCAGGTCTTGATATTGTGCTTGGATGTTACTATTTAACATTAACAAAACCAGGTGCTAAAGGCGAGGGTATGTACTTTGCAAGTGAAGACGAGGCAATGATCGCTTACCAAACAAAAGCGGTTGATATCAATGCTGAAATCACACTTAGAAGAACAGTTACCGTAAACGGTAAACAATATTCAAGCAAATTCAAAACTTCAGTTGGTAGAATTATCTTTAACCAAGCAATCCCTCAAAATTTGGGCTTGGTTGATAGAACAAAAGAAGAAAATTACTGCCTATTTGAAGTAAACAGACCAGTAATCAAAAAAGACCTAAAAAATCTTACAGTAAAATGTTTTGACGAATTAGGCACAACCGCAACAAGCGAAATGATTGATAGAATTAAAAACATGGGTTACAAATATGCAACCTTAAGTAGTTTAACTATCAACGTATTCGATATGCAAGAGCCACCTAAAAAAGCCGAAATCGTTGCAGACGCACAAAAGAAAGTTCTAGAAAACGAAAAATTGCTTGCAAGAGGGCTTATCACACTTGATGAAAAACTTATTGCAAACATCTCAACTTGGACAGAAACAACAAACAAAGTTCAAGATGCAGTATTGGAGTTTATGGATGACTACAATCCATTAAAAATGTTCGTTTACTCTGGTGCCCGTGGTTCAAACGTGCAATTAAACTCAATTTGTGGAATGCGTGGTATCATGGCAAACTCATCTGGTCAAAAAGTGGATATTCCAGTTAAATCATCATTCCGTGGTGGCCTAAGCCCACTTGAATACTTTATTTCATCTCGTGGTGGACGTAAAACTCTTACCGATACTGCGTTAAAAACAGCCGATTCTGGTTACTTAACAAGAAGACTTGTTGACGTATCTCATGACGTTGTTGTTACAGAAGAAGATTGTTTTGCAACCTTAGGCCAAAAAGTAAAAGGCGCATTTGTTGCCGATCTTGTTCAAGACGGAGCAGTGCTAGAGGGCTTGGAAGACAGAATCGAAGGCCGTTTTGTTGTAGACGATGTAGTAGATCCAAAAACTGGCGAAGTAATTGTTCCTGCAAACACAATGGTTTCAAAAGCACAAGCAAAACAAGTTGTTGCCGCAGGTATAAAACGTGTGCAAATTAGAAACTTGCTCAACTGTAAATGTAGAGTTGGTGTCTGTGCAAAATGTTATGGTAAAAATATGGCTGGCAAAAATGTTGTTAACATTGGTGAAGCAGTTGGTGTTATTGCAGCACAATCAATTGGTGAACCAGGTACACAGTTAACCATGAGAACATTCCACACCGGTGGTGTGGCTGTTGCAGCCGATATAACAAAAGGTTTGCCTCGTGTTGAAGAGTTATTTGAGGCGCGTAATCCAAAAGGTGTTGCAGTAATTTCTGAAATCGCTGGTAAACTTGGCGTTAAAGAAGAACCAAGACAATATGTTTTAACCGTAAAATCTGCAGACGAAGAAGCAGTTTACGAAGTTAAAAAACCAGTATTCTTAAAAGTTAAAGACGGAGAAGTCGTAGAACCAGGCACACAATTAACCGAAGGTTCAATCAACCCTAACGACCTATTAAGAATCAAAGGTCTAAAAGGCTTACAAGATTACCTTCTAAGCGAAGTAATTATGATTTACAAAGGCCAAGACGTTACAATCAATGATAAACACATTGAGGTTATCATTCGCCAAATGCTTAAAAAAGTTACTATCGAAAGCAGTGGAGATACAACACTTCTTCCTGGCGATAAAGTTGATGTTCTTGCTTACGAAACAGAAAACGAAAGAGTTCTTGCCGAAGGTGGCGTTCCTGCAACTGCAAAACGTGCATTACTTGGTATTACAAAAGCAGCTCTTTCTACTGATAGTTTCTTATCATCTGCATCATTCCAAGAAACATCAAGAGTGTTAACAGATGCTGCACTTCGTGGCAAAGTTGACAATCTTCGTGGCTTAAAAGAAAACGTTATCATTGGTAAACTTATCCCAGCTGGTACTGGTTTAAGAAAATACAGAGATATCTATCCAATTGAGCCAAACGCAAAAACCTTTGCACAAACCGAATTCACTTTTGGGGATGTGGAAGGCTACTAAAAGTTCGCTTGTTGTAATTTGAAAAATGTTCACTCTGAGTTGCGATAGTCGAAGTGTGGCATTTGCCTCATCGACATATCGCAAAAGTCGTTCACATTTAATTCAAATCACAACTGCGCTCGCTAGGAAAAGCGGCTAAATAAATAATGAAACTAGGTTAACGCCTAGTTTTTTTACGCCCAACACGCTTACCTCAAGCCGCATAAAACACTATGGCCAATAAGCCCCCAAATTTACTTTAAGAATTAACGCAAAAAAGTTTTTTAAAAAATTTTTAAATTTTGCTTGACATCTCTGCGGGGGGGGGTAAACTGTAAGCGAGAATCGATTTTAAACCTCTTTAAAGCCTCCTTTGCGACCAAGGGAGGTGGCAATGAAGCGAAGCAAAGCGAGCGGAATTGACGGAAGGATTGTAAAAACTAGAACAATCCCCCAGTCGGCTAAACGCCGACAGCCCCCTTTGCACAAAGGGGCCTTAAAATTGTCAAAATAAAAGGAGAAAAAAATGAAAAAGAAATTTAGTCTATTTTTAAACATCGCCACCGTATGCCTATGCGTATGTGCCATTGCCATTGGTGTATGGTCGGCAAAAAGAGCAGAACTTTCTGTCAGTGGTAACATTGGTTTTACTGCAAACAATTGTACTGCCAACATAAGCGTTGAGGTTGATGGAGCAGCCACAAGCAAAACCGCACCAACCGAAAATGATTGGTACATTCAAAACAACGGCTCGGGCCTTGCAAAAACCGAGTCTACCTTTGCTGTAAACGGAGATGGCACAATCAATTTTAAAGAGATGTATTTTTCGGACCTACCAGACAAAGACGATCCGGATCCAATTGTTATGACATTTTCAATTGAAAATACATCAAATTTTCCAATTGTTGCATACATTCAAATTGGCGACAATTTGTTGGGATATGAGGCTGATATTGTTGCAAGTTGGAATGATGCAAGCACAACGCTACTAGAAGGCGAAACATCAATAATAATACTTACATTAAAATGTAACTCATTTGATTCATTTGATGACGTAACCATTACCGGCTCAGATTTAAAACTTGTGTTAGAACAAGCAACGATTTTAAATGAAACAGAACTAACCGAGACCAAGGTTTTATCTTATTATCTATCTGAATGTGATACTCCAGAAGAGGAACTCGAAGCGGGTAATGACCCTTGGTATAGAATTGGTGCGATAGATATAAGTGATCAATCAGATTTTGATGATTTACCATCGACTTATGAAATCAATCCACTTGTTTCCGACACAAAAGTGACAATTCCAGCAGTAATAAATGATAACGGAACTTTGAAAAAAATTAGAGTTGCTGGGAGCTCAAGTACTTATATTGGTGCTTTTGTTATAAGTACCTCTTCAGAAGATACAGATTATGAATTATTATTCGAATCTGGAATCAAAGAAATTGACTCTTTTCTTGTTGACAGCTATTTATCTGATTACATTTTTGATATAACAGTTAAAGAGGGTGTTACTGTTATTGGTGACTGGGCGTTTGCTTCAGGAAATTATGCTATCAGTACTCCTAGCACTCTTGTTGAGATAGGTGAGCTTGCTTTACAATGCTTTTACGGTACACCAATATTACATGAAGGGTTAAAGGTTTTAGAAGCATATGGCTATTATGCAGTCGGTAATAGCGGACAGGTTATTGATATACCATATTCTCTAGAATATATGGGCTCCTATAACTTTTGTGATGGAACTATCTTAAATTTCAGTTCTTTTGAACAGTATGTTGAATTATCATTAAGCAACGGTGGCTCAGTATTAATGGATGGATATACCGATAGTGCCGGGAATTATGTTCCTGATTTTGGGCAAAGACGATATATGTGGGTCAATGGCGCACCTTTGACTCAAGTTCTCAATTGGCCTGAAAATATAACCACAATACCAGCACGCTTATTTGAAGATTTCGGATTGGAAAATTTTGAAATTCCCGAATGTATAACTGAAATAGAAATGAGTGCATTGTCTGGCAACTATTTTACAGCAATAACAATACCAAATAGTGTGACAAGTATAGGTGAGTATGCTTTTGCGGAATGTGACCAGCTAGTAAGCATTATAATTCCTAATAGTGTTACCATCATTGAGGACTTGGCGTTTGATTGTTGTGTGAGTCTTGAGTCAATCACTTTTACTGGCACTGTTGCAGAGTGGCATGCTATAGAAAAAACTGAGGATTGGCAATGGGGTGTTCCTGCAACTCAAATCGTTTGCTCAGACGGCGTTGTGAGTTTGACAGCATAATATCACTAAGCACATAATTTAATACATTAAAAAAGCAAATCAAGATTTATTTCTTGGTTTGCTTTTTGTATATTTTTCTTTTAAATAAATTTATCTTGTCAACTCATCACCATAAATGTCTAGAGTGGTGTCTGGGTCAACAGATTTATGCAATCTTGTTTTGCCACTTGACGTATATATTGTTTGAAAGCCCATTTTTTCGTAGTGCCTTGCAAGAGTGTCGCCATTTTCGGCTTCAAAAGTTTCAAACTCGTCGGATTCACCAATAATGTTATAAGTGTTTGTGCTTGCCAAATATGCCTCCAAAAACCTT
The DNA here is from genome assembly GCA_015069335.1 of Clostridiales bacterium. Classification (GTDB taxonomy): domain Bacteria; phylum Bacillota; class Clostridia; order Christensenellales; family UBA1242; genus HGM11367. The sequence goes on from SVIU01000008.1 coordinate 35,402, forward strand.
ATGCCTGCGTAGTGCAAGCCGTTGTTTCTAAAGTTAGGATCTGTTTGAGTGTCCTCAATAAAGCAAAATCTCTCACCTTGTTTGTTGCGTTTGAAGGTGATGTCCATTTTAAACACATAAGGCGAAAAAGAACCGTCCTCACCAATAATATGCGCGGTAATGGTGGAATACTTGCTTGATTTTATCAAATCTTTATGGTTGGCTTTGATATATTCATTTAGGCTTTGGCACGCTTGTTCAACCGACTCAAACTGTAAATTGTTTTCAACAGTATACATATAAAAGTCGGAAATTACTTCTGCATATTTTTGCATTGACTCTTTTTGTAAAACATAGGTTATTAAAGTGCTTAGTGGGTCGGTTGTTTTCCTTGCAGAAATTTCTTTAATTAAATCGTCAGAAATAAATGCAACATTGTCATTTTTTACATAATCCACAGTAAAACAAACAAATTGGTCCAATTTGTCATTTTTGTAAAAAAATGCGGGTTTGCCTTTGTTTTCTCTATAAAATTTTGTTTTTATCTCTTGTAAATCCATAAATGTTCCTTACTATCTTAAAATTATAAATACAATAATCAATGCAACTGCTACAAAGTATGCAACATACCACCAAGGACTGCGCTTTGTTCTAACATAAAAGAAGCCAGCAACAGCAGTGGTCGCATAAGCAATACACTCGCCAATTGTTCTAAATGCATTAATTAGGTTTCCAGAAAAGATTTTTTGAAGTATCAAAACAACTGCAACCAATAATAAACCTACAAAAGCGATAAAATTAAAAACTTTGCCAATATTTTTCTTTGCCATATGTTTATCCCCCTTTTGTAATTATATATCATAAAATAAAAAGTTATGTCAAAAAAATTTTTATAAATTTTTGGTTATTGACAAGCCAAAACCAATATTGTATACTAAGTAGGAATAAAAATATGGGAGTTTAAATTATGAAAAGATTTATGGTTTATGCAGTAATTGTTATAACATTTTTGTTTTTCGGTTTCACCATTTATTATTTAACAAGAAATCACGAGCAAATTAGTTTAACAATTTCAAGCGAAGAAGGCATTTATTTAAATAAAGATGAAACTTATATGTTGCCAATAACTTGGACAAAACCAAACAGTAGCACAACAATGGAAGTTGCTGTTTCAGATCCAACAGTTGTTTCTTATGATCAAGAGGCACAAAAATTCACAGCAACAAAAGGCGGTTTCACATCGGTTACTATCACTACATCAAACGAGAATTTTGGACCTTTTGTTTTTGAAATTTATGTTGGTGACGGAACAATCGAAAATCCTTATTACATAAAAGACGCAGAAGAATTGGATGATATTGGCTCAACACTTTATCCAGCTTCAGCAAGTTATCAACTCATTGACGATATTGACTTAAACCAAGATGTTTGGACCCCACTTCCAGAATATTCTGGAAACTTCAACGGAAATGGCCACATAATACACAATTTAAAACTTAAGGGCAATGGAACTGCTGGTTTATTCCAAAAAGTTGCCCATGGCGGTTTGGTAGAAAACATTAAATTTTCTAATGCAACCATAAATGGTGATTTTATTAACGCGGGTGTTGTTGCGGGAGTAAACGCTGGAACAATAGGCAAAATTGACGTTGTTTCTGCAACCATAACAAACACTTCAACAGGTAATGTCGGCGTTATTGCAGGCTCAAACATATATGATACAACTGCAGGCGTAATCAATATGTGTTCTGCTTCTGCTACAATAACCTCAGCAGGCAATGTTGGTGGTTTGGTTGGACACAACAAATCAGCTTTAATCATCAATTCAAAATCAGAAATCACATCAATTACAGCATCAAATCAACAAACAAACTTTGGCGGTATTGTAGGCAAAAATGAATCAGAATATTTATCATCAAAAAATGATAAAGGTGAAGATGTTGTTTTATATTATTCTCCAGTTATCAAAAATGTTGTTTCTGTAATAAAAGCAGCTTCTGGTACAGCAAATATGGGTGCAATTGTAGGTGCAAACATTGAGGGTACAACCAGTGCTCAAGTATTGTTCTACAACTCTTACTTTAACAACATATATTCATTAGGCGCTGGTGTTCAAATGGATAGCGTTGCAGTTGGCAAAGAAATTATAACAGCAGATTCTTTAAACAATATAACAAGCAAAACAAATCAAGAATTGTTGCAACAATCAACTTATAGCAACTTTAATTTTGATGGAGTATGGCTTTTAAATGAAAATCAAATTGCAAGCATCAACTTTGATGGCAATTATGAATCGCATAGAATGGCTCCATATGGCTCAGAAATAACACAAGACGATAAACCATTACTAGACTTTTTAAATGATTTAAGAGTCAACCCATCAAACAATGTTACATACAATATAACCAAAAATTTTACTCTTGATTTAAATGGTGCAGTATGGTCAACCATTGCTCCAGATATTAAAAAACCAATCTTGGCATCGATTATTGTTGACGAGGATGTTGTATGTGAAATTACAAACTTTAGATTGGCTCAAGCAAATAACAGCTTCTTTGGCTATATTGGTGCTGGCTCAGAAATTTCTGGATTGAAATTTACAAATGTAACTGTTGATTCTTGCTCACAACCAAGTTCGGCAATTGTTACAACAACTGTTTTACGTGGTGCAACATTGCAAGATATTACAGTAGAATATAATGAAATCAACACAGATGCTCAAAATGTTGGTATCATCAGTGCAGAAAACCAAGGAACAATCAATAATTGCCATGTTGCAAACTCTGCAAACAAAACATTAACAGTTCCTTCTTCACAAGTTGCAAAAAATGTTGGTGGAATTGTTGGAAACAATGCAGGTCTTGTAAACAACTGTTCGGTTGGTGGAGTGAATATGATCATCACTACAACAAACTATACTGATGGTTCTTTTAACATTGGCGGAATTGCCGGAGTGACCGAATCAAACATTTCAAACAGCAAGGTGTATGGTTTCAATTTAGAAACAACAAACAAAGGGTCTATGTATGCTGGTGGTGTTGTTGGTTATATTAAAGCAGCAGCATTATCAATCAACAAATGTTTCTCTTATGCAAATTTAAAAATTATAACTGAAAACGAAAATGCATATGTTGGAGGTATCTCTGCTTATGTATCAGCTGGCTCAACAGTATTTGGTTGCTTCTATTCAACAGGTGAGTTAAAAGCTTATCACGTTGGTGGTTTAAGTGCTCACAACTATGGAACAGTTACTCAATCTTATGCTGGTGAAAGCCAATTGACAGGTATGTTTGTTGCAGGTCTTGCTCCATATCATGGAGGCAAATTCATTGATTGTTATACATTGGTTAACATGACAGGCTTAAACAAAAAAAGTTACCTAAACGGCTTTGCTTACAGACCATATGAGGGTTGTTTGGTAGAACATTGCTTTTCAAATGCAACTTTCAGTGGTGAAGGACATTATTGGTGTGAAACCAGTGCTTTAATAAGGGCTACAGACATCCTTGACTGGTTGAATGAATATCTAAGAACTGGCGATTTTGTAAATAATATTGTATTGCCAAACAACGGTGCAAGAATTCAATATATGGTTGAAGTTTTAAAAATTGCTCCAGGCTGGATAGATGCAAGCGTTGATCAATGCAAGGGCAATGTTGGCAATTATGATGTGTTTAAAAATGCTTGGTTTGACGGTGTTGACACATGGAATTTTGACACAGCAGTCAACGAAGCAAACGGTGGTTTCCCAACATTAAAAAATGTTGCAGTAGACGAATAATATAATTGAATTAATAGACAAAGGGGACTGTAAGCGAAAATAAATTTTCGTTGCAGTCTTTTTTAAGGGCTCGCTTGTTTGCAATTTAAGCATTGTTCGCTTGTGATGCAAGTGAGATTAAATTGGTCATGTATGTTAGCAACACCTTTTTTGCAAATAAATTGCAAAGGTTGAGAATTTTTCAAACGAAACAAGTTTCTAAAAATTCTCAAAAGCCCGGTTTATGCTAACACACATG
>SVIU01000050.1 GCA_015069335.1 Clostridiales bacterium
TAGAAAAGCCTCCCCCTACCTTAAGGGGGAGGTGGCAGCCGTATGGCTGACGGTAGGGGTGTTTGACCGCTTGAAAATAAAGAAATTTTTAGAATTTCAATAGGACAAACACCCCTTCAGTCGGCTAATTGCCGACAGCTCCCCCTTAAAGTAGGGGGAGCCTAAATCAGTAATGCTTTTTCATTTCTAGTAAACTTTTTCTATTTGCCTTCAGTCTGAAATACCCTCGCGGGTATTTTTTTAAACAACCAAATTAATTCCAGTCAAATTCAAAACTGTTCCAAGCAAAACTCCAAGGCCATAAACCAAAAGCAAAACGAGCAAGTTTTTGCCCCATTGCTTTTTGTTTATTTTAAACAATGTTAAAATTCCAACACCTGCACTTGTTGCAAGCCCCGCAAGCAAAGCCCCAAAACTTATGCCACCAAGCATATAGGCCTCAACAAGAAGCACTGACGCAGCGCAGTTTGGAATAAGCCCAATCAACGATGTAATAAGTGGTTGAACAAACTTGTTTATGCTGTTTAAACTTGAAATGTCAAAGCCTGCAACACCAATAATCAAACCAAACGCAAGGTTTACAATAAAAATAAACAAAACAATTTTTAAAGTATGCTTTAAAGCATCCAAAAATATGTTGTCGGCACAACAATGGTTGGTGTGCTCGTGGTTATGTTCTTCGTGTCCACACTCACACGCTTCGTGAGAGTGTATCACTGCAAGTTCCATTTTGTTTTCACGCTTCTTTTTGGCAAGCTTTAAAATTGCATCAATTGCATATCCACACAAAATTGCATAAACAAATTTTATTGTAATCATTATAAGCATTGGGACAATAAAAGAATAGTCAGCAAACATAAGAGGAATTGCTTCATCGCTGGTTGCAATAAACACGGCAACCAATGTTCCAAGGGTTATATTTTTTTTGTTGTACATATCTGCCATTGCAACCGAAAAACCACATTGTGGAATAGTTCCAACAGTTGCGCCAACTACTGGTCCAAATTTTTTTGCCTTTTTAAAAAAGTTTACATAACGATGACTATTATGCTCAAAATAACTCACCAAAAGATAAACCAAATACAAAATAGGCACGGCTTTTAAGGTGTCAAGGCAAACCTCTGCTAGTATTTCACCAAACATTATTCACCATCCTGCTCAAGAAGAGAAGTTTGCTTAGCAATTTCCGCCTTGACAGTTTTTTCAACCTGCTCATTGGTTGTATCTTTTTTAACTTCTACAACTTTTTTTGTTTTAACCTTGTTGTCTTTTTTATAAGCGTAAACAATAATTGTGCCTTCTTGCTTGCTTACAATTTTACCACCTAATTGCTGGCAAACAATAGAGTTTCCTACAATGGTGTTTATTTGCCCGTCGGCAAGCGTGCCAATTTCGGCATTGTCGCAAACTTCGTTTATTTGGCAATTATTTATTGTGCCAATGGTTGCTTTGTCCAAAACAAAATTAATTTTGCCCGCCTCTATGGTAGAAATTTGGCTTTCACCCATAATGCCCTCAATAGAGCCATTGTTAAGCGTTCCAATCTTTGCCCTATCTCTAACATACAAAATTCTGCCATTGTTCATGGTGTCAATTTTGGCGTTTTCGTCAACAAATTTTATGCTGCCATTGTTTAAGGTTTTTACAACAGCTTTGCCTTTTAAATAGTCAATAGAGCAAGAATTGATGGTTGTAATACGCGATGCGCCCTTAACAACAGCCAAATATGTGTCTTTAATAATGCCAATTTTAACCTTGCCATCAACAAGGCTAACTTTGCCCCCTTGCAAAATTTGAATTTTTGCACGCCCTTTAACACTGTCAAAACTGCAGTTGTGGCTTTCTAGCACAACTGCAGTGCCATCAAGCTTTACTTTTTGGCAATCAATCAAAATATGCGCTCCATCAAGCAAGGTCAAACCTTGCTCTTTTTCATGCACAATAGGCTCAATAATTTTTTCTTTGGTTAAGTTAAAAAATGACATAAAACACCTCCCATTTAAAAAAAGTATAGCATAAAAAAATAATTATACAAATTGTTTGATAAAAAAAATATTGCAATATATACACAAAAATTGAAATGTTTGCCAAAACAAAATTAGCACTCAATACTTGACATTGCTAGCAAACAGTGCTAATATATTGTCATACTTACAAAAGTATGGCAATTTTTTTTGTAAAAATGGCAATAATTTGGTAGATTGATAAAAATTGCGTACTAATTAATAATAATTAAAAGGAGTAGCATATGGATTTTAATAAATTTACCCAAAATTCAATTTTGGCAGTGCAAAATGCACAAACTTTGGCAAGCGAAAATGCAAGCAGTGAAATTGGTTCGCTACATTTGATATATTCGCTTCTTTCGCTTGATAATTCGCTCATATGCGAAATTTTAAATTTGTGCAAGGTTGACACAGTGGAACTTGTGAATTATGTTAATAATCAAATTAATAACTTGCCAAAAATTAGTGGTGGACAGGTATATTTGTCCAACAGCGTGAGTGAAATTTTAAACAAAGCCTTAACAATTGCAAAAAATATGGGTGATGACTATGTTTCGGTAGAACACATATTTTTGGCTATGTTTGAAGTTAAGGATGCAAAAATTCAACAAATATTTAATCAATTTAACATAACAAAAGATCAATTTTTAAAACAATTAAAAAATATAAGGGGGAATACAAAAGTGACAAATCAAAATCCAGAAGACACATATAATGTGCTAAAAAAATATGGTAGCGACCTTGTAGAACTTGCACACAGCAACAAACTTGACCCAGTTATTGGCAGGGATAGCGAAATAAGAAATGTAATAAGAATTTTATCTCGTAAAACCAAAAACAATCCAGTGCTTATTGGTGAGGCAGGCGTGGGTAAAACTGCCATTGCCGAAGGTCTTGCCATAAGAATTATGAAAGGTGATGTGCCAAGTTCTTTAAAAGATAGAAAAATTTTTAGTTTAGATATGGGTGCTTTGGTTGCTGGTGCAAAATTTAGGGGCGAGTTTGAAGAAAGGCTAAAAGCAGTTTTAAACGAAGTAAAAAAAAGCGAAGGTCAAATAATTTTATTCATTGACGAATTGCACACAATTGTTGGTGCTGGAAAAACCGATGGCGCTATGGATGCTGGCAATTTGCTTAAACCACTTTTGGCAAGGGGCGAACTCCACTGCATTGGTGCAACCACTTTGGATGAGTATAGAAAATATATCGAAAAAGACCCAGCCCTAGAACGCCGTTTTCAACCGGTTATGGTCAACGAGCCAAGCGTGGAAGACACAATTTCAATTTTGCGTGGCTTAAAAGAGCGTTACGAAGTTTTCCATGGTGTAAAAATTAGCGACAACGCACTCATAACAGCAGCAACTTTATCAGATAGATATATCACCGACAGATTTTTACCGGACAAAGCCATAGACCTTGTTGACGAAGCTTGTGCTAGCATAAAAACCGAAATAGACAGTATGCCAACTGAAATGGATGAAATAAACCGCAAGATTATTCAATTACAAATAGAAAAAGAGGCACTTAAAAAAGAAAAAGATTCTCTTTCAAAAGAGCACCTAGCCGAAACCGAAAAAGAACTTGCATCTTTGCAAGAAAAATATTCAGTAATGAAAGCAAAATGGCAAGCAGAAAAAGAAGAAATTCAAAAAGTGCAAAAACTTAAAGAAGATTTAGAAAAATTATCGGCAGAAATTGAAAAGGCAGAAAGAGAATACGATTTAAATAAAGCCGCCGAATTAAAATATTCAAAATTGCCAAACCTTAAAAAACAATTAGAAGAAGCCGAGGCAAAAGCCGAAAATCAAAAAGAGTTATCACTGCTAAGAAGCAGAGTAACCGAAGAAGAAATTGCAAAAATTGTTGGCCGTTGGACAGGCATACCAGTTAGCAAACTTGTTGAGGGCGAAAGAGAAAAACTTGTAAATCTTTCAAACATTTTGCATGAGCGAATTGTTGGTCAAGACGAGGCTGTTACAAAGGTGTGCGAGGCAATTCTTCGCTCTCGCGCAGGCATTGGAGATCCAAACAAACCAATTGGCTCATTTATGTTTTTAGGCCCAACCGGTGTGGGCAAAACCGAACTTTGCAAGGCAATTGCACACAATCTTTTTGATGATGAAAAAAATATGGTGCGAATTGATATGACCGAATATATGGAAAAATTCAGCGTGTCAAGATTAATTGGTGCACCTCCGGGCTATGTTGGTTATGAAGAGGGCGGTCAACTCACCGAGGCAGTACGCCGTCAACCTTACAGCGTTGTGCTTTTTGACGAAATAGAAAAAGCCCACCCAGATGTGTTTAACATCTTGCTTCAAGTGCTTGACGATGGTCATATAACAGACAGTCAAGGCAGACAAGTAAACTTTAAAAACACAATAATCATAATGACCTCCAACCTTGGAGCAAATGCAATTTTAGAGGGCATTCAAAATGACGGTAGCATAAGTCAAAGTGCAATAAATGAGGTTAACGGAATGTTAAAAATGCAGTTTAGACCAGAGTTTTTAAACCGTCTTGACGACATAATATTCTTTAAACCACTCACCAAAAAAGATATTCGCCTAATTGTGGATTTGCAACTTCAAAACCTTAAAAAGCGTTTGCAAGATAAACAACTTTTGCTAGAGGTTAGCGAAGAGGCAAAAGACCACATAATAGAAAACGGCTATGACATAATTTATGGAGCAAGACCGCTTAAAAGATTTATCTCACACAGCGTTGAAACACTTGTTGCCAAAGAACTCCTAACCAAAGATTTTTCTGCCGGCGACATAATCAAACTAGAAGTACAAAATGGCGAATTGAAAATAAAATAAAAATTATTAAGATTAAGGGCAAAAACGCTTTTAATCTTTTTTGCGTGTAGACAATAAAAAAATTTTACTAGAAATGTCAAAGTGTTGCTTGCTTAGGCTCCCCCTACCTTAAGGGGGAGCTGTCGGCAATTAGCCGACTGAAGGGGTGTTTGTCCTATTGAAATTCTAAAAATTCCTT
>SVIU01000051.1 GCA_015069335.1 Clostridiales bacterium
TAGCCGACTGAAGGGGTGTTTGTCCTATTGAAATTCTAAAAATTCCTTTATTTCAAGCAGTCAAACACCCCTACCGTCAGCCATACGGCTGCCACCTCCCCCTTAAGGTAGGGGGAGGCTTTTCTAAAAAATGCCAAAAGAAAAAGACAAACTAAATAAAAACCATAGTTTGTCTACACTCTGAAACAAGCAACTCGCTTGTTTTTTTGTTGTGTTAAATTAAATAAACCTATAAAACGCGTCATAGCAAAGGTAAGTTTCATAAATGTCAACTTTGGCAGTTATTTCCCAAGGAGCGTGCATAGAAAGCACTGGCACACCTGCGTCAATAACATCCATATCATATTTTGCCATAATGTAGGCAATGGTGCCACCACCACCAGCTTCCACTTTGCCCATTTCGGTTGCTTGGTAGTTTATTTTGTTATCGTCCAAAATTTGTCTTAGGCGAGCAATATATTCTGGGTTGGCATCAGACGCACCACTTTTTCCACGCGAGCCTGTATATTTGCAAAAAGCAATTCCGTGAGCAAGAAAAGCGTCGGTGTTTTTGTTGAATGGGCTTGGTCTGTTTGGATCATACGCCGCAGTAACATCACTAGAAAGCATTTTGCTGTTTGCTAGGCAATGGCGTAGTTTAAGGTCGGAGTAGTTGGTTGTGAGCGAAATAATGTCGGCAATGGTGTTTTCAAAAAACATGCTTTCCATACCTGTTGCACCAACACTTCCAATTTCTTCTTTGTCAACAAGCAAACAAACACAAGTTTTGCTTGGTTTTTTAAGGTTAAGTAGTGCCATAATTGATGGATATGCGCAAACTTTGTCGTCTTGACCATAGCCCGCAATCATAGACCTATCAAGCCCAAAATCTCTTGCTTTGCCTGCTGGCACAACTTCAATTTCGGCAGAAAATAAATCGTCTTCTTCAATGCCTTTTTGTTTTAAAAGGTTCAATATGTTTGCTTTAACTTTGTCTTTTTTTGCCGTTTTGTCAGGCATGATTCCGGCAATCAAGTTTAACTCTTCGCCGGTTACAACATCTTTTCTGCTTTCTCTGTCTAGGTGGGGGAGCAAGTCGCTTATGCCAAGAACAGCCTCGTCCTCATTTTCGCCGTAGGTTATGCGAATTTTGCTGCCGTCTTTTTTGCAAACAATTCCGTGCAAGGCAAGTGGAGTTGCCGTCCATTGATATTTTTTTATTCCGCCATAATAATGGGTGTCTAACAAACATATTTCGCCATCTTCATAAAGTGGAGTTGCCTTAAGATCAAGGCGAGGGCTGTCAATATGCGAGCCAACAATGTTTAAGCCATTTTCTAGGTCTTGTTCGCCAATAACAGCCATAATAAGTGCCTTATCCATATTTATTGCATAAACTTTGTCGCCCTTTTTTAGTTTTTTGCCACTTTTTAAAATTTCTTTTAGGTTTTTAAAACCATTGCTTTCGGCAATTTTTACGGTTTCTGCAATAGATTCACGTTCGGTTTTTGCATTTGAAATGTATTGCTTGTAGCCTTCGCAAAAATCATAGGCTTTTTTAAGTTTTTCTTGTGTATAACTTTCGTAAATATTTTTGTTCATCTTTATCCCCTTTTAAAATTATTTTTGTTTTAAAACGCTATTTACTTTTAGTATAAACTTTTTTTGCTACTTTTAGCAAAGGAATATAAAAAATATTTTAAAAAACACTTGCAAATGTTTGAGCATTATGATATACTCAAGCAAGACTTCGGGTGGTCCGCTATCTTTTTTGTGGGCTGATGCAAGTAAAACAATCATATACAAGATTGTTCGGCATCAAAAAAAGCCTAATCAACTATGGGGTATGAACACTTGGTAAAATTTTAGTTAGGAGGAAAGTCAGATGAACGTTATCGATCAAATCGAAAGAGAAAATTTAAGGGCAAACGAACTTAATTTTAACATTGGTGACACTGTTAAAGTGTTTGTTAAAATCAAAGAAGGTGACAAACAAAGACTTCAAGCATACGAAGGTGTTGTTATCGCTCGTAAAAACGGCAGTGTTAGAGAAACTTTCACTGTTAGACGTGTTACTCACGGCGTTGGCGTAGAAAGAACATTCCCTGTTCACTCACCACTTATCGACCATGTTGAAGTAACAAGAGCCGGCAAACCAAGACGTGCTAAATTATACTATGTTCGTGAATTAACTGGTAAAGCTGCAAAAATCAAAGCTGCAGACAACAAATAATAACAAAAAACTGATGGCCACGCGCCATCTTTTTTTTGCCATAATATATCCATGTGATGTTGCTTTGCTCATTATATTCGCAAATGAAATTTGCTAACGCAAACTCATTGCCTATCGCAAGGCATCACAGTTTTCATAAACATCAGTTGCTGGCAAATATCACTTTTGGCTACTTGTCCTCAACTTCCGATATGAATAATTAAGAATAAAACCCTCATTTTTTGTTAAAAATAAAAATATTAAAACAAAAATGGGGAATTTTTTATGAACAAATTAAATTATGGGTTGTATTTAAACAAAACATCAAAAATATTTGGAGAACGCGGGTTTGAAGTTATTTTAATAACAGTTTTGGCAATGGGCAGTTTGACCTTGCTTGGTTTATTTCCACTTTTTGGCTTTGCTCTTATGATTTTTTCTTATGGCTTTATTTGCCTTGGTGTAAAGTCATATTTACTAGGCGTGGTTAGAGAGCAAGTTGTGCCAGTTGAAAGCATCTTTTTTAAGTTTAGAGTTTGCTTAAAGGCATTTTGCTTAAAAGTAGCAACAATGCTTATTACATTTCTTTGGGCAATTGTGTTTTTAATTCCAGGAATTGTGTGCGCATTAAATTATTCTTTTGCATCCTTTGTTATGGCGGATGAAGATTTGTCGGTGTACGAAAGTATGCTAAAATCAAAAAAGTTGGTGTACGGTCATAGGGGTGAAATTTGTGTTGTATATCTTGCCTACTTTTTTGTTACTGTTGCAATATTGTGCATATGTGGAGGTCTTGCTTATGCAATAAGATATTACACAAACATTGCATTATGGATTCCAATTTTAATTATGGCACTAGTTTGGTTGTTTTTTATGGTTGTTTTTGTCATTCCATATTTTGAGCTTATGTTTGCAAACATTTATGAAACTTTAAGGCAAGAAAAATCAACATCAAAAACAAAGGCCACAGAGTCAAATGTGTCAAAAAGTTCAACAACAAAAACAAATTCTGCCAAAAAAAAGTCAACAACCACTGCGTCTGTAAAAAATTAAGCAAAAAGTTTGCAAATTAAATGGCTCTTTTGTATAATTGCATAAAAGGAAGATTTTTATGGATTATCAAAAAATGACCGCCAATGATTTTAGAGCGGAATATATCAGAAAAAGAGATTATATCTATGGCAAAACCAGGGGTATGGGCTCTTTGCGTGCAGAAAAGGTGTTGGAAGATGAGTTTGTAACACTATGCGAAGAGGCAATTGGGGGTGACGCAGTTTCTGCTGACCTACTTGCCGAGTGGTTTAGAAACGGCAATCAAGTTGTGCCAGAAAACATAGAAGTTTCATTAAAATGGCTTGTGTATGCAGGTGCGTTGGGCAACAAGTTTTCTTTGGATAGGTTAAAACTTCACTTTAATTATTCTTTTGACCAAATTATCGAGCTTGAAAATTTTGGTGAAATTGCTTATCGCAGAAACATTAATGAATATAACTATCAATATGTTTTGGGTGGCCTTATGTGCAAGGCGGTGATAGAAGATATGAACATAAACGCCTATGAACTAGCCAAACAAAAACCATCATATTTGCCATTTAGCCCAGTTGTAATGCGTGCTTTTGACCGCTCGGTTACAAGGGCTTGCGAAAAATTGATTGAAGAATTAAAACAGATTTAATAAAACTCTCCTTAGGGAGAGTTTTTTGCATATATTTTTGGTAAAAAACAAACAATAAAAATATGTTGGATGATAGAAGCAAATATGTGTTAAATTTTTTGGTAAAAGAGTGCAACGAGGGTTCGTATCGGGTTTTTGACATTGGCGAAATTTTGGAGTGTTTGCCAAAAAAATATCATGCAGACGAGAGTCTTGTTAAGCAGTGTATGCAGTATTTGCAAAAGGGCGATTATATTGATATTAAATACAAAGACAACAAAAATTATTGCGTGTCGCCACTTCCGTTTGCAAGGCAAATTTTGGAGAGTGAAAGCAATTTTAAGCAAAAAACAAAAAAATTCTTCAAAATTGGCACAATGCTTTACATATTGGTGTTTATTTTTGCATTTTTGGGCTCATTTTTGGCAATAATTGTGTATGGGTTGATATTTTAGTGAAGGGTGCACAAGTTCGGCTTGGGTGGGTTATGAGCATAGCGAGATAACTGACTGGGGCTTGTTGAAAAAATACAATCCCTCCGTCACCTTCGGTGCCACCTCCCTTTGCACAAAGGAGGCGTTTAAGTTGTATTAATTTAAATCATCCCTCACATTTCTTGTGTTTCTTTAGAAACACTTTTCGTTTTTCTCGTGTGCGTTAGCACACCTTTCGTGCGTTTCGAAGAAACGCCTACAATAGAGTTATGTTAGACAAAAAAGAAAAGTTTGTAATTTTGTATTTGCTTGAGATATGTCCGCAAAAAAGGCCGTATCTTATTTTTGCTGAGCAGATTGCCGAGTTTGTATCAAAAAAATATTTAATTTCCACAAGCGAGCTAGACGACATAATGTTATCGCTTGCAAAAGACAATTATGTTGATTTTGTTGTGTCAGACAGCAAAAAAGGTTATTATTATTGTATAACATTAAAAAGTAAGGCCCTTACACTCAAAAATGATTTAAAAAAGCAAAAAAAAGAATTTGCAATGGTGCTACTTAAAACATTTGGCCTTGCTGTGTTCAGTTTTATTGTTGGTATAATATTAAAAACAATAAAACTGAA
>SVIU01000052.1 GCA_015069335.1 Clostridiales bacterium
TGTCCTATTGAAATTCTAAAAATTCCTTTATTTTCAAGCAGTCAAACACCCCTACCGTCAGCCATACGGCTGCCACCTCCCCCTTAAGGTAGGGGGGAGGCTTTTCTAAAAAATGCCAAAAGAAAAAGACAAACTAAATAAAAACCATAGTTTGTCTTCAGTCTGAAAGGATTAAAAGCACAACGCTTTTAATCTTTTTTAATGGACACATTTGGCAAACAAATTGACAAGAATCAACAATTTTGCTAAAATTTTTTTCAAAGGAAATAACAAATGAAAAGAAAAATCAGTGGTATACTTTTGCACATACTCAACATTTTACAATCTCAATCCGACAGTGAGCATCTTATTACTCAAAACGATATGCTTAAAATGTTAAGGCAAAAAGGCATAAGTTGTCGCAGATATGCCTTAGAACGCAATTTGGATTGTTTAAGAGAAATGGGCTACGATATTCAAACAACAAAAGGTGTTGGCACTTATTTAAAAAACAACAACTTAAATAGTGATGATGTTTTTGTGCTTTTGGAAGGCTTAAAAAGGGGTAATTTTGCGCTTGAAAAAGATTATTTAAACAGCATTCAACAAAAACTAATAAATCTTTTAAATAAATATGAACTCGAAGAACTTAAAAATAAAAATATGATTTTATAATGAAAAAAATAATAAACTTTAGACCAATTTTTTATGGCTTTTTGGCACTTGGGCTTGGCATATATTTGGCTAGGTTTATTTTTTCTGGCAATTTGTTTGCTTGCATTTTTACCGGGCTTGGTTTAGGACTTTTACTGTTTTTTACAATAAAACACAAAAAATTTATAAGGCTTGTTTCACTACTTTGTGTTTTTGCAGTTGGAATAGGAATGTTCTTTTTGGAGCAAGGTCGCTATGCAAGCGTAAAATACGAAAGCGAAACTAATCTAGTAGTTGGCAGGGTAAATGCTGTCTACGAGGGCTGCATAAACCTTGGGCGTGTTAGTGTAAACGGCAAAAACGTTGGGCATAACATAAAGGTTGTTTTATACAATGCTGGCGAACTTGCTGTTGGTAACATAATTGAATTTGAAGCACCTTTGCAAAACGCTCCGCTGTTTACTTTTGGTAGTATGAATTCTTATAATTATACCTATGATCTAACCCACACAGCAAATATATCTTTAGAAGATGTAACCATAATTAGTGTCGGAGATCTTACTCTTGCAGAAAAGTTTAGACAAGCAATAAAAGGCGCACTAGACAACAATATGGACCCAGCCTCAGCGGGTGTGAGCTATGCAAGTTTGTTTGGCGATAAATCTTTTGTCGATGGTGATATAAAGGAAAGTTTTAAAATTACAGGCATATCACATATGCTTGCAGTGTCAGGCTTGCACATTGGCTTTATTGTTTCACTTCTTACATTTTTCTTAAGAAAAATAAAAAAACTTAAAGGTTGGCATAAACTGATCATTATATTTGCCATATTATTTTTTTACTGCTATTTATGTTCATTTTCAAACTCGGTGGTTAGAGCAAGCTTAATGTTTTTAATTTTAGGTTTGGCAAACATATTTGGACGGACTTATGATAGGCTAAACGCACTTAGTGTTGCCGGCATAATTTTACTTTTAATCAGACCACTTGCAGTTTTTGATGTTAGCTTTTTGCTAAGTTTCGGCAGTGTATTTTGCATTTTTATGTTTATGCCAATGTTCAAAAGGCTTTTTGGCAAACTCAAAAAATGTCCAAAATTTTTAAGCGATAGCCTAAGCATTATGCTGTCGGCTCAACTTGGGCTACTTCCAATGGTTATAAGATACTATGGGTTTTCATCAATTTTGTCTGTTTTAGCAAACCTAATTTGCGTGCCAATTTTTGAAATATTTTTCATTTTAATTTTTATACTTTCGCCACTGGTTGCGCTTATGCCATTTTTGGGCTTTATGCTTAAAATTCCGGCGCTAATAATTTCAGGAATAATTTATATTTCAAAATTTTTGGCGGAAGCAAAATTTGCTATTGTAAACTTTGTTGGGATTTCAGCAATTACAATGATAATTATTTACATAACTATGTTTGCTTTTTCGCATTTTGTTAAAGCAAGAAAACGCATCAAATTTCCGTCAGTTTTGGCAATGTTGTTGGTTGGTGTAACTTTTACATTTGTGGCACACACGCCAACAAACAATAATTTTAGCATTACCAATTTAAAATCTTATGAAAACACCACATATGCTTTAGAGTTTGCCGGCGAGATTTATTGCGTTGGCAATTTTGACGGATACACTTTGAAACACACGTTAAACTATTTGCAAACGTCAAAATTTAAAGCATCAAAATATTGTTTTAATTATAATGAACAATTATTATTAGAAAATCAACTTGGTGAAAATTGTACATTTGCGCCAATAGAAGACGACACAAATTTTGCTTACAACACACCATATACAATAGGCAATACAACCGTAACTTGTATGTATTTAAACGGCGAGGTGGTTGGCTATCATTTTGAACATCACGAATATTCTGTTGGTGTTTTCAACCCAAATGCAAATATTAATCAAATTAATCTTTTGGTTGATTATTACCAAATAAAGTATGTTGTAAGTGAAAATAATGACATTTCAGATTTCTCTCAACAAGCCGTGTTTATCTTAAACAACGGAAATTTTTTGACGCAAAATGACAATACTTCAAAAAAATTGAGTGGTAATTTTACAATAAGCATAAATAATGATAATATAAGTAGCATAAGGAGTTTAGATTGAACCATTTAGATTTACAAAGCAGAGAAATTGCAAGCGGAATTTACCTTTTAAAAGGTGATTCATATCTTTGCAAACAAACGCAAGAAATTATAAAAGACAAATTGCAAGTTGGTGAATTTGGAATTTCTTTTTTTGACGAAGAAAATTTTGATGCCATAAACATATTAAATGCTTGCAATCAGTTTTCATTTTTTGACGAAAAGCGTTTGGTGGTGGTTAAAGCACTTTCAAAAGAGTTAAATTCAAAAGATAAAGACATGTTTTTGGCATATGCAAAAAATCAAAATGCCAACTGCGTTTTGCTTTTGGTGGATGACTTTGATAGCAAATGTTTTGACTTTTTAAAAAAGGCAGAAGTGGTTGACTGCAAGGCAAATGAAAACTTTTTGCTAAATCATATAAAATCAAGTTTTGAAAAGTTTGGCAAAGTTGCAGACATTGAAGTTTGCAAATATCTTTGCTCTTGTTGTTTGTCAAATTTAACAAAAATAAATGTAGAAGTTAAAAAAATATGCGACTATCTTGGCTCGGGAAACATTGTAGATAAACAAACAATCGATTTGCTTGTTGCAAAAGACACCGAAACAAAAGTGTTTGACCTAACAGATGCTCTTGGAAACAAAAATAAAGACAAAGCAATAACTTATGTTTATCAAATGCTAGAATCGGGTGAGCCGGTTATAAAAATTTTGGGGCTCATCAATGGGCAATTTCGCAGGCTTATGTTTGCAAAAATAAACAAAGGCTCAAATCAAGACCTAGCAAAAACACTCGGTTGCAAAGAATATGCAATAACAAAAGCAAAAGAGCAAGCCAATAAGTTTGGAGCTAAGCAATTAAAAGCAATAGTCAATTTATTAATGGAAACCGATTACAACATAAAAAGCGGTGCAATGTCGCAAGAGAATGCACTTTATTACTTAATTTTAAAAATTATAAATTCGTAATATAAATATAATTAAATAATTTAAAATGGCAAGGTAAAAATGGGGTACATCACAAAACCATATTGCCTTGTTTTTCAATTACTTTATAAAGATTGCTATTAACAAAATGACAAAAAAATAACAACGCTAATAAAATATAAAAAATTTTAAAAAATATTAAAAAAGTTGTTGACACAGGTGTTTTGTATGTGTTATATTAACAAAGTCTTAGAGATATGGGAGTTTAGCTCAGTTGGCTAGAGCATCTGCCTTACAAGCAGAGGGTCATTGGTTCGAGTCCATTAACTCCCACCATTATTTTAGAATTCGAACACCTTTGTGGTGTTCGTTTTTTATACATTTATGCTTTGTTAAAAATTTCCCCCAAGCCAAAAAAAATTTTTAAAACCTATTGACAAGGGTAAATTATTGTTGTATACTTTTAGGGAGTGAGGTAAAAAAATGACCAATTTTGCTATAAATTTAAAAAAATATTTAGATGAAAGAAACATATCATTGCACAAGTTTGCAGAAATGTCGGGTTTTAAATTTACAACTTTTTATGATTTTATGAAAAGCGACAACCCATTGCTTGCAAATGTTTTAAAAATCGTTGACTACTTAGGCACTTCAATGGACTATTTTGAGGGCAAAACCACAAAATTTAAATGCAATGCAAAAAAAGATTACAAGTTTGATTTATACACCAGAGTTAAACAAATCATGGCACAAACCAACACAACTTTCTTTAAACTTGCAGCCGATTTAAAAATGTCAAGAACAAACTTAACAAGATGGCGTGATGGTGATGCTCCAAAATATATTACAATTGTAAACATTGCAAACTATTTTAATATGTCAATTGACGAGTTTGTTGGAAGAGTATAAACCATTAGTTTTGCTTGCAAATCCCTTTGGTACTTGCAGACAATATTCAGTAATTAAATTAATTAAAAAACATCTTTGGTGCTGTATGCATAAAAGATGTTTTTTTGTGGTAATAAACAATAAAATTTATCAAATTTTTTTATACTAGGTAATTTTGCTTTAATAACAATAAAATTATTTAAAATTAAAATGTTTGTTTTTCAGACAAAAATTGTTACAACTTATTTAAAAAACTTACAAAAATCACTAAAATTAACTCATTAAAAATTTCTTTTAAAAACGTTTAAATTTTGCTTGACATTCTCGCGGGGGGGGGTAAACTGTAAGCGAGAATCGATTTTGGGA
>SVIU01000009.1 GCA_015069335.1 Clostridiales bacterium
TGCTTGTAAACATACGGTTTCAGGTTCTCTTTCACTCCCCTCCCGGGGTTCTTTTCACCGTTCCCTCACAGTACTATTCGCTATCGGTCACTAGGTCGTATTTAGGCTTAGGAGATGGTCCTCCCTCATTCACACCGGATTTCTCGTGTCCTGTGCTACTCTGGATTCTAGTAGGGTTTACTTTGATTTAAATTACGGGGCTGTTACCCTGTCTTGCGTACCTTTCCAGGTATCTTCATCTATCAACCTCTTTCCCACGTTCTAGTCCTAACCCCAGTTCGATTTCTCAAACTGGTTTGGCCTCTTGCAATTTCGCTCGCCACTACTTTCGCAATCGTTTGTTTACTTTCTTTTCCTCCGGGTACTTAGATGTTTCAGTTCCCCGGGTTCCCTTCATACAGCTATGTATTTACTGTATGATAACATTGTATTACCAATGCTGTGTTCCCACATTCGGATATCTACGGATCACAGTTCACTTGCAACTCCCCGTAGCTTTTCGCAGCTTATCACGTCCTTCTTCGGCGCCTAGTGCCAAGGCATCCACCATATGCTCTTTGTAGCTTAATCTACTTTTATCCAAAAACAAACTGCGCAATACTTCGTTTCTGTCAGCGCTTGCTTTCGGTCATTTAGAAAACTAAACTCCCTCAATCAAGCCACTGACGAGCCTCGTCTTGCTTGTTTCTTTTCGGCTAAAATATATCTAATTGGATTCTTAGCATTTTTGCTTTCGATTAGTTTTAATCATAAAATATCTTGTTAAACTCAACGTAATTGTAAAACGATACAATAAATTGTAATTTTGATACATATTACTCTTTTTAAGTTAATACTGATATTTGACTCATCATGTCTTACTCGTTATTTCTAACTTTCTTACTTGATAATCTATATTTATGCAGTTGTCAAAGTACTTCGTCGCAACTCGACTTTTTGACTTCAAAATTTGCTAGGCAAATTTTTTTGTTTTTCAGTCGGTTACTCCTCTCCCCAAAAAATCCACTTCGTTGGGGTTTTTCGGGGGCCCCAAAATTTTCAACAGAAAACTTTAGTTTCGCGCCGATCTCTCAGTGCGACTCCCTAATACTACCACACCCCTTTTAAGCAAGTCAACAAGTTTTTTAAAGTTTTTTTAACTTTTTTCGTGTTTTTTACTACTTTTTTCGACTTTTTGTGAACACTTGGCGCGTTGTTGGAAAAATTCATGGCTTTTTACTCAGTTTTGCTCCGTTTTGTGCCATATATATTTATGTTATTATATTATTTAATTATATATTATCTACTTAATATCTTCAAAAGTATCTAGCACTTTTGAAATATATTCAAAGGCGCTTTCAAATGTTTCTTGTTTTGTAAGGTCAACGCCTGCATCTTTTAAAAGTTCAACTGGTGGTTTTGTGCAACCAGATTTTAAAAAGTTTTTATAACTTTGTAGCGTTTTGGTGTCGCCGTCTAAAATTTTGTTTGCAAGAGCTAGTGCCGAAATAATTCCCGTTGCATATTTGTAAACATAGAAAGAGGTGTAAAAATGTGGTATGCGGCTCCATTCATATTTTAGTTCGTCAACAAGTTCAACATTTTCACCAAAATAGTTTTTGCATAGATCCATATATATGTTATTTAATGCATCAGTTGTTGTGTTTTCGCCATTTTCATATGCATCATGCACAAGATATTCAAATTCTGCAAACATTGTTTGGCGGAAGATTGTGCCATAAAAGGTATTCATTAAATAGTCAATGTAAAAAAGTTTTGTTTGAATGTCTTCGTCTTTGTTATTTAAAAGTGTTCTTGCCAAGATTAATTCATTGGTTGTGCTTGCAACCTCGGCAACAAAAATTTCATACCCTGCCTTTGTGCTAACATTGTTATTATTTGAATAATATGTGTGCATCATATGGCCCAGTTCGTGTGCTAGTGTGAAAACCGAATTGATTGTTTCTTCATAGTTTAATAGAACTACAGGATTTGCTCCATATGCTCCCCAAGAAAATGCGCCTGTGTCTTTGTTTTCATTTGGCATAACATCAATCCAACGCTCATCTTTTGCCTTTTGCAAAATGTTTGTATATTCTCCACCCAAAACATTAAGCGAGTTTTTTACCATATCAAACGCTTCATCATAGGTGTATTTTTTATTATGCTTTGTTTTTAATTTTGCGTTTACATCATAGTTATAAAAAGTTTCTAAATTTAGTGCTTTTTTCTTTAGGTTAAAATATCTTTGAAAAACATTTTTATGCTTATTTACTTGTTTAATTAAAGTTTTATAAACCTTTTCATCAACTTCTTCACCAAAAAGAGCTTGCTTGAAAGCTGAATCAAATTTTCTAACCTTTGCCATAGTGCAATCGGTTTTTACGTTGTTCATATAGTTTGTTGAAAGTGAATAGTTAAGTTTTCCATACCCGCCATTTAAATTTTTGAAAGCACTACCTCTTAAAACTTGGTCTTCACTTCTTAAATAAACAGAATAATTTGCATTGTTTAAAGGAAATTTTTGACCATTTGAATCAACAATGTCTTCAAACTTTATGTCAACAGCATCAATCATATCAAAAACTTCTTCTGCTCCGCCAATGCACTCGCTTACCATGCTTAAAAGTTTTTCTTGCTCTTTGTTTAAAGTGTGCGGTTTGTTGCGTATTACATTTTTTAGTTGCAAATCAAAATCTGCAAAATTCTTATCGTTTGCAAGCCTTAAAAGACGCTCGTCGTCAATTTCATTAATTTCGCTTGTTAAAAATGAAAGGCGTGGCGAAATGTCGCTTAAATATTTATCTAGTTTATTCGCCTTGTCTTGATAAACTTCAACTTTTGCGTCCTCTTTGATTTTTAGCGAAATATACACATAAAGCCTTGCTGTAATTTCATTGATTTCTTTATCTAATTTTAAGCATTCCAAAAGTCTGGCGTCATCGCCAAGATTGCCCTCATATTCTGTTAATTTTTCATACATGTTTTTCACTTGGTTAAATTCTGCTTGCCAGTGGTTGAGGTCCAAAAAGTAACTGCTTAAATCCCACTTATATTTTTCTTGTACTTCACTTCTTTTTAACATAAAAACTCCTTCGCACTAATTATACACTTTTAATTAAAAAAATATCAAGCAAACTAGCACTTGATATTTTTTGATTTAAATTTCTATTATTTTTGAATTTTACTTAATAGGCAAAATCTTTTCTTTGCCGCCCATATATGGTCTAAGAGCCTTAGGAACAGTGATTGAGCCATCTGGGTTGTAGTTGTTTTCGAGTAGTGCAATTAAACCTCTTGGGCTTGCAAGCACCGTGTTGTTTAATGTGTAAACATACGAATTGCCTTGTTTGCCTTTCATACGGATACCAAGCCTTCTTGCTTGAGCATCACCAAGAGTTGAACATGAGCCAACTTCAAAGAATTTTTGTTGTCTTGGGCTCCACGCTTCAATATCGCAAGATTTAACTTTTAAATCTGCCAAGTCGCCAGAGCAACATTCTAATTGTCTTACTGGAACATTTAAGTTTCTAAACACTTCAACAGTGTATTTCCACATTTTGTTATACCACTCCATGTGTTCTTCTGGTTTGCAAAGAACAATCATTTCTTGTTTTTCGAATTGGTGTACGCGATATATTCCACGTTCTTCTAAACCATGAGCGCCACCTTCTTTTCTAAAGCATGGTGAATATGAAGTTAATGTAATTGGCAACTCTTCTTCTTTTATTATTTGGTCTTTAAAACGGCCAATCATAGAGTGCTCGCTAGTGCCGATTAAATATAAATCTTCGCCTTCAATTTTGTACATCATTGCGTCCATTTCGGCAAAACTCATTACACCGGTTACAACATCACTTCTAATCATAAAAGGTGGGATTGCATATGTGAAACCTTTGTCAATCATATAATCTCGTGCATAGGCGATCATTGCTTCGTGAAGCCTTGCAGCGTCACCTAGCAAAAAGTAAAAACCACTGCCCGATGTTCTGCCTGCGGCATCTTTATCTAAGCCACCAATTCTGTCTAAAATGTCGGCATTGTAAGGAATTTCATATTCTGGAACATTCGCCTCGCCAAAACGCTGAACTTCAACATTTTCGTTGTCGTCTTTGCCAACTGGAACACTTGAGTCAATAATGTTTGGAATTGTCATCATTATTTTTTT
This sequence comes from Clostridiales bacterium, assembly GCA_015069335.1. Lineage (GTDB taxonomy): Bacteria > Bacillota > Clostridia > Christensenellales > UBA1242 > HGM11367. The sequence goes on from SVIU01000009.1 coordinate 4,148, forward strand.
GATTTCGGCATCAATTTCTTGTTGTTTTGCTTCAAGTTCCACAAGTCTTTCGGCATCAGCTTTAACTTGAGCCTTTACTTTTTCAGCCTCTGCAAAGTTTTTATCTCGCATTAGCATTCCGACTTGAGCACTTAGTTTATTTCTTGCACTTCTAATGTCGTCACCTTGTTGTTTTAAATCACGATTTTGTTTGTCTAATTCGATAACCTCATCAACAAGTGGGAGTTTTGCGTCTTGAAATTTCTTTTTTATGTTTTCTTTTACCATTTCTGGATTTGTTCTTAAAATGTTAATATCTATCATAAGCCTTTCCTCTTTTACATATAGTGCTTTTATATTATTACTTTTTATATTTGTTTGTCAATTGTTTTATCAAAAGCATTGACAAACTTTTGACATAGTAATATAATATGCCTCATATTTTTATAAAGGAGGAGTTATGACAAGAGCTGAAGATTTAAGAATTGTGAAACTTTATAGCATAAGCGGCTTAAATGCTGATGACAGTGGAATTAATGTTGACCTTGTTTATTCAAAAGCAACACCATTTTTTGTTTTGGTTAAAAAATGCTTTGGTAGTTACAAAATTATTCCAACAAGCAAATTCACATCTGATGCAAGAATAGTTTTTCATCCAAGCACATTGCACTCATTGGCTATTGACAAAACTAGAAAAAACAACAGATACAGAAAACCGGTTAATCTTTGCCCTGAACTTGCTAAAAAAGTTTTTAGTAAAGAAGAGTTAGTTAAATTTGCAGAAGAAATTGAAAAAATCAATTGCGAACTTCCAACAGCACAAGCAGAAGCATTGCTTAAAAAAGTTTGTATGCAAACAGCTGTTCAATTACAATCAAATGATGAAATTGTACGATAAAAAATCCCAAGTAGTTTGGGATTTTTTGTTTTTTTAATTTCTTATAAGTATAGTACAAACAAAATAACTTTTTCTTTTTATTTGTTGTCGCTCTTGCTCTTCTTTTTCTTGGCAACAAAATGCCAAATGGTTAGGAAAATTAAAAGATATAATGTGCCAAATGTTATCATTATGTACCAATAAAATGGTGTACCTGATAAAAGTGGACTCTTAATAAGCATTGCATTTCCAACTTGGTCAAAAACACTCATTAAAAACAAGCCATAAGCCCGACAAATATAAAATATATCTTATTATGAGTCCGACAATATCGCCAACGAAGTGCGATTTTGGTTTGGTCGGAATAAGAAAAATTGCGGGCGTCAACGCGACGCTTTTTTTGAATAAAAAAAAGCGAGCCATAAGCCCGTCTTTTAAAACTATCTTATTGATTTCCGAGATAACTTGAGCTGGCGAAAGTTTCTCGGACTAAAGAAAAAATGTGACCGTCAAGCGTCGATTTTGTGCTTGCACAAAATCTAGCCCAACAGGTCAAAGCATTTAAAATATCCTATTAGAAAGTCCGACCAAACTTGAACAAAGTGAAAGTTTGCGCCTGGTCGGAATAAGAAAAATTGCGGGCGTCAACGCGACGCTTTTTTTGAATAAAAAAAAGCGAGCCATAAGCCCGACTTTTAAAACTATCTTATTGATTTCCGAGATAACTTGAGCTGGCGAAAGTTTCTCGGACTAAAGAAAAAATGTGACCGTCAAGCGTCGATTTTGTGCTTGCACAAAATCTAGCCCAACAGGTCAACATTTTTTCTAGTGGCAGGGGCGGTAAGACTCGAACTCACGACCAACGGTTTTGGAGACCGCGACTCTACCAACTGAGCTACACCCCTATGTAAAATACTTGCATAGTATAAGGTTTTTTGTTTTGCTATGTCAAGTATTTTTTTGAATTTATTGCATATTTTGATAATCAATTCCCATTGCTTGTTTCAATTTTGTTAAATTTTCACCAGCGACTTCTCTTGCCTCTTTTGAGCCAGCAAAAAGCATATTGAAGATTTTTTTAGGATCTTTTGCAAGTTCTTTTCTTTTTTCTCTGATTGGTGCTAAAATTTCTTGCAAAATTTCATTTAAGAACCTTTTGATTTTTACATCCCCTAATCCACCACGAGTGTAATGATCTTTGAGTTCTTGCAAGTTTTTATATTCTGGCAAATATTTTTCAAAATGTTGATCTGTGCAAAGTGCATCAAGATAACTAAACACCGCATTGCCCTTTATTTTTCCGGGATCGGTTATTTTAATATGATCTGGATCGGTGTACATACTCATAACTTTTTGTTTGATTACTTCAGGCTCGTCTGCCAAGAAAATGCAGTTGCCTAAACTTTTGCTCATTTTGGCTTTTCCGTCAAGGCCTGGAAGCCTTAAGCAAGCTTCGTTGTCTGGCAACACTTCTTTTGGCTCTACCAACGTTTGCCCATAAAGATTGTTAAACGACCTTACAATTTCACGAGTTTGTTCAACAAGTGGCCTTTGGTCATCCCCCACTGGAATAAGATTTGCATTAAAAGCGGTTATATCTGCCGCTTGGCTGATTGGGTAACACAAAAAGCCTGCAGGTACACTTTCGCCAAAATTCTTTTGCGCAATTTCGGTTTTTACTGTTGGATTGCGTTCTAGCCTTGAAAGTGTCACCAAATTCATATAGTAAAACATAAATTCGGTTAACTCTGGCACCATTGATTGAATAAAGATTGTAACTTTGCTTGGATCAATGCCAACTGCCAAATAATCAAGTGCAACTTCTAAAATGTTGTCGCGCACCTTTTGCACATTGCCATAATTGTCGGTTAGTGCTTGCGAATCGGCAATCATAACATACATTTTTTCATAATTGCCCTCGTTTTGCATTTTTAGTCTATTTAAAAGAGAGCCAACATAGTGCCCAATATGCAACTGCCCTGTTGGCCTATCTGCTGTTAATATAATGTTTTTCATATTATTATTCTCCTAAATTTTAATTTGTTTAAGTTTTAAATGGGTGTGATTGTTTCACACAAAAAAGCTAGTCTTAGGCTTTACGCCAGACTTTTAAACAAACAAAATTTAAATAAATAAAATAATTCATAAATATAGCCCTTTTTAATAGATTAAATTAGTTAGTTTATCATAACACAATAAAAAAACCGTGTCAACTTTGTTTGACACGGTTTTGATAACAATTAAAATTCATCTTCCCAATATTTATATTTAAAATGAGGAAAACCGTTATTTATGTACGAGGAAATTGCCCAGACATCTTGGGAAAGACCTGTTGGCAAGCCACTCGACACACTGGCTTTAGTGCAAAAATCATAAGACGAGATATCTGCAGTATATGACTTATTAAAATATCCCCGACTGTAAGCTGTAGGATCAGTTGATTCTGATATCGTCAGCTTATTGTTTTCTATATTAACATTAATAGTCAATCCCATGGATATTTTCCAACCATAAGCGGACGCTTGAATTACACTGGTTAAAGGTTCTCCACTAATACTGTTGCTTTGTTCGGCAGAGAAAGCACCAAATGAAATTGCACTATCAGGAGTTTTTTTACCGTCACCTTTTGGCCAGTCTCCCATTCCCATAATGGTATACGTGGTATCTCCGGTTGAGCCACCTCTATATTTTGTTGAAATACTTCCTGTATTTTCATAATATGCACTATTATAATTATAAACTTGTGTAAAAGTACCATTTCCTGCAGCGCAAATAGCTTGTTGAGGCATAAGATTGTCAACCGTTAAAACATAAACGGTTTCATTGCCAAATTGTTTAAAAGAATTCGTAAAACCTGTGGTAGCGCTAAAATACCTACCCGCAAATAAAACTTTCATGGTGATTCTGTAATATTCCTTACCTCCCAATACATAACCTGAAACAGAATAAGAATTTGAGATTGCTCCATTTGATAGACCCGCTAATCCTCCTGCATAAGCATTGGTATAATATCGTATTACCTCTACCTGTTCTCTATATGCCAAATTAGCCACCTTGCCCACATATGGCTCATTTTCTTCAGAATAATAGTCTGAAGTTGTTAGTGAAACTTTTGTTTCGCTATTTTCTTTTGCTGTTGCTCTAATACTCTGATTGATATATGGAATTGTATTGGCGCAATATGATATGCTTCCACTTGATAACTTCCCAACTATGCCCCCAGCATAAGCAGAGTCGGTTGATGTTGTGCCAGAAGAAATGCTTGCAAGATTTTCACAAAAAGTAATGCTATTTATTTGTTCTGCATTGCCACATATGCCGCCCGCACAAGCTGTTCCTGTTGAGTTGTTTGATATTGTTCCGGAGTTAATACATTTTGATATAACTATATTTGTATTAACACTACTAAATCCAACAATACCGCCTATTGAATTATTTTGAGCCGAAGCGGTTATTGTTGCATAATTTGTGCAATTTTCTATTTTAACTTCATTATAAACACTGCCAGCAATACCACCCACACTATAACTACTTGAGGTTTGCGTAATAGATCCTGAAACCTTTAAATTTTTAATAACAGCACCCCAATGTAAATAACCAAAAAGGCCTAGGTCCCTAGTTGCATATGTTGAATCTGATGAAATTCTTACAGTTATTGTGTAGCCATTACCATCAAAAGTACCTGCGAAATAATTGGCATCAGTTTTACCACTTACAAAAGTACCAATTGGAATAAAGTTTGTTGAGCCTAAATTAAGGTTATTTTGTAAAACAAAAGTTTTTCCTGTGCAATTATTTGTATCGTGTTCCGCTCCGCTACGTACATATTCTGACAATGTGTCCATATGTGCCCTTGTTGAGATCTTATATACCCCATTTGAATAAGGTATGCTTGAAAGAGAGGGACCAGACGATGGTTCCCAAGGCTGCACTGGCAATATTATTTGCGGACCTGCAAATGCATATTGTTGTATAATATTAACGCAGAGACAGCTTGCTACACAAACCAATAAAGAAAAAACAAGCGTGATCATTTTTTTTGATCTGCTTTGAAGCTTGTTTAAATAACTTGTTTGTTTCATGCTTGCCCCCCCTTTTTTATATTTTAACAAATATTTACAAAAAATACAACTTATTCTAAAGAATAAAATCCTATATTTTTGTTAGCGTGAAATAGCAATTTTTAACCTTGTATCTATTAAGTTTAAACTTTTTGCCATTGTCCATTATGTAAGTTATGTCTTGGCAATATTTACAGTTTGTGCAAGTGTTTTTAAAAATGGTTTTGATCGGACAATGAACAAATGTCATTAAATCAAAATTGTCAAAATTGCTTTTTATAATTGGCAAGATTGATTGATTGTTTATTTGATTGTAAGTTTGCTCGCCGGCTTCTGGTGAAAGCACAACGAATGTTGTATAATTATTCACAAGTTGATTAATCGCAAAAATGTTTTTTAGGTTTAATTTTGCGCCTAGAATTGTTTTTCTTTGATAGTTTAGGGCGCCGATATTATTTGCATAAACGCCAAGATTTTGATTGTTTTGCAAAATGGTGTTTATAATTTCCAAATCTTGATGCGACAAAAAAGACGGAATGTATAAATATGCGTTATTGTGAATAATTTTTGAATAATCAAAAGTTTGATAATCTTGTGGTTTAACCACCAAAATGTCGGCATTCGAGTTGTATAGTTCGCCAAATTCTATGCTTGGTGCTTCTGGTTTTAGCATACAATTTTGCACTAACAAAATTTGGTTTGCGTATGATAAGTCCAGTTCGCAATTGTTTTTTGATTGATAGTGATTGATTATTTGTTCAACTGCTCTTCTTCTCAACTCATTTAGTTCTTGCCTTCTTACAAAAACTCCGTTGGTTTGCACTTGCAAATTGTTTAAGTAAAAATATGTATCATTTAATTTGCTTAAACTTTCTTCTGCCGATGCATAGTCTAGAGCAATTTTTTGAGCCATTTGACAAACTTCGCCGTCAACTACCCCACTTATATTTTTAAAAGTATACTTTAATTTTATTGGTTTGTTTTGCTCTGCAACAAGCGTAAAATCAACCGGTAGTTTTTTAACAAATGTTGTGTCATTTTTTTCTTTTTCTGCATCTAAAATTAAATAAACGTCACCAGCAAGATTTTTTGCTGTGGTTGTTATAGTATAAACATTGCCGTTTGCCTTTATGTCAACCGCAGTTATGGTTGCAATTTCTTTATTGTTTGAAATAAATTTTAAGCCATCGCCCGCTGAAATTTTATGGCTGGATTCTACTTTTAGTGTGTTGAATTTGTTTCCAATTTTAAAGTCTATCACCTTGCCGATTTTAATGCCTTTATGACCTTGAATTGTTGCGTCAATAATGTTGCCGTTGCCGTTTAAATACCCTTCGGTATAGTCGCCACGATTGAACGCTTTTTTTAAGTCGGTTTGGTTTTGCTCGGTTGCTATCAAATTATTGTCAATAATTTGCCTATATGTTTTTGTAACGCTTGAAATATATCCTTGTCTTCTAAGTCTGCCTTCAATTTTAAAGCTGTCAACGCCTGCGTCAATTAATTCTTTAAGGCGTTTTGACATATTTAAATCTTTTGCGGAAAGCAAATAACCTTTTGCAATTTCTTTGCCTTTTACAACTGCCCTATATGGCAGTCTGCAAGGTTGCAAGCACTCACCCTTGTTGCCACTTTTGCCAAAAAGATGTGCCGACATATAGCAGTTGCCCGAAAGGCAAACACAAAGTGCGCCTTGAATAAAATATTCAATTTCTAGGCCTGTTTTTTCTTTTATGAGTTTAATGTCTTGCAAACTTGTTTCCCTTGCAAGTACCACCCTTGTCAAGCCCATTTGTTTGGCTACTAGGGCACCTTGATAGTTGTTTACAACCATTTGTGTGCTTGCATGGAGTTCGATTTTTTCTTTAAATGAATTTTTTATTAAATTCACCACACCAAAATCTTGCACAATAAACGCATCAATTCCACAGTCTAGCGCATATTTTACTGTTTGTAAAAGTCTTATGGCATCGTCATTTTCTATTATTGTGTTTAATGTCAAATAACACTTTACTCCATACAAGTGAGCAAAGGTTACAGCTTGCAACAAATCCTCGCCAAAATTGTCTGCTTTTGCCCTTGCATTAAAACTTTTTGCGCCAAAATAAACGGCGTTTGCTCCACCAAACACCGCATTTTTTAAGCCCTCAAAATCACCCGCTGGCGATAAAAGTTCTACTTTTTTCAATTAACCAATTTCCTTATTTTTATTTTCTTGTTTGATTTCTTTTTTGGTTTGTCTATCTAGTTTTTCTTTATCTTTTTTCTTTTTAAACAAATTTACCTTGTTTTCTTTGCCAATTAAAAGGCGGAAGAAATTTTGTCTGTGCATATACCACGCCAAAAAGTAAATTAAGAACAAAAGTATGCAAACCACAATGTTGTGTCTAAATTTGTAGCCCTCGATTACTGTAAGGCAAGTGATAAAAACAAATGAAGTAAGCGCGCCATATTTGACAATAATCAAAAACAACAAGCTTACCGCAAAGATGATGCCTGCCCACATTGGCTCGGCAACCGCAAACATACCAACTATGCAAGCAATGCCCTTGCCACCTTTAAACTTGTAAACAATTGGAAAAATATGGCCAAGCACTGCGGCAAAACCACCAGCAAAAAGTGCAATGTAAGCCATGTCACCACCGCCTGAAAAACCGCCAAAAATAGCAAAGCCCACAAGTGATGGGATTGCGCTTTTTAGTGCGTCCATAACCAAAGTTAAAAAGCCAAGTTTAAAACCAAAAGTGCGCACCATATTCATTGTGCCAGGGTTTCCACTGCCATGCTTGGTTATGTCGTCTTTTTTGAGTTTTGAAATAAATTTTGCCGAACTAAAATTACCCAGCATATAGCCGCCAATAATTAGCAAGACAAATTTTAATACTATAATTGCCATAAAATTCCTTTTTATTCTTTCTTGTCAGTTTTGCTACGAGTTATAAATTTGATTGGAGTGCCTTTGAAATCTACGGCATCCCTAAATCTGTTTTCTAAATATCTTAAATATGAAAAATGCATAAGCGTTGCATCATTAACAAACAAAACAAATGTTGGTGGTGCAACTTGAACTTGTGTAACATATTGAATTTTTAACTTGCGACCATTTCGATATGGTGGCTCGTTGGAAAGTATTGCACTTGCAAGCAAGTCGTTTAAAGCACCAGTTGTGATTCTTCTGGTTGCGTTTTGATAAACATAATCTACTTTTTCAATAACTTCTAACAATCTTTTGCCCGTAACGGCAGAAGTAAACACTGGCACAAAATAGTCCATGAATGAGAGTTTGTTTTGAAGTTCTTTTGTGTAAGCATTGATTGTGCTACCGTCTTTGTCAACCTTGTCCCATTTGTTCATAACAACAATTGATGGTTTGCCTTCTTCGTGAACATAGCCTGCAATTCTAACATCTTGCTCGCTAATTGGCTCGCTTGCGTCCATAACAATTAGCACAACGTCTGCTCTTTTTATGGCTTCCATTGACCTTATAACCGAATAGCCCTCAACTGATTCATGCTCTACACCGCGTTGTCGTCTAAGCCCAGCAGTGTCAATAAGCGTGTATTTTTTGCCATTGCACTTAAAATCGGTTTCTATGGCATCACGAGTTGTTCCCGCAACATCACTAACAACAACCCTATCTTCGCCAAGCACACGATTGGTTATACTACTTTTGCCAACATTTGGCTTGCCAACTATGGCAATTTTTATGGTGCCGGTTTCTTCTTCTAAATAGTTTCTTTCGTTAAAATTGGCAACAATGGCATCAAGCACTTCACCAAGCCCCTTGCTTTGCTCGCAAGAAATTGGATACGGCTCACCAAGGCCTAAGCTATAAAACTCGTAAGAATTTTCTACTTCAAAATTGTCTAACTTATTAACCACTAAAACAACGGGCTTGCCACTTTTACGCAAATATTCTCCAACTTCGCTATCGTTTTGAGTTAAACCAGTTTTACCGTCAACAATAAACACAATAACATCTGCTAAATCTATTGCAATATCTGCTTGTTCCTTAATTTCGCCTTGAAAAACATCACCAGATTTTGAGTCTAACCCACCAGTGTCAACCATTCTAAAATTATACCCGCACCACTCTGCATCTGCATAAATACGATCACGAGTAACACCCGGAGTGTCATCTACAATGCTTATACGCTTGCCACATATTTTATTAAAAAAGGTGCTTTTGCCCACATTTGGCCTACCCACAACTGCAACTAACGGCTTTTTCATAATTTCTCCTTAATTTTCATTGTAGTATATCACAATCAAAAATATATTACAAATAAATATTAATTATTAATAAATAAAGGCAAAAAAAATACCAACTAATAAGGTGGTGAGGTTTGTCGTATACAAAATTTTTTCTAATATTATAATATCGTGCTACTTTGTCATCATTTATAGGCCCCTTTGTGTAAAGGGGGCTGACTGCGTGGCTCGCTTGCGAGCAAGCAGTCTGGGGGATTGTTTTACTCCTAGTAATAACCGTATCTTTGACAATCCCTCCGTCAACTTCGCTTTGCTTCGTTGCCACCTCCCTTTACACAAGGGAGGCTTTTTCTAAATATTGGCAATAGAAAAAAACAAACTAAGTAAAAAATCATAGTTTGTTTTCAGTCTGAGACAAGCCAAATTAAACAGTTTGCATTCAGTCAATTAAATATCTTTCAAGCCCAATAAATAATCCGCACTTTCGTTTAAAGCTTGGCAAATCATTTTTAATGTATCTAGAGAAGGCTCTCTATAACCAGTACAATAATTATTCACAGCAACTCTCGATTTGTTTATCTTTTCACTTAAGTCTTTTTGTGTTATATTGTTTTGAATTAACAATTCTTTCAACCTTTCAGAAAATTCACTCATACCGATATTGTATGCGAAATGCAACTTTTTAGTTGACAAGTTGCGAAATGCAACTTATTATATAATTGTACAAAATACCACCCTAAGCGGTGGCACTCTTAAAAATTTGTAACGCCCAATAAATAATCTACAGTTACATTAAAAAATTTTGCCAAGTCAACCAATAATTCAAGCGGAGGTTGTCTTTGCTCTTTTTCATAATGCAAATATGTTACGCTATTTATTCCCAACAAATCAGCAAGTTCCTTTTGTGTTAAACCCTGCTCTTGTCTTAATTCTTTTAGCCTTTGCCCAAGTATTATTTTCATTAATTTACCTTTATACTTGACATATTACCATTTTGGTAATACAATAATATTCAAACTAACAAATTGTTAGTTTTTTGGAGAATTTTATGAAAGTCTGTATTTTATGTTCGACCGATTTAAGTAGCAAAACATTAAACAAAATTTTGGAATAGATTAAGTTGATGTGTCAATTGTGTGATTGTTTGGATGTTGTATTTTTTAGAGAAGTTTGCATTGAACTTTTTGAACAATTGGCGGTTTTAAAAAAATCGTACAACATAAACATTTTGCTTTTTAATTATGAAAAAAAATATATTAGTTTAAATTCGGTTGATAATTGTAATATGCAAAATTATTTTGCAAATTTTAACTCTCTAAATACAAACTATATTGCCACACCAAGTCCTGAGATTTATTTTAACCATAAAGACATTTTGTTGTTGAACCTTTTAAACAAATGTGATTTTTGCATTGCCGACTATATCTTGCCAAGTAAAATTGTTAACGAAGTTTTGTCAAATGTTAAAATTATATCCGTTTGACTATGCCAAATACTCTTCGCGTTCTTTCTTTTTGAGTTTGCGTCTTATGGATATTGTTTTGAGTTTGCGGGCAAAAAAGTAAGTTAACAGTGATGTTACAAAAGTTACAAGCATTATGGCAAAAACTTTTTCGCTACCTATGGTGAGGTAGTATTCTCCGTAAATTGAATAGCGAGATAAATAAAACACAATTTCTGAGGCTATGACGCCCAAAAAAGTTGAAGCATAAAGCCTTGTTGGTGTTTGAACAAGTAAAAGCGGTAAAGAGCCAAGAATTAATGCCAAAACAAGATATGGTTGCAAAATGTTGCTTTCGTAAACGTCAAAAGTAATGAGGTTGTAAACAATGTTTAAAGCAAAAGCAATGAGCGTTGCAACAAACATTTTGAAATATGCTTTTAAATTTTTAACTTTTATTAAAACCACAATGCTAAAAACAAGTGGCAAAACAAAACCAACCCAAGTAAATGTTATTCCGCCGACGGCAAAGTTTGGAACAAAATATAATACAATTGTTGCGAGCAGAAGCAAAATTAATGCTCGCTTTTTTATTTTTAGTTTTGCATATATGCTCTCGCCCACATTAAACGCCACCAATATTAACATTACACCAAGCAAAATCAAAGAAAAAGTCATTTTTAGTTCCCCCATTTTAACTTATTTTGTGTAAGTTTTGGGGTTTATATGTATAAACAATTTTGTTTTATTTTTTTGTCAATTTACTTTTATAGCAAATTATGGTATTATTAAAGTATGAGAAAAATTATATTTGATAAAAATGAGTATGAAAGTTATAAAAGTTTTTATGATGACTTGTGCAAAAAATTAAACAAAGATAGGTTTTTAGATTGGAAAAATGATTATGATGGTCTTTGCTATAGGGGTGATTTTTTGTATGAATTTTTGTGTTATTGCGCGCCAGAAAATAACACTTATATATTTAAAAATTTTGATATTGCAAATTTAAAACCAGAAAAAAAGTTTGAGGATTTTCAATGGTCAATCGTTTTTAAAATTTTCGAAAGTTTTGTTAAAGAATACCCAAACAATCAGTTGGAATTTATTTAATATTTCTCTCCCTTTTGGGAGAGTTTTTTTTAGTTCTATAGAAAAAATAAGACCTAAATGCTTTTTATGATCTCTTACACCCGGCACACTTGGATTTTTTCTTTTTTAAAAGCAATGCGAGTGAATATGTTAAAAGGGCTATAAAAAGAAAAAGGAGCAAAAAGGTTAAAATCCCTTTGTTTAAAATTAGGTTGATTGATGTATATAAAATTAAACTAATTAAATAAGCAACTACCAGTTGAACAAGACAAGAAATAAATGTCCATTTTTTGCCAATTTCTCTTGACAGCACCGAGATTGTTGCAAAGCATGGAGAATATAACAAACAAAAAACCATATACGAAATTGCACTGGCGGGTGTAAAAAATACAACATTTGCAGGGTTTGTTAAGCTGCGAGAAATTTGCTCTTGCATATTGCTGGAGGGTGATATTCCATTGAACATTGCAATGCTAGAAACAATAATTTCCTTTGCAATAAGTCCCGCCAGCAAAGCCGATGTTGCTCCCCAAGTGCCAAAGCCTAGCGGGGCAAAGATTGGCGTCAAAATATGTCCCAAAGTTTGTAGCATACTTTGACCACCACTTTCTAGCACAAATTTAAAGTCAAAACTAAAAGACGAAAGCACCCAAATGATAATGTTTACAGAAACAAGGATTGAGCCAATTCTTATTAAAAACAACTTTATGTTGTCCCAAGCAAGTTTTAAAAGTCTTTTAGGTTTGGTTAACCTATAAGGCGGAAATTCTAGCACAAATGACTGCTCTTTGCTTTTTAAAAAAGTCTTATCAAAAAATACGCTAAGTAGCAAGGCAACCACCACGCCAAGCATATACAAAGCAAAAATCACAAACACATTGCTTGCCCCAAAAAACGCAGAGCCAATGACAACATAAATGGGCAGTTTTGCACTGCAACTCATATATGGTGCTAAGATGGCAGTTTTGATTTTGCTGTTTTTATCTTCCATAGTGCGAGCCGTCAAGCATGCCGAGGTGGAACAACCAAACCCCATAAGCAAGGTGTAAACACTTTTGCCAGAAAGCCCAACTTTTGAAAAAATGTCATCAAGCGAAAATGCCACTCTTGACAAATAGCCACTATCTTCTAACAACCCAAGACATAAAAACAAAATAACAACTTGTGGCAAAAATGAAAATACCGACCCAAGTCCACCAATGATAGCGGTAGAAAAAAAGTCATAAATAATAACACTATTTGTGCAAGATTTAACAAGACCAAGTAGCCATTCGCCAAAAACATTTTCAACAAAATACGACAACTTTTCTGACAGAAAACTGCCCACTGAAAAAAAGGTGAAATAAAAAATTAAAAGTAGCACTCCACAAAAAATTGGCAAGGATAAATACTTGTTTAACACAAATTTGTCTAGTTTGCTTTTGCCATAAACCTTGCTTGTTTTTGCAATTTTGCAGTGGTTAAAAAGCTCATCAATTTGTGCAAATTTATATGAAATAATTTCTTCTAGTGGCATATCATTTTGATAGGTTTTTAACTGGTTTAATTGCGAATTATTTAGTTGTAATTTGCGTATAATTTTCGTATCGCCCTCTAGGCATTTATTAGCCAAAAAATTTATATTTATTTTTAATTTATTTTGATTATTTTTAATTAAATTTATTGTTTTTTGTAAATAATAAAAATATTTATTATTAATTTTTGCAATATTTTCATTGCCTTTATTTATAAGGGATTGCGAATTATTTACATATTTTTGATTAATGTTTTTTTGATTATAAAAATTGTAAATTTCTTGTTTTAAATTGTTTACTTCTTTTATATTTTCTGCATTAATTTTTAATACTTTTATATTTAATTTTTTTTCTAATTTTTTGGTGTTTATATTATACAAACTTTTTTGTATTTTTTTGGTTTGATTTATTACCAAAATCATTGGCACGCCAAGCTGGATTAGTTCCATTGTTAGATACAAATTTCTGTATATATTGTTTATGTCAACTATGTTGATAACTAGCTTGTCTTGATTGTTAAAAAGATAGTCAAGGCTCACCTGTTCTTCAAAACTTAGAGCAGTCAGTGAGTATACTCCCGGCAAGTCAACAATGTTAAATTTTTGATCGTTAAACTTGAATGTTTTGTTTTTGCTATCAACAGTAACCCCATGCCAGTTGCCAGTGTGCTGACTGCTTTTTGTGAGGGTGTTAAAAAGCGTTGTTTTGCCCGTGTTGGGATTGCCCAATAAAACTATGTCTTGCATAAATTTTTCCTTTTACTTAATATTGCCCACTTGTATTGTTTTGGCAATGTCTGTTCGTAGCGAAACCATATAACCGTTTAGCTGTACAAGCATAACCTTTTGCATAATTGACACATTTGATACTGCTACTGTTGCGCCAATAATAAAGCCAAGTTCCAAAAGTCGTCTTTTTGTTTTTATGTTTGACAACTTGTCATAGCCCACAATTTTTGCAGATTTGTTTAATCCCAAATTTGCCAACGTGTTGTTTTGCTTATAGTCATTTTGTTTTGACTTTTTTTTAAAAAAAACACCCATACAATATTTGTATGAGTGAAACTTTTAATGTATGATTTGCAAAATTATTTCTCGCTTTTGCGGTTTTTGTTTGTCTTATCGTTTAGCCAATAAAGCACGTCATCCATAAATTTGCGCTTTATGTTGTCTTTTTCTATGGTCAATTGGTGACGGCCAGTGCCATACATAATTATGTCAATGCTGTCAATTTTTTGTTTTTCCATAAGTGAATATACTTCACCAATGCCATTGCCATATTGCCCTACTGGATCTTGAGAGCCAGAAACAAACAAATATGGAATGTTTTTGTTTAATTTTTTTGCCCACTTTTTTGTGTTGACATATAGCAAAGTTTTTACCATGTCATAATAGGCACTTACTGTAAATGGTCTATCGGCATCGCTGTTCCAATTTTTTTCTACAAGATAATCGACATTTGAGGTTACCCATTCAAATTCCGATTTTGGGTTTTGTATGTATTTAAAATATTTTTTTACCATCATTTTGTCTAAAAATTTTAAGTTGGCACGTTTGCCCTTGAAAATTTTCATTAAGGTCATAGCGATCATGCCAAATCTTGTGCCGGCAACATGCCCAGATGTACCACAGAAAATGTATCCATCAAGTTCGTTTGGATAAACGCTTGCGTATTTTCTAGCAAAAAAACTGCCCATTGAGTGTCCAAACATAAAAATTGGCAAGTTTGGATATTTTTGTTTTGCAATTTGCGTCATTTTATGCAAATCTTGAACAACCTTTTCGTCACCCTTTTTGTCAGCAAAAAAACCATAGTCAGCTATTTCTTTTGCTGTTTTGCCGTGTCCTAGGTCATCATTGCCCACAACAATATAACCATGCCTTGTTAAAAATTCTGCAAAATATTTATAGGGTGGAATATGTTCTTTCATCCCATGTGAAATTTGCACAATGGCTTTTGGTTTGACTTGTTTATTTTCAAAAATGTAATAGGCAACTTGCGTTTTGCCATCTGATGATAAAAAATAATCTTGTTCCATAAAATTCCCTTTTTGTAAATCTGGCATATTAAATAAAGTTTAATTACATATATTTGCTTAAAATTTCAAAAACTTCTTCTTTTGATCTATAGCCTAAAAATTTTTCTAGAAACTTTCCATCTTTAAAAATACAAACTGTTGGTATGCTCATAACGCCATATTCTCTTGGAACGTTTTGCTCCTCGTCAACATCCATTTTAAAAAGTGGAATATTATGCTCCTCTTCAATTTCTTCTAGCACAGGTGCTATCATACGACATGGGCCACACCATGATGCAAAAAAGTCCAACATAACCAAACCTTTTGAGTTTAGCACCTCGGTTTTATATTGCTCTTCATTTATTAACTTCATAAAAACTCCTTTGTAATTTATTGTATATATTTTGCCACAATTAATCAAATATATTTACGACAAAAAAATTTTATTAAAAAATTAAAGAGAGTGTTGCCACTCTCCCTAACCTATTTTATCCCCACGCTTATATGATAGCACATTAACTTTTTTTGTCCAAACAAAAATGCAAAATTTTTATAAAATTTTTTATAAAATTTAATAAGACAAACACGCCTTCCGAGTTTTGCTTTCGCAAAACCCACCTCCCCCAAAACGAGAGGGGGAGGCTTTTTTATTTGTTTATTTTTTGACATCTGTTATAATTATTAAGCACATTTGATTCGTATGCATAAACATTTGATTGTCTGTATAAATATTCATCCTTGCAAATATCTATAAGTTTGTCAAAAAGCTGCGCAAATGTATATTTGTGCCTCCATAAATAATGGGCATATGAGCCGGGTATGGTGTTGATTTCGTTGACATAAATTTGTTTGGTTTGATCATCTAGCAAAAAGTCAATTCTTACTACACCACAGCAACCCAAAATTTTAAAAACCGCTTTTGACAATATGAATATCTGTTCATCAAGCTCTTTTCCAAGAGTTACATTAATTTGTTTCTTTTGCCCGTTTTTATTTCCCAAAATATATTTTTCATCAAAGTTTAAAAACTCTTTCCAATTTTTTGGCTCTTCTAAAACCGACACTTCTTGATATTTACTGTTGCCTATAACCGAACAATTAATTTCACGCAAATTTGGCACAATTTGCTCCAAAATCACTTTTTTATCAAAATTTAATGCAATTTGAATGTTTTTTTGCAAATTTTCTCGATTTTTTGAAATATTTATTCCAATACTGCTTCCAAGGTTTGCCGGCTTTACTATAATTGGATAACCCAAATTTTGTTCAGCGCTTTCTATAATTTTTGTTTCGTTAGTTTCGTATTCGCAAGCATTGAAATATTGATATTTTACACAAGGGACATTGTTTGCAACAAAAACATCTTTCATTATCACTTTATCCATCCCAACACTTGACGCCAAGACACTACTTCCAAGATATGGCATATTTGCAAGTTCAAAAATGCCAGAGAGTGTTCCGTCTTCACCGTTTAAACCATGACAGCAATTTATACAAAAGTCAATTCTTTCAAAATTTTTATAACCGCCAATGCTCTTTTTTTTAATTATCCATTTATCTTTAAAACCCGTTGCCAATTTTATTGACTTGAAATTTTGGTTTGCATAAATATTCATATTTTCATAGTCTTTTACAACATGCCAATTGTTGTTTTTGTCAATATATATTGGAACAATTTTGTATTTTGTTTTGTCTAATACTGCCATCACTTGCTGAGCAGTTATGATTGAAATATCGTGCTCAGCTGACTTACCCCCATAAAAAATAGCCAAAGTTTCCATCGCTTTCCCCTTTGACTATTATATGTGTTTTTTTGATTTAAAGTTAATGGCTAGAATTCCCTAGAGTTTGTCTTTTCAAAAAAGCCTAGGCTTATTAACATTGCCCTTTCGATATCTTTCATTTTTTTATCGTTTACGAATGAGATTTTTTCTTGCAATCTGCGTTTGTCTAATGTGCGTATTTGCTCCAGCAAACAAACAGAATCTTTGGGTAAGTTATATTCAACGGAGTTTAGTTCTATATGCGTTGGAAGCTTTGCCTTTGTCAGTTGGCTTGTTATGGCGCAGACGATTACTGTTGGAGAATACTTGTTTCCTATGTTGTTTTGAACCACCAAAACAGGACGCACACCACCTTGTTCACTGCCCACAACTGGGCTAAGGTCTGCGTAAAATATATCTCCCCTTTTTATTAATTCGGTTTGTTTTGCTTCCATAATTCCTTTTCATAGTTAAAGTAGTCTATGGATTCTGCTTTTTCAAAAAGATGAGTATCTCTATCTAGTTTTAGCTCTGCATATCCACATATCATACTATGCAATTCGTCAGAATTTGGTAATGCATAGCTTGTTAACACTTTGTTTAAGTTTGTTTGCTTTAAACTTTGAGCATACTCTTTTTTTAAACTGTCAAAATCTTTCATATTATCTCCAATGTTAAGGAATTTTAAACTTAGGTTTTGCAAGGCATAAAAAAATATTCTTGCCGAATTTGTTTCGACAAAAATATCTTTTTGTTTATATTAATTTTTTAATCTTTTTGGATTATATTTTCAAACACATTGCTTGTTAGTTTTTCTGCCAAAATGGCTGGTCTAAAATCAAGCTGTTTTAATTGCTCTATAGTAACCCATTTAAATTCTAGGCGTTGGAGTTTGCCCTTGTCCATTTCCATTCTCACATGATCTTCTAGATTTACATCCTCAAGGTTTTGTGGTGTTACAACATAATAGTAACCCATTTCATGAAAAGGCTTGCCTTGTGCAGTTTTAAAAAAGTTTTGAACAACACAAACCATTCTTTCAATGTCAACCTTATAGCCAAGTTCTTCGTGCATTTCTCTTAAAACTGCCGTGTCTGTGTCCTCGCCAAGTTCCACATGGCCTCCAGGCAAGCAATAAAAGTTGTTATCATTTATTTTTACAACCAAATATTTGTCTTGCACTCTTAAAATGCCACAAACTCTAAATTTGAATCTGCCCTCATCACAATCAATTTTGATATCCATAATTTTCCCCCTATGTTTATCTTAGCATAAAGAATTAAAAAATGGAAGAAAAATTTAATCTTCCAATCCTATCAAATAATCTGCTGATACATTAAAATATAAAGCAATGTTTTTTAAATGCTCAATGCTAGGAATAATATTTTCAGTTTCCCAGCGACTTATTGTCGAGCAACTAACATTTAGAATCTTGCCCATATCAATTGTAGATAGTTTATTTTCATTTCTAAGTTCTTTTAATCTTTCACAAAATATTTTCACGCAAATATTATATGCGTATTTGCATAAAAATAATTGACTTTTGCGTATACGCATAATATAATTAATGTGCGTATACGCAAAATGTAAAGGAGAAAAACTTTGAAAACAGTAAACACTAAATTAATTTTTGATTTTTTAAAAGAAAACAAGATGTCAAAAACAGAATTTTGCACAAAAAGTTGCATTAGTATGCAATCACTTAATAGTTTTTTAAACAACAAAAATGTACAAATTAAAACTATACTTAAAATTAGAGAGATAGTGGGCTGCGATTTGTTGCAGTTAATCTATGTTTAAGATATCCCAATTTTAAAAATGCCAATGTATATAATGGCCATTTTTTGCCCATACTGAAGTTTAGTGAGGTAAAAAAATGAATCCATTTGAATACGAATCAAAACCATTAGATGAATATTTTATGAATTGGGAGCAAATGTATCCAAAATCTTACAACAAAAAAACAGTTGCTCCTTATACAAAAGTTAGAATAATTTTAATGAACGGCACCGAGTTTGAAAGCAATTGGTTTTTGCATCAATTTGCTAGAAACTGCAACAACAATGACCTAAGGCGAGAAATTGCAGTTGTGCGAAGTCAAGAACAGCAACAACAAAAGCGTATTAGTTGTTTAAAACCAATTAATGAAAATATGTTGGAAGAAACAATTGCATATGAGCAACTAGCAATTGATTTAACTGCCATATTAGCACAAAACGAAAAATGCCCTATTACAAAGGCTGCGTTAGATTTTGCACTACTTGAGGACTTTGACCACCTTTATCGCTTTGCAAACCTGCTTAAAATGGATTATGGCATTGATGCAGATATTATGGTTGGAAAGTTTACCGAGATTATGCCCGGCAGGCCAACAATCAATGAGCACAGACACCCGATTGATAACATTAGGCCATATGGCAACAGCAAAAAGATGGACCCTTATACCAGATTGGTGGGAGGAATTATAACTGCTGCCGAACAACAAACAATGAACTTTTATATGAATATGGCACAAATGTACAAAAACCATTTAGGCAGAAAATTATTCAGCGAAATTGGTATGGTTGAAGAAGAACACGTTTCTCAATATGAAAGTTTAAAAGACCCAAACTGCACTTGGCTTGAACAATGGGTTATGCACGAATACACCGAGTGTTATTTATATTACTCAATGTATTTGGATGAAAGCGACAAGTATATTAAGCAAATTTGGCTTGAACATTTTGAAATGGAAGTTGCTCACCTTAAAAAAGCTGCTGAAATGCTTCAAAAATACGAGAGAAAACAAACAAAAAGTGTTATACCGAATGGCGAATTTCCTACCCTTTTAAAATTTGGTGGCAATAAAGAATATATTAGAAATGTGCTAAAAACTGTTGGCTACACTTCTGTTAAAGAAGAATATATTGAAGCAAGCAAATTGCCACAAGATGCTCGTTTCTTTGAGCATTTAAAAACAATTAACAAGGCACCAGAGTTTGTTGCAAGCCATTTGGTTATTGAGGAGTATATAAACAAGTTTGGCGAGGATTATCGCTATTGCGACAAGCCACATCCAATTAGGGCACTTAGCAATCGCAAAAAAGATGATATTACTTCTGGTAGAAAATAATATAAAATTAAGCAGTAAAAAAATACGAGCTGATTGCTCGTATTTTTTTACTTTTGTCTTGTTTCAGTATTGTCTTTATAATCAACAAACCAAGAACTGCCATAGCATGCTGTCATAAGCCTTATGTAAGCATCCTCATATTTTTTTGCATCTGTGGTTGGAACAATAAAATAGTTATAACCGGATTTTCTAAAAGATAATACTTCTATTTTATATGGGAAAACTCTGCACATTTTTACTGTTTCACCGCAGTTGTTTAAAATTGACATTTGTAAAAAATTATATCTTTCAACATCTAGATGATAACTGATTGATGTGTCTGTGCCTTGTAAAATATCTTCAAAAAATGTTTTCATGTTTGGGTTACGCTTTAACAATCTCATATCTATTTTCCCCATGTAAATTACTCCTTTTAATGTGGTGTTGTTGCTTATTTTATAAAATTATTTCTAACAATGTATATATTGTATTACACTTTTTGGATTTTGACAATACTCAATTTTGAAATTTCTTATCTATTTTTGTTTTTTTGTTGACAAGCATAAAATTGTGTGTTAAAATACAAAAGTTTTGTATGCGGGTGTAGCTCAATGGTAGAGCCCCAGCCTTCCAAGCTGGTTGCGTGGGTCCGATTCCCATCACCCGCTCCATTTATGCATGCGTAGCTCAGTTGGATAGAGCAGCGCCCTTCTAAGGCGAAGGTCAGGGGTTCGAATCCCTTCGCGTGCACCACAAAAACACCGAATGGTGTTTTTTTGTTGCTTATTTCTCGTGCACCAAACAAAAAAATCCGGTCCCTTAGTTATAGCAGTTTGAAACTAGCAGAAAAAGAGAACTCTAAATTAAAATGAGTTCTCTTTTATTTTATTAAAAATTGGAACATTATCTTTATATCCCTTTGGATTTAAAGGACTTGGGTGATATATGGGTATTAGTGTATATTTTCTATTTCCCAATATAACATCAAATTCTTTTCCTACATAATCTGCAAATTTTTTTATTTTTGTTTGTAAAATTGCTTGAGTTGGATGTAATCCCATTGTTAATATAGTGTCACAAGGAATGTTATTTAATTGTTCTGTTAATATTGGCATACAATTTAAAGAACATTTCTCCAGTTTGTTTCTATCTTCTATAATACATTTACAACACTCGGTAAAATAAATGTTATCAATTGATAACCCTATATTATTTAAAAGTTTTTCTAATACTTTTCCTGTTGCTTGTAGTTTCCCAGATGTATTATAAAATGCTTTTTTACTTTCAATCCAACCATCTTTTGCTGGACTTTCTCCAATAATTACAAAATTTGTTGTTCCAAATTGCATAGAGTTTTCTGTGAGTTTTGGCAAATTACCACATAATGAACATTTACATATTTTTTCTTTAACATCTTTCATTTGTTTAATCCTTTATGATATTATAACACAAAATAAATTTTTTTGTATATAAAATTTTGATAATTGTGGCACTTAGACGTGTGCTTGTTATATACAAGTGTTCTCGCTTCGCTCGAACAGACAAGCACACGCCTACAACTAAAAAAAGAAGACAAAAAGCGAAAGTGTTGGTAAACGTAACACACTTTCGCTTTTTGCTATACTAATAAATTGCTAATTTATTCCATGGTGTACTTGACAAGAGTCTCTGAAATGAGTTTTCTTTTTGCTGGTTAAGGCAGAGAAACGATATTTGTGCTTATTTCTTGTTTTTATCTTTTCTCTACCTTTTTAAGTAGAGCGTAGCGACACCAAGGTTCTGCGAAGCAGGTTCTTATATTGTGTTTTCATTTCTTCTCTTGTCAAGTACCTTTCACGGCATAAAATAGCAATAAAAAAAGAATTGAGATTGTTTATCATCTCAACTCTTTAAATATTACGCTAGTTTCAAAAGTGTTAGCCCTTTGGTTCGGTTTTTTTTGTTTGTTCTCTTCTTTTTTATTTTTTAATTTTTCTTTCTTCTTTTTATTTGGATTTTTTGAAATAAGAAATAATAAAGAAAAACAAAAATAAATGGTTTTGATATTCACACTTCGTTCACACTTTTTGTTCACACATTAAAAAACTTAACTATACTAAGTCAAGTTTTTGTATAATTACCATAAATTTAATAGCACAATGTTTAATCTGAATAAAAGATTATAAATGCTTTATCGCACTTTCAATTTGTGCCTTAAAAGTTTTTCCGTTTGCCCATTTTATGTAGTCAGTTAAGTTTTCTAGGTCAACAAACTTTCTTTCGCAAATTTCCCATTCTTGTTTAAATGGTAATTCTTGTTGTAGCCTCGCAAAGTATCTTAATTGATAATATGCTTCGCCATTTTCAACCACTTCAACTGCACCAATATATTTTTCTTTGCAAATTGTAACGCACGCTTCTTCCATTAACTCTCTATGCAGGGTTTCTAGGTGTGTTTCACCTGCTTCTGGATGTCCACCTGGAATTGTCCACGTTTTGTCGTTTCTAACAATCAAAATTTGGTTTTTATCGTTAAAAACATAGCCACTTACCTGCGTGTGCTTTTTGTTGACAAGCTCAAAATTTTCTCTCCAACAGATTTTACAATTTTCTGATAGAATTTCATAGTATTCCATAAAATACCTCCCCTAGGTTAAATAGTTTATCATATTAATAATTACAATATCAAGTATTTGATTTGGTCTTAAATCAATAATTTATTAACATTATTCTCAAATTTCCATCTTGAAATTTATGTACGTATATGCTAAAATGCTCATAACTGGAGTTTATTATGATAAATTTATGCGAACCTTTTTTAAACACTAATGATTTAATGAGTTTTTTGTGCACAGTTTTAAGCAGCGAATATGCAATTTTTAACAAAAAAGAATATTGCTATAAGGATTTTAGGAAATATATTTCTATTCAAGCAAGAAGTCCTTTTGAGATTGTTGTTGCAGTGCATTGCAATTTTGGACTTGCACCATATAATATGTACAAGCTAACACCATTTGAATTTAAGCCTTTATACCCTTTGTGTGGCAAAAATTATCAAGAATCTTGGCGAAAATTTTTGGTTGGCAAATTTAAAAATTATAATGCCGAGCTTGAAGTTTTTTTGAAACAACAAGGAAAAAACAAATAAAAGGAAAAAACAAATAATTTGATAAATTAAAAACAGTTACAATTAATGCAACTGTTCAGGCTGAAGACAAACTATGATTTTTACTTAGTTTGTCTTTTTCTATTGGCAATTTTTAGAAAAGCCTCCCCCTACCTTAAGGGGGAGGTGGCAGCCCTTTGGGGGACCCCGAAAAGCCCCAACATTAGTGGACTTTTTGGGGAGAGGAAATGCCAGCCATAAAGCAAAAATTTTGCAACTAGCAAAATTGAAGCCAAAAGGCTGTGCATTGACGAGGTAGGGGGTGTTTGACTGCTTGAAAATAAAGGAATTTTTAGAACTTCAATAGGACAAACACCCCTTCAGTCGGCTAATTGCCGACAGCTCCCCCTTAAAGTAGGGGGAGCCTAAATCAGGCAATGCTTTTTCATTTCTAGTAAACTTTTTCTATTTGTCTACACGCTGAACAGTTGCAATTAATGCAACTGTTTTTTGATGTAAAAAAAGAGGTATTAACCTCTTTTTCTTGCTCTTTTGCGTGCTGCCTCACGTTTTTCTTTTTTCTTTACGCTTGGTTTTTTGTAAGCTTCTTTTTTACGAATATCTCCGATGATGCCGTCTTTTTGACATTTTCTTTTAAAGCGTTTGATAGCACTTTCAATGTTTTCGTTTTCGCCAACTTTAACAACTGTCATTATTTTCACCACCTTTTATCGTACAATTTACTGTTGCAAATTATATCAAACAATTTTGTTTTTGTCAACAACTTAAATAATTTTTTAGCAAATTGCAAGAATTTTTGCACAAAGTTGTTGACTTATATTTTTTTTAGTGCTAGATTAAACTTAACGTTGAAAAAAGACACAGTAGTTTGTTTTGCAATAAGAAATTAGAGAAAAGTTGGCTGGTGCAAAACTTTTGAGCAAAATAAATGAATTACACTTTTGGAGTTGAGGTTTGCTCTGGCCTTAAATTTTAGAGCATAATAAGGCAAACATTTTTTTGTTTTGCGAAATAAGGTGGTACCACGATTGTTAAAAATCGTCCTTATGTTTAGGGGCGATTTTTTTGTTGTATTTGCCCTACTTATATAAAAGGAGTAACATTATGATTGACACAACACTATTTAAAACATTAAAAGAAAGAGGATTGTTATATCAATGCACAGATGAAGAAGCCTTACAAAAAAAATTAGAATCTGGCGAACCAATTGTTGTATATGAGGGCACAGACCCAACAGCTGACAGTTTGCATTTGGGACACTGCATTCCTTACTGCATTATGAGAAGATTTCAACAAGCCGGCCACAAAGTAATTTTGCTTATGGGCGGTGCAACTGCTTGCATTGGTGATCCAAGCGGAAGAAACACAATTAGAAAAATGCTTGATAAGCAAGAAATTGCAAACAATATTGCATCTATAAAAAGTTCTTTATCTAAATTTTTAGATTTTGAAGGCGAAAACCCTGCAATTGTTGTAAACAATGCCGACTGGTATAATGGTTATGACTATATAGATTTTATGCGTGAGATTGGCGTGCATTTTAACGTTAACGAAATGCTTGCAACCGAAATTTACAACAATCGACTTGAGGCGGGCGGACTTACCTTTTTTGAACTTGGCTATATGTTGATGCAAGCTTATGACTTTATTCATTTGGCTGACAAATATAACTGCACTCTTCAATATGGCGGTGGCGACCAATGGGCAAACGTTGCTGCTGGTGTTAAGCTTGCAAGAAAACTCAACTTTAACACTGGAACAAAATATGACCTTATTGGTGCAACCAACCCACTTCTTGTTATGCCAAACGGCAAAAAGATGGGCAAAACTGAAAAAGGTGCAATTTGGATCGATAACGACAAAATTTCTGCTTACGACTTTTATCAAGGCATTTACCAAACACCTGATGCTTGCGTGAGGATGATGTTTGCTTTGTTTACTGATATTCCAATGCCAGAAATTGATGCTATGATTGAAAAAGACATTGTAAACGCAAAAAAAGTTCTCTCATACGAAATTACAAAATTTATTCGTGGAGAACAAGACGCGATTTTAGCACAACAAGCAAGTGAAAACTTGTTTAATGGTGGAAGCAATTTGGACAATGCTCCAACTTTGGAATTAACTAATCAAGATGCAACCTTGCCTATTAGCGACATTTTGGTTATGGCAAAACTTTGCGCTTCTAAAGGCGAAGCAAGAAGGCTTATTGACCAAGGCGGAATATCACTTAATGACAATAAAGTTTGCGATTTTAAATATGTACTTACAAACGAAGACTTTTCAAACGGCTATGCCCTACTAAAAAAAGGAAAAAAACAATTTATTAAACTTGTAATAGTTTAATCAGATTTTAAAACCTTTTTACCAAAAATTAGTTTAATGATTGATGACAAAAATTTTGGCATCTTTATGCAATAAATTTTCATAAACACCTCTTTTAACACTCTTGTAATATCTTATGATTTATCAAATACAATTGTGATTTTGAGGTGTTTATTTTTTGCAATATTTAATTTAATTTTAAAAACAAGATAAACCATAATTTTATATCAATAATTTGACTTTATTGCTTTAATATTGCTAAACTATAAACAATAGGAGTTAATTATGTTAAATAAAAAATGTTTTTCAATTATTTTAATAAATATGTTCTTTTTGGTATCAACAATTATTACCGACATTTTGTACCTAGAACTTGGCAATGCTTATGTGTTTAAAACCATTGCAAGTGTAAATTTTGTGTTGTGCGCTTTGATCAATTTGATTTTAATTTTTGCCTTTAAGTTTACAACCAATAAAAAGTTTATTATCTTTTTGTTTATTGGACAAATTTTTGCCTGCCTTGGTGATATTTTGCTTATTGATTACTTTATGATTGGAGCAATACTTTTTGCCATTGGACATATTTTTTACCTTGTTTCGTTCTACTTTTTAAAACCTTTCAAGTGGACCGACCTTGCTTTTATTTTTGGCACTGTCGCTATTTCATTGATAGTTATATTTGCTTCGGGAATTAACCTTGGCAATATGTTGCCTCTTGTTATTGCTTATGCTGTTGTTATTTCTTGTATGCTTGGCAAAAGTTTTACCTTGTTCCGTCTTGACAAAAATATTGGAACAATAATAACATTTGGAACTGTTTTGTTTTTTCTTTCAGATATGTTTTTAATGTTTAATGTGTTTGGTGGTATGGGCGGTGTGTTTGATGTTTTGTGCCTTGCAACATACTATCCTGCTGAATACTTTTTGGCAATTAGCATAAGTGTTGTAACACTATGCTTAAATTTTAAAAAGAGAACTGATAAAAATTAAAAAATTGTTTCATTTGTTAAAGTTTAAAAGATTGTTCAAGTAAAAAAATAATTAAAAGGTGTGATTTTATGACTGATGTTGAATTAATTAAAATGGCTTTTAAAGCAAGAGAAAATTCTTATTCGCCTTATTCAAACTATAAGGTTGGTGCTGCACTGCTTGCAAAATCTGGAAAGGTTTATCTTGGCGCAAACATAGAAAACTGTGCTTATGGGCCAAGCAACTGTGCTGAACGTAGTGCTATCTTTTCCGCGCTTTCAAATGGTGAAAGAGAGTTTGAAAAACTTGCAATTGTTGGCACTAGTGATGACATTTGCTACCCTTGTGGCGTTTGCCGTCAAGTAATTGCCGAACTCTTGCCAACTGCAGATATTATTTGTGCAAAAGATGAAAATAAATATGAGGTGCACAAAATTGGAGATTTGTTGCCTCACGCATTTAGCCCAAAAGATGTTGAATGTGCTAGAAAATAATTAAAATACAAAAAAAACCAACAAATTTATCGTTGGTCTTTTTTTATTAAAAAAATACTTGTTATATATTATTTGTTTCGAGAATCTAATAAATTTTTTACATAGTCTCTCATTTGTCTATTACTTCGCATAAAACCCACATCAGCAAATTCTAAGCTAGGGAACGATGCCTCTCTTAATGCCTCATTACGCCCCATACAATGTTTTCCAACTTCTTTTAAACTTGGCAAATTTACTTTGTTTATTGTTTGATTGGCATAAATAAAGTAATCTCCAACTTTTTGCAATTTTGGGAAATCAATTGACTCAAGGCATTCATTGTGCACTAAGAAATAATTGCCTATTGTTTCAACGTTTGGTAAAGATATATACTTTAGGGTTTTAATGTTTTGCAAAAAATAATCGCCAATTTCGGTTATATGTTCATTTTTATAACCTATCATTTGATTTTTTTCATCAATAATTATATATGATTTATTGCCATCAAGATCAGTAATAGTAATAAGTCGGTTACCATCTTTTTGCTTTGTTACTTCTATTTTGCTTATTTTATTGTTATAAATGTTTTCAATATAATCTGGTACAAGGTCAGGTGGTAATGCTTTTATTGTTTTTGTTTGCTTGTCTATTAAAATATTATTTACCAAAATATATCTATTTTGATCAAATTGTGTTACGGTTTCATTTGTCGTATCAGCCCCACTTTCAATGTAAATATTGTTTGGACCAAACCTAAATAATTTATCATCTCCAAGCACCAATGACATATTATATGGATAAAACATTGTCTCGTTGCTTGCAAAATGAAGACCCGGAATACGTATTTCACCCAAAAAAGTAGGGTCCAAATTAAGACCGTATGCGTGCTTAAAACTTTGTTCTAGTCCTGGAATTATTTGGTTTAACTCATTTCCATAGGTTGCGTTGGGAAGT
Source organism: Clostridiales bacterium (assembly GCA_015069335.1). Taxonomy (GTDB): domain Bacteria; phylum Bacillota; class Clostridia; order Christensenellales; family UBA1242; genus HGM11367. Next base: position 32,019 of record SVIU01000009.1, read on the forward strand.
GTAACAGTGTGATTATATCTACTTATTATATACAGTTTATTATAATATCCTCTTTTAAACTGAATGGATAAAACACTGTGACTGTAATCATCTTCTCTATCAGGGTGTAATGCCCTAAGCATGTGTTCGGCGCCATCTTTAACTGCGAAAAAAACGTAGTGTGCATATACTCTATTTTGATCATAAAATGTGCATAAAAGCTCTTTGGGATCATAATAAGGCGTAAATCTTAATGTGTCTTCATATGTTTTGCAATAGTATAAAGTATAGCCTGCTTTTCTTAGCAGTTGCTCTGGAGTTTCAGTCGCAACTGGACTATCATTCTTTTTTTTGCCCCACTTTTGTTCATACACAGCCATAATGATTTGAATAATGCTATCTTTTTGCTTATCATCTTCAAGGAAAAGTTTCGTAGGAAAAAAAGTATGTGTTAAGATATCCTCCATAGCGCCCGGTATCTGGAAAACCTCAGCACACGATGATCTACAAAATTGTGCAAACGGTTCGCCATATATTTTTTTTATTCTATCCATTTCTTTTGCTATTCTTTTTTCATCTTCAGTTATTTTTTCTTCTATCATAATTTACCATCCAAAAGCAAGTTTGATGTTAAATTTATATTACATCTGTTTTTCATCTTGATCGTCATTTGATTTCTTTTTGAATAATTTTTTTAATCTTTGTATAAGAGATCCCTTCCCCTGTATGAGTTTTTTTAGTCTTTCATTTGAGCAGAAGACAAGAGAAGAACTGTCTAGTTTTGGCATTATAGCAACACTAATTTTTTCATTGTTTGGCAACATATCACCACGCAAAGTTACCAAACTTGGCAACCTAATTTCAGTTAATTCTGTATTTTCTGGCAAAAATCTGCCACTAATTTTTTTCAATTTTGGGAGATTAACTTTTTTAATTATATTATTTTTTTTAAAGAAATCACCGCCTATTACTTCTAAGTTTTCAAAATTTAACTCATTTATAGTTTCATTTAATCTTAAAAAGCCATCACCAACCATAGCCAATTCAGGAGCTTTAAATACTTCTATGCTCCTATTATATGCCATAAACCAATCACCAACGCAATTCAGACTTGGCAACGAAACATATTCCAAACTATGGTTATGTAATAAGAAATTATTTTTAACCCTTTTTAGTTTTGGCAAGTATAAATCGTTTATTTGGGTGTTGTAACAAAGAAAATAGTCTCCAACAGATTCTAGGTTTGGAAGATAAAGTGTGTCAAGGCTTTCATTATTCATCAAAAAATCTTTTCCGATTTTTGTAACATTTGGCAAAGATAAACTCCTCAATGCCTCATTTTTGCATAAAAAGCCATCACCAATTTTTGTGAGGTGCTCATTGGCATAACCAACAATTTGTCCTCTTTCGTCAATTGTTATGTACGATGGTTTATTATCAAGATCATAAATAGTTACAAGCCTTGTACCATCCGGTTTATTTTTTACTTCTATCTTTTTTATGTTATTCTCATAAATATCTACAAATGCGTCACTGCTGTATGTGTCATCCAACGGCATTCTGTATATTTGATTATTCTTTTTATCAAACAAATAATTTTCGATTAGTAAATATTGACTTTTGTCAAATTGGTGAACTTCGCCAGATTGAATATAAATATTATCAGCACAAAAAACTATATCATCATAAATAATGTTGTGAGGATAATAAGTGCCGTTTTTTGCCCAAGTATAGCCAGGAATGTCAATTTCATGCCCTGATAAGCTCAAATTAAACCTTAGGAAGTAATGTTGTGCAAAACTTGCAGAAAGACCTGGAATAATTAGGTCCAAATTGTTAGAAAATGTTGCATCGGGATTTTTAACTGTGTGATTATATCTGTTTTTTATAGAAACATGATTAAAATACCCCTTATCAAACTGTATGCTTATCACGCTTGTGCCGTATTCGTCTTGCCTTTCTGGATGACGAAAATCAGCCCTTCTAATTTCATCTGCATTATTTTTTACAGCAAAGAATACAATGCACTTATCCAACCTTTCGTCATCGTAAAAGGTGCAGAGTTCTTCATCTCTCGCCCAATATTTTTCAAAAGCCGCTATTTGTTCATAGGTATCACATTTATACAAAGTGTAGCCAGCCTTTTTTAAAAGTTCTTCGGGGGTTGGATATTGTCTTGGCGGTTCAGCAAGTATTCTTTTTTGCTCTTGAAATCTAGCCAAAATATGATTTTTTACACTTTCTTGCGCATTATGTGCAACTATGTCTTTATACAAAAGTTTTGACGGGTGAAAAACTTGTATTAAAAAATTATACAACTCACCTTCTGTTTCTAAAATCGTAGAAAAATTATCCCGACAAAACCTGGCTAACCCCTCGCCATATAATTTTTTTATAATTTTTAAATCATAATTTTCCATAATTTATCCTAACCAAAAAATCTTTTTAAATAAACAACCTTATCGATTGTTTTGATTGCTATGCAATCAACATTGTCTTTTGACGTTATTTTTCTGCCATATGGCTTTTCAAGTCCGCCAAAAATATATGAAGTGCTATATTCGACATAATTTTTGTCTAGCAGATTTGGATGAAATTTTATCATATCACCCGGAAATAATTGTTCCTCTAAGTCAAAAAAACGCAATGTGAGTTGATATTTTTTGCCATCTGCGTCAACAAGCGTATATTCCATACCATCAATTTTTATAATTTTTAATGTCATTTAATTGTCCCCTTTTTTT
>SVIU01000053.1 GCA_015069335.1 Clostridiales bacterium
AAAAAGTAAGGCCCTTACACTCAAAAATGATTTAAAAAAGCAAAAAAAAGAATTTGCAATGGTGCTACTTAAAACATTTGGCCTTGCTGTGTTCAGTTTTATTGTTGGTATAATATTAAAAACAATTTTCAAGGGGTAAAAATGGAACAAAAGAAGTTTGAATTAGTTTCAAAATTTAATCCGTCTGGCGATCAGCCGCAGGCAATTGATACATTGGTGGATGGCATAAACGACGGCTTAAAATCGCAAGTGCTACTTGGCGTAACTGGCAGTGGTAAGACTTTTACAATGGCAAACATAATTGCAAAAACCAACAAGCCAACTTTGGTTATTGCGCACAACAAAACACTTGCAGCCCAACTTTGCAATGAGTTTAGAGAGTTTTTTCCAAACAACAGGGTTGAATATTTTGTTTCGTACTATGACTATTATCAACCAGAAGCATATATTGTATCTTCGGACACCTACATAGAAAAAGATATGTCCATAAACGAAGAGATTGACAAACTTCGCGCCTCAGCCACAACAAGTTTACTAGAGCGAAGCGACACAATTGTCGTTGCGTCGGTTTCGTGCATTTATGGCTTGGGCAACCCAGAAGAATATTACAACTTGCAACTTTTGGTTAATGAGGGAATGCAAATTTCTCGCGAAGATATTATGAAACGCCTTATCGAAATGCAATACACCCGAAACGAAGTTGACTTTAAGCGTACAACTTTTAGGGGCAAGGGCGACACACTTGACATTTTTCCTTCAAACACTTCCGAGTATGCAATTAGGCTAGAATTTTTTGGCGACGAGATTGATTCCATAAGCCAGTTCGACCCGCTAACAGGCCAAAAAACAGAAAAATTACAAAGTTATGTGTTATTTCCGGCAACGCACTATGCCGTTGGCAGTGCAAGGCTTGCAAATGCTTTAAAACAAATAGAAATCGACCGTGATTTTTATGTAAAAAAGTTTGAAGAAGAAGGCAAATTAATAGAGGCACAAAGGCTAAAAGAGCGTGTTTCTTATGATATAGAAATGATGCGTGAAATTGGTTATTGCAGTGGCATAGAAAACTATTCTCGCTATTTTGACGGCAGGCACGAGGGCGAACCACCATATACTTTAATGGACTATTTTCCGGACGGCTATTTAACAATTATAGATGAGAGTCATATGACAATTCCTCAAATTAGAGCAATGTACAACGGTGATAGGGCGCGAAAAACAAGTTTGATTGACTATGGTTTTAGGCTTCCTGCCGCCTATGACAACAGGCCCCTAAACTTTGCCGAGTTTGAACAAAGATTAAACCAAGTTGTGTTTGTTTCGGCAACTCCGGCGGAATATGAAAAGTCAAAAAGTGACCAAATGGCAGAGCAATTAATAAGGCCAACGGGTTTACTAGATCCGATTGTAGAAGTAGTAAAAAGCGAAGGGCAAATTGAATATTTAATAAATGAAATAAACAAAACGGTGGCAAAAGACCGTAGAGTTTTGGTTACAACCTTAACCAAAAAAATGGCAGAAAGTTTAACAACCTTTTTAAGCGAAAGACAAATAAAGGTTAAATATTTGCACAGCGAAATTGACACTATGGAAAGAATAGAAATTATAAACGGTTTGAGACTTGGCGACTTCGACGTTCTGGTTGGCATAAACTTATTGCGAGAAGGTTTGGATTTGCCAGAAGTCGAGCTTTGTTGCATTTTAGATGCCGACAAAGAAGGCTTCCTTCGTAGCGACACAGCACTTATTCAAACAATTGGTCGTGTTGCAAGAAACAGCGAAGGCAGAGTGATTATGTTTGCAGATGTAATAACCAAAAGTATGCAACGTGCCATAGATGAAACAGCAAGGCGTAGGCAAGTGCAAGAAGATTATAACCAAAAGCACAACATTATTCCAAAAACAATAATCAAAGAAGTTAAAAACACACTAGACTTTGCCAAAAAAGATGAAACGCCAAGAGAAGTTAAAGATATTTCAGCCGAGATAGAGCGCCTTAAAGGTTTAATGAACATTGCAAGCAAACAGCTGGATTTTGAAACGGCGATTGAACTACGCGATAGAATAACCGTTTTGAAAAAACAATTAAAGAGTGTGTGATAGTTGTAAGTTTTCGATATGAATAATATTCGCTTAGGTTGTGATGGTCGAAGTGTGGCATTCGCCTCATCGACACATCACAAAAGTCGCTCATATTTATTCATAACGAAAACTTTTTGATTATCCAGCCAAGAGGTGTCACACACTCTAAAATTGTTTTCAGCATTATTCGCTTGCTCAAATAATTTGAAAAAACAATTAAAGAGTGTGTGATGTGAAATGACGGTGGGTATAAGTTGTCAACGCCTTTTTTGAAAAAAATTAACATTTTTTTCAAAGGATGAAAATTTTTCAAACGCAAAATATTTGCTAAAAATTTTCATAACCCGGTTTATGACATACTTATATCCACCGACATATATAAACTGAAAAGGACACACTTTTAAATTGTTTTTATCATTTGTCGCTTGCTTAAATAAGCAGATAATTTTATATTTCTCCGTCATTATTCATTATTCACTATTCATTATTCATTAAGAAGTAATAAGCTTAACTTTATCTCCATTTCCGTCATATATATTCTTAATGATAGGAATAATAGACAGTGGCAGTGGTGGAATTAATGTCATCACTGAATGTACAAAATATTATAATGAAGATTTTGTGTATCTTGTTGACAACAAAAATTGTCCTTATGGCAACAAGCCTAAAAAAATTGTTAAACAAATTGTAATTGACAACATTAATTTTTTAATCAAAACCTATGATGTTGATTTTATAATTTTGGCATGCAATACTGCAAGTGGAATTTTGGACCATAATAAAATGCTAGAGTACAAAACTCCAATATTAAAAACAAAACCAAATTTTGACAACATAAATTCAAAACAAAAATATTTGTTGTTTGCAACAAAAAACACAATAAAAAATTCGCCCTATGTAAAATATTATTTGGCAAATTATAAAAACATAAAAACATTACACATAAAAAACTTACCAAAACAAATTGATGAAAATTTAGCAAATAATAACAAAAAAAATCAAAAAAAATTAATAAAAATGCTCAAAAATGCGTTTTTTAATAAAAACAAATTTAAATCTATAAAAATTTTATCGCTAGGCTGCACGCATTTTAAGCATATTCAAAATGAATTATTTGATATTTTTAATAAAAAAGTTAAAATTTTAAATTGTGAAAACAACGTGGCAAAGTTGTCTAAATTTTTAGTAAGAAAAAACAAAAACAAGTCAAGCATAAAAGTTATTATGACAAAAGATGATCAAAAACTAAAACAAGCAATTTTAAAAATGTTGTCATAAAACAACATTATTTTTAAGTGTATTGACACAATTTTTTTAAAAAGTTATAATGCTATCATGAACAAAAAATACAAACTTATCGATGCGAATGGCAATATTTACCTATCCGACCAAAAAGGTAAATATGGGGGAAATAAGAACTCAAAATGTTATGGATGCTTAAATTGTCCCAGTGCATTAAACTGGATCAAAAAGGGATCATATGTAAAATATAGAGTGTTTTTTGCAAATGATTATGATGCGTTAATGGCGGGATATCATCCTTGTTCTATTTGTCAAAAAGAAAAATACATACAATGGAAACAAAATCCGAAAGCGTTTATTGATAAATATAGACACGAACATTGTCAAAGTAAGGAACGCGATCAATAGTTTGTTTATAAAAAGATAAAAAAATATCAATTTAACAAGTAACAAATTAATTTGTTAATAGTCTATTAATACACATAAAAAAGTCTTACAGTTAAAATTTTAGGAAAAAATATGCTATGTAATTTGTGTCCGCGCAAGTGTGGAAAAGAAAGAAACAACCAAATTGGTTTGGGTGAGTGTGGAATGTCAAATAGTTTAAAAATTGCACACTATCAATTATTTATGTATGAGGAGCCTTGTATAAGTGTCGGCAAGGGCAGTGGAGCAATCTTTTTTTCTGGTTGCAACTTAAAATGTATATTTTGCCAAAATTATGATATTTCGACTTTAAAGCACGGCAAAGAGATTTCTATTTTGGAATTGGTGGAAATTTTTAAAGAACTAGAAAATCTTGGTGCTGAAAATATAAACTTGGTTAGCCCGATGCACTATGCTTTGCAAATTGTAGAAGCGTTAAAAATATACAAACCAAAAGTGCCTGTAATTTATAACACCAAT
>SVIU01000010.1 GCA_015069335.1 Clostridiales bacterium
AGGTCAACTCTCCACATTTATTTTAATGACACTAGTAGACAAAGATAAATATGGCTATGAAATTATTGATGAAGTTTTACAAACCACCAATGGAAAAATCAGCATCAAACAACCAAGTTTGTATAGTAGTTTAAAACGTATGGAAGAACAATCTTTGATTTCTTCTTATTGGCGTGATAGTGAAATTGGTGGAAGACGCCACTACTATCACCTAACCGATCTTGGCAAAAAACATTTAGAAAAATGGAAAATTGATTTGCCAACTTTGGCTAATAATCAACCGGAGCAAACAAACAATTTTTCTACCCACTCTAATGATAATTCTTTTAGAAATGACCAAGCAACAAATGTTTTACAGCAAGAAAATTTGTTTAATCTTTCTAAACCTGAAGTAACGCCAGACAACAATGTTATTTATGAGCAAAAACAAAACGATTCCTTTATTCAATTTGATTTGTTTTCCAACAATAACACCATTGTAACTCCAATTGCCGAAGAACCAACCACAGCATGCAATTCTCCAGAGCGTGTTGTTGAAAATAATGTTAGTCAAACAAACAATTTAACAGACAATACTGTACAACAAAACCAAAATTCTAATATAACTCAAAACCCAATAATGACCAGTTATGAAAAACAAGATGTTGCAACTGAAAAAATTTCAAGTTTTGACTTTTTAAAAAAATCCAACAAAAGCTTTACCGACAATGCAAAAACTGTTGTTGATTACGAAAAAAAATATGCTGAAAAACAAGAGCATGCTCATATAAATGAAGCATATAGCCAAACTCAAAACGTTATTACAAATAATACAATGTCGGTTGCAGAGCCTAAAGTAAACAATGAGTTTGACACTATCATTCCTCAAAACACAACCTCTCAACAAACAAATTCAGACACCGCACAGCAAAATAAAGCTAGTAAAATTTCGCTTAATGACCTACCTGGATATTTGCCAAGAGAAATTGCCGAGGAAGAAAAACGCGAAGTTGAAACAGTTGAAACTAAAGAATTAAACAGTTTTGTTTCGCTAGATTCAGACAATTTTGAGCAAACAGAAACCAATGATATTGTTCAAGAAACAAATTTGGATCAAACATTTGAAAGAAACTTCCCTACCTTAGATGATGAGCCAAATACTCAGCCTCAAAATATTGCCACAAACTCTGCTGCTGAAAAACCCAAAGATGATGGCGTTTTAATTACAGAAAGATTAGAGCCAAGCGATATGCCAAAACCAGCAAAGTGGGATAAGCAATCTCAATTAAAAGAATACATACAAGAAAACAATCCTGCACCACCACTAAAAAGCAATTTTAAAGATAAAAATAATGATCCTATAAAAGATTTATACGAAAAAAGCAAAGCACATATAGAATCTAGCGAAATTGAACTTATTGATTCAAAAATAAAATATTCTAACTACGAACAATTACAAGAATTTTATGCTGAGCAAAACATTAAATTCAAGCCATACAAAAAAGTAGTAAAAAAATCACAAACCGATTACAACATGGTAAGAATTTCAAAACTAAATATGCTCACTGCCCTTGCTATTTTAATTTATACATGTTGTACATCATTAATTTTTGGCATATGTTATAATTTTGTTGCAAATGCAAAACTAAATCACCCACTGACATTTATTATCTTCCCAGCAATTGCATTAGTTTTGTTTATTTTTGCTTTAATGCAATACTTAAGAACGCCTTTTAATCGCATTAGTTATGATCGCGAAAAATACAAATTCAATTTAAAAATATGTTTGATTTGCCTTGCGATTATTCCAATCCTTTTTGCGCTATGCTTAATTTTGGGCTTTAATGGTGCTAATTTTGTAGAGTTCTCTTTGATATTACTTTACCCAACGTTTATTGCACTTGTCTACTTTGTTAGATACTTTACAATAAAGATTTTGCTTAAATCCAATAAAATTTATTAAAAATCTCAAACCAAAAGTAAACAAATGTTTGACTTTTGGTTTTTTTTGTTATATAATGCAATCACAAGGAGATAAAAATATGAAAAAAGGCGATTTAAAAGAAGCTGAAGTTTTAAGTTTTATCAAGAATTATTCTAGTAATCATGGCTTTCCACCCTCTTATAGGGAAATTTCTGCCAACACCGGCATTAAATCAACCAACTCTGTTAAAAAATATGTAGATCGTTTGGTAGAAAAAAATCTTATAGTAAAACACGACAACAAATCACGCAGCCTTGGTTTTAGCAAGAGTGATGCAAAAAAACAAGTTATTAACATTCCAATCTTGGGCAAAGTTGCCGCAGGAACTCCAATCTTGGCCGAAGAAAACATTGATGACGAATTTTGCATTTCAAAAAACTTTTTTAGAACAAATGAAGATTTGTTTATGTTAAAAGTTTCCGGCGACAGCATGATAAACATCGGCATAGAGGATGGCGACCATGTTGTTGTAAAAAAGCAATCCGATGCCGAAAATGGTGACATTGTTGTAGCCTATATTGACGGCTTTGCAACTGTCAAAAACTTTTACAAACAAGGTCAGTTTATTAGGCTTCAACCACAAAATGAGCTTTATAAAGCAATAATTGTGCCCGACTGCCAAATTTTAGGTCTTGTTGTTGGTTGCATAAAAAGATTTTAATTTATTACATAACAAAAAAATCACCGGCTAATAATACTGGTGATTTTTTTGTACTTATTTTCCATAAACATCCAAGAGTTTGCTTGCTAAAAGTTTAATATGTTCATATGTCAAGCCGCCTTGAAAATATGCAACATAAGGTTTTCTTATTGGACTATCACAAGAAAGCTCAATAGATGCACCTTGTACAAATGTTCCTGCTGCCATAATAACTTTATCATCATAACCGGGCATATCCCAAGGCTCTGGCATTGCGTTGGCATCAACCGGACTAATTGATTGGACCAATTGCACAAATTTGATAAGTTCTTCTTGTGTATTAAATTTGACCGATTTTACAATATCAAAACTTCTCTCTTTTGAACTTGGCAAAACCTCATAACCTAATTTTTCCATTACCCTGCCAATTAGATAAGCCCCTTTAATTACATTTTTAACAAGGCTTGGAGCCATAAAAAGACCTTGGAAATAAAGCCTATATCCTATTTCGTATGAACCCACTTCAAAACCAACAGATGGAGCTGTAAGCCTTTTTTCAACCAAATCAATTGCCCTTTTTGTTCCAGCAATATAGCCACCCGTCGGCACAATACCGCCTCCTGGGTTTTTGCAAAGGGAGCCAACTACAAGGTCTGCACCTACTTGACTTGGCTCTCTTTTTTCTACAAATTCGCCATAGCAATTATCAACAAAAATAAAGCAATCTTTGTCAAGCTCTTTTATTTTTGAAATAATCAATTCCATATCATCAACCGAAACCGGTTTTCTCCATCCATATCCACGAGATCTTTGTATATACACGAGTTTTGGTTTGAGCTGCTTAATCTTAGTCAAAGTTAATTCTTCGTCAATTTTATCGTCATTTAATTCTATTTGTTCAAACTTAACACCAAAATCTTTTAAACTTCCAACATCCTCGCCATCTCTGCCTTTTATGCATTCTATAATTGTATCATATGGCGAGCCAGTTATAGCCAAAATTAAATCGTTTGGTCTTAATACTGATGTCAAAGCCAAATTTAGTGCGTGAGTTCCACAAGTGATAAGAGGTGAAACAATAGCAGCTTCAGATCCAAAAATTTCGGCATAAGTCTCATTTAAAACATACTTTCCAGTATCGTCATAACCATAACCTGTAGAGCCATAAAAATGTCTGAGCGCTATGTTATTATTTGCAAAAGCCTTTAAAACTTTTTCTTGATTATAAAAAGCGATATCGTCAAGTTCTTCAAATCTTTGTTTTAAATCATTCTCACACTCTTTTAAAAAAAGTAAATTGTCCATTAATTTTCTCCTATTATTTTTGCAATATTTAAGGACGTTTGTTTTACTCCGGCAAAATCAACATCAATTCTGTTTGGGAATTGATTCATAAATGTAAACTGTCTTTTTGCATAGTTCCTTGTTTTTTGCTTTAAAAGTTCCTTGCTTTGTTCAAGCGTACACTCACCTCTTAAATATCCAAAAAGCTCTTTATAACCAATGGCTTTCATTGCCAAATTATCTTCACTTAAATTTAATGATAAAAGATATTTTGCCTCTTGTAATAATCCATTTTCAACCATTTTATCAACTCGAGCATTTATTCTATCATAAATTTTTTGCCTGTCATCATATATGGCAAACAAAATATATTCAAAATCATTTTTAGAATTCTGACTTTGTTTTGTTGGCATGGTAAGTTTTTCTAACTTACGTATTAATCTATGTCTGTTGTTTATGTCAATTTCAGCATTTGGGTCTAGTTCTATAATTTTATTGTAAATTTCTTCATTACTTAGTCCTTTAAGAGAATTTCTAAATATTTGAGACTTTTCTGTATTGTCGAAATCATAATTACTAATTAAACTTTTTAAATAAAGACCAGTTCCACCTACAATTATTGGAGTTTTGCATCTTGAAATAATTTCAGGTATTATTCTCTTGGCATTTTCGCAAAATTCAGCAACTGAATAATCCTCAGAAGGCTCTTTTATGTCAATCAAATGATGTTTTATACCCTGCATTTCGTCAAGTGTTACTTTTGCCGAGCCAATATCCAAGCCTTTGTAAATCTGCATAGAATCAGCAGAAATAATTTCACCATCAATTATTTTTGCGAGTTCTACAGCAATTGCCGATTTCCCAACTGCCGTTGGACCATAAATAACTATAACCTTATTCACTAAACTATCCTTTTAAACCATTTTTCAATTTGTTTTTTATCAACTACAACAACAATTGGTCTGCCATGAGGACAAAGCAACACGTCAATATCTTCTTTTATAGTTTTAAGCAATGCCTTTATTTCGGATTCACTCAAATCGTCGCCGCCTTTTACCGCTGATTTGCACGCCATTTGAGCAAATTTGTCCCTTATAACATCCTTAGGATCTCTAGCAAGGCCGTTGATGTTTTCAAGCATATTAGTAAAAAATTTACCCAAATCCATTTCGGCCAATATCATTGGAACAGACGAAACTTTAAATGAATTATAGCCAAACTCACAAATATCAATGCCAAAATTTTTTAAAGCATCAAGATTTTCGCTAACAAAACCCGCCTCTTTTGAGTTCACTTTTAATAAATATGGCACAGCAAGTGTCTGAACTGACAAATTATTATTGTTTAATTGCTCCAGTAAAATATTAAACTTGTCTCTTTCGTGCGCAGCATGCTGATCAATAAAATAAATTTTATCTTCAAACTCCAAAATTAAATAAGTGTTAAAACACTTTCCAACAACCCTGTATTCTACATCAAAAACATTTTTAAAATCTGCCTGAACGTAATTTGCTTGAATATTGTTTTGAACTTCCGGCAAATGCTCAACATCATTTTTAATTGAAATGTTTATCATACTGTCAGGAGGCAATACATTATCTGTTAAATTAAATGAATGATTGCCACTATTTTTTGATAAATCCTTAAAATTTTTTAAATATTCTTGCATTGCTTCATCATTGCTTTTTGCGCTGGAATAACTTATGCCCTGAGAATCATCTATTTCTTTGATGTTTTTGTTGGACAATTCCTCACACTTGTTAGTTTCGCTATTTTGCATGCTAGCACAATTATCATTAATAATGATATTTTCATCATTTGATATAACAGGCAAAATGTGATTAAACTCACTTAAAGCTTTAAAAACAGCATCATTAAATAACTGATAAATTTTTTTTGTATCAAAAAATTTTACTTCCAATTTGTTTGGGTGCACATTTACATCAAGTTCATTTTGAGGCAACTCTAAAAACAAAACAAACATTGGAAACTTGCCTTTCATTGCAAAATTTTCATAAGCATTTGAAATGGCAGTGCCAACCAAAGAATTATTGCAAAAACGATTGTTAACAAAGAGGTTTTGATATGTGCGATTTGCTTTTGAAATTTCGGGTTTTGATATATAGCCATAAACCTTATAATTGCCAATTGAATAATCTACCTCAAGCAAAGCATCAACCATAGCACTACCATATATTGTATATATATTGTCTATTAATACACTTTGCGTTGTATTGTAAATAATTTTGCCATCAACAATATATTTAAAGGAAATGTTGCAATGTGACAATATTAATTTTTGTACATATGTAGAAATATCACCCTCTTCGCTCTTTGGTTTTCTTAAAAATTTAAGCCTTGCAGGAGTGTTATAAAATATATTAGATACTTCTATTTTTGTTCCAGTTACGCAAGCAATTTCATTTTTTGAAACAATTGTGCCACCCTCAAGCTTTACCTCAATTCCAGTATCAGAATTTTGGGTTTTGGTTAACATCCTCACTTTGCTTACCGCACCAATTGTAGCCAGCGCCTCACCCCTAAAGCCCATTGTACTCAAAGTATCTAAGTCATCAATTTTTTCCAACTTGCTTGTTGCGTGTGGCATAAAAGCCAATTCTACTTGGCTTTTTTCTATACCGCAGCCATTATCTGTTACAGCAATGTAATCAATTCCACCATTTTTTATTTCAACAACAATGTTGTCGGCACCAGCATCAATACTGTTTTCAACCAATTCTTTAACAATTGATGCGGGCTTTTCGACAACTTCACCAGCAGAAATTTGATTTATTACATCTTTGCTTAGTAATTTTATCTCCATTTTTTATCCTTTTAATTTTTTGCTTTTTGCACTAAATCGCAAATAATCTCAAACGCACTAAGCGGTGTTAATTTGTTTACATCAATGTCTTTTAGCATTGATACAATTCCCAAATATGACTTGTCTTTTTTCTCTGTTTCTTCAGGTTCGTTGGAAACAGCTTTTACGATATGGTTTGACATATCATTTTTTTCTAGTTCATTTGATATAACCTTTGCCCTTTCTATTACAGATTGAGTTACACCAGCAAGCTCTGCAACCTCAATACCATAACTTCGATTAGCACCACCACGTTGAATTTTACGCAAGAACACTAATTGACCATTAATTTCTTTAATTGCTATTTTAAAGTTTTTTACACCCTCTAAAAAGCCTTCTAGTTCAGTTAATTCGTGATAATGCGTAGCAAACATTGTTTTAGTGTTCATATTTTTTGCAATATGCTCTACAACCGCCCATGCAATGCTTAAACCGTCATATGTTGAAGTGCCTCGACCAATTTCGTCAAGAATAATCAAACTTTTATCGGTTGCATATTTTAATATGTTTGCAACCTCCATCATTTCCACCATAAAGGTTGATTGCCCCACAGCCAAGTCGTCACTAGCGCCCACGCGCGTAAATATTTGGTCAGTTAAGGCGATTTCAGCCCTTTTAGCAGGCACAAAGCAACCAATGTGTGCAAGTAGTGTAATAACAGCAACTTGACGCATATATGTGCTCTTGCCGGCCATATTTGGGCCAGTTATAATCATAACCTGCTTATCAGTACCATTTAAATAAGTATCATTTGGAATAAACATTGCCGACTTGTTTATATCTTCTACTACCGGATGCCTTCCTTCTTCGATAAATATATGATCAATTCTAGAAGAAACCTTTGGTTTTACATAATTATTTTTAACCGCTACTTCCGCAAATGATAACAAACAGTCAAGTTGAGCAATATTTTGTGCAACATATTGTATTTTGCTGCAATTTTCAAGCAAAATATCTTTTATCTTATCAAATAAAGTTCTTTCAAGTTTAAACGCATTTTCGTCAGCATTTTCTATTTTTGATTGATATTCTTTTAATTCGTCAGTTATATATCTATCAAAATTTGCAACTGTTTGCTTTCTTACATATCTTAGAGGCACTCTGCTTGCAAGTTGACGGTTGATTTCAATATAGTAACCATACACTCTGTTAAAGCCAATTTTTAAGTCTAATCCAGTTAATTCGCGCTCTTTGTTTTCGAGTTCACTGATTGTTTGTTGGTTGTTGCTTTTTATTGTTCTATATTCGTCCAATTCTTTATTAAAGCCAACTCTAATATAATTTCCTGCAGAAATTAATGCTGGCGGCTCGTCAACAATTGCATCAAAAAGTAGTTTTGTAATAGTTGACAAATCTGGCATATTTTGACAAAAGTTTTTGATCTTTTCAGTTTGAAACTGTTTTAAAACTTCGCTAAGTTGTGGCAAAAGCATCAATGAATTTCTAAGAGAAACAGCATCTCTTGGCGAGAAATTGCCATAAGAAACTCTTCCACAAATTCTTTCGATATCGCTAATTTTTGTAAGCAAGTTTTTTATTTTATCTCTAAGTATCAACTTTTTAACCAACTCTTCAACAGAGTCAAGCCTTGAGTTGATTTCTTTTTCCATATATAGCGGCTGTTGAATCCAATTTTTAATTAGTCTTGCACCCATAGATGTTTTTGTTTTATCAATAACAGTTAAAAGTGCGCCTTTTTTACGCCTATCACGCATAGTTTCAATAATCTCAAGGTTACGTCTTGAATTGATGTCAATATGCATAAAATTTTGTGATTTTTGCTTTAGAATTACATTAATATGGGTAAGAGAACGCTTTTGAGTTTCTTCTAAATACGCAAGAAGTGCTCCAGCAGAAATTAGTGCCACATCAAGGCCTTTTACGTCAAAATCTCTCAAATAATTTACACCAAAATATTTGCTTAAAATTTCTTCACTTTGATATTTATTGTAGTTGGTTTCGCCCTGAATAGTAAAGGCAGGAATTACATTAAGCCTTCTGCAAGGCAAGACTTTTTCCAAATCGTGCTTGCCACAATAAATGATTTCTGATGGAACATACCTGATTAAAAAATCATTTAAGTTGTCAAACTGATCGCCGCCGTCAAACTCGGCAATGTTGAATTCGCCAGTTGATAGTTCGCATATTGCTACACCTATTTTGTTATCAACAGCATAAACCGATGCAATATAGTTATAGCTAGCATTATCAAGCACTCCCTCGTCAACAAGTGTTCCAGGAGTAATTACTCTAACAACATCTCTTTTTACAATCTCGGTGGTTTTTGTTGGAATTGGACCAACTTGTTCACATATTGCTATTTTGTAGCCAAGATTGATTAATTTGTTAATGTAATTTTCGGCAGCATGAAAAGGAATGCCACACATAGGCACTCTTTCTTCAAAACCACATTGCTTGCCTGTTAAAGTTAGGTCAAGCACTTTGGACATTTCTACCGCATCAGTATCAAACAATTCATAAAAGTCGCCAAGCCTAAAAAACAAAACACAATCTGGATATGTATCTTTCATATCCAAATATTGTCTCATAATAGGACTAGCCTTGCTTCTATCTAATATTTTTGTCATTTTAATTACCCTTGTCTTTTTGTATTTGTTTTTCTAAATCTAAAATTTTGTTAACCCTAAAGTTTTTTACATCCTCAGGGACTTGATCTGGCATTGATTCGGCAACTGTTCCACTACGTTTGCTATACATAAATGCAAATATTCCGTCATATTTCACATATTCAACAAGTGAAACAGTATCTTCAAAATCTTGCTCGGTTTCGCCTGGAAAGCCAACAATAATGTCTGTAGTAAGCCTTATGTTTGGAATTTTGGATTTTAGCTTGTCGATTATTTCAATATAATGTTCTCTTGTGTATTTTCTGTTCATAGCTTTTAAAATTTTAGTGCTTCCACTTTGCACTGGCAAATGAAGTTCTTTTAAAATCTTAGGCTCGGTTGCAAGAATATCAATAACTTCGTCAGAAATATCTTTTGGATGGCTTGTCATAAATGTAAGCTTAAAGTCGCCGTCTAAACTGCATATTGATTTAAGAAGATCAGCAAAATTGCTGATTGCCTTTTCGTCAAAATATGAATTTACATTTTGACCTAGAAGTGTAATTTGATTATAGCCATCAGCAATAACCTTTTTGCATTCTGCAATTATGTCGGCTTTTGCCCTGCTCATTTCTCTGCCTCTTACATAAGGCACAATGCAATAAGAGCAAAAATTGTTGCAACCATACATGATGTTAACCCAAGCATTTTTACCACTTGTTCGTGTAACGGGAACATTCTCGCATATTTCACCTTTTTCAACATTTGAAAGAATTCTTTTTTTAACTTCTAATTTATTTTTTATAAGCGTTGGCAAGGTATATAAATTGTGCGTTCCAACAATTATATCAATAAAAGGAAATGTCTTAAATAAATATTCTGCCACATTTTTTTGTTGCGACATACATCCAGCAACAGCAATTATTTTGTTTGGATTTGCCTTTTTCATTTTTTTTAATGCACCAATGTTGCCAAGAGCTCTATCTTCGGCACCTTCTCTTATTGCGCAAGTATTGAAAACAATAATATCAGCGTCCTCACGCTTTTGTGTTGGCTCATAGCCCATATTTTCAAGCATTCCGGCAATTTTTTCACTTTCGTGAACGTTCATTTGGCATCCGTAGGTAACTATATTGTATAACATTTTTTCTCCTGTTTGATGTTTTTGCTTTAAAGCAAACTATTCAAATGTATTATACAACATTTGTTTTAAAATTGCTATAATTTTTTTATGTTAATCACAAATTTTTATAATCCTATACATTGTATAATTTTTTGATTGTTAAACATAATAATCTACAATGAAAAAAATAGGGAAAAATGTCGTAAAGTATTCATTTGTCGTGTGTCTATGCGCTGTTTTTTTCTTAATTGGCTATGTGAGCCTTATGTACATATTTGCACCTGTAAAGTTTGACAAAAATAAAATTATTGACAACACTCTCTCTATTAACATTTATGATAGCGAAAAAAGACCACTTTCTCATACATTTTTAAAAGGCGAATTTGTATGCTTGGAGCAAATTCCAAAGCACACCAAAGAGTGTTTTTTGTCAATTGAAGATAAATCATTTTATGAGCATAATGGCGTTAATTATAAACGAATCATAGCAGCAACTGCAAAAAATATGATGTCGCTAAGTTTTAAAGAAGGCGCTTCTACTATATCGCAACAGCTAATTAAAAATACGCATTTGACCAGTGATAAAACAATACGCAGGAAAATTAATGAAATTAAACTCACACACAAGCTGGAACAAACATTTTCAAAAGATGAAATTTTGGAATATTACTTGAACATTATATATTTTGGCGACAATTGTTATGGCATTCAAAATGCAAGCGAACACTATTTTTCTAAACCAGTTAGCAAATTAAGCCTTGACGAAAGTGCACTGTTGGCCGGGATTATAAAGTCACCCAACAAATATCATCCAGTAAAAAATTATGATAATTGCATTAAAAGGCGCAATTTGGTTTTAAAGGAATTAAATCAAGATAAAAAAATTGACGAAAACACCTATTTAAAAGCATTAGAGACAACTACTGAGATTGTTGTAAACCCCAATTATGCAACTATGAATTCATATACAAAAACCGCCATTAAAGAGGCTGAAAACATATTAAAACTACCAGAAAAACAAATTGCCATTGGCGGTTATAGAATATTTACCCACATGGACAAATTTAAGCAAGAACAAATTCAAAATTCTATTGATTATAACCTAAAAGAAGATTCCGCAATGATATCAATGGACTCTAAAACAGGCAAAATTCAAGCATATGTAGAAAAATCCAACTTGCCACTTATAAATGTTAAAAGACAGCCAGCATCTGCCATAAAACCAGTTTTGGTTTATGCTCCAGCAATAAACGAAAACATTATTACACCAAGCACGGTAATTTTGGATGAAAATGTTTCTATAAATGGCTACGAGCCTAAGAATATTGGTGGCAAAAATTATGGATATGTCAGCGTGAAAAATGCTTTATCATCGTCGCTTAATATTCCAGCAGTTAAGATATTAAGTTATGTTGGCATTAACAAAGCAAAAAGTTATTTGGCAAGGCAAAATGTTGAGTTTGACGATAACGACAACAGTTTAGCAATTGCTCTTGGCGGTTTAACACAAGGAATGACACTAAAAGACTTAACAAATTGCTATCAAACGCTTGCCAACGAAGGCGAATATTGCAAAGCAAGTTTTATTGACTATATTTTAGACAAAAATGGCAAGGTCGTGTACAAATACACACCACAAGAAAAAACTATTTTTAGAAATGACACAGCATTTTTGATAACTGATATGTTAAACGAGTGTAGCAAAAAAGGAACGGCAAAAAGAATGTCTGACCTGCCCTTTTATGTTGCAAGCAAAACCGGGACTTCGTCTATTTCTCAAAAAAACATTGATGCATACAACATTAGTTACACAAGTGAGGATGTTGTTGGTTGCTGGATTGGAAACACAGATAATTCTAGTATAGAAATTGTTGGTGGTGGCAAGCCAACACAATTTGTTAAAGACTATTTAAGCAAAATTTACATAAATCAAAAGCCAAGCGACATCAATCCACCCTCAAGCGTTGTGCAAATTGATATTGACAACAACGCACTTGCAAATGAGCATATAGTATATAAGGCAAACAACTATTTGCCTGAAAGATATCGCTCAAAGGCATATTTTTCACGCTTTAACACGCCAAAAGAGAATTTTATAAGCAATTTATCACTAAACCCTATAATCATTGACGGAAGCGTTGAAAACAGCGTTGCAAGCATTACTTTTGACGCATGCGTTTATTATGAATATGATTTGTATAAATTGGAAAATAATAAAGAGAGATATCAACAAACAATTTCAGGAAAACATGGCATATGTTGTTTTAAACAAGCCTTAAACAAAAATGAAAGAGCAAAATTTTTTGTAAAAGTTAAGGCAAAAAATATTATCACCAACGATTATATAGTTAGTGATAATAGTAATGTTTTGGAGTTGGTGAATTTTAAATAAACATATGAGGTTATTCTGCACCTTGACAATAATGGTTTGATATTATAATATATTTATATGAAAGAATTTGTTAAAATAGATAATTTTTGGTGGGAATATGATACAACAACCCCACCATATAACGCCACATTAAAAAACATGGGATTTGGAAAAATGTCCGGTGTAGACATTGAAGGTTTGATTAGAGTTCAAGCCGAGGGTTTTGAATGTTTAGATTGGTATGGTACGAGAGTTTATGATAACAAATACAAATCCGGTTGGCTTAGCCCAGAAGGGAAATTTTATGGTTGCGATTATGCATCACACATTGCACAAGCAAAACTAGTACATAGATTAAGAGAATGTGATTTGGAAAGAGATGGCTGGATAAAAATTGGTCTTGCTCCTTTTGCATATGATGGGAAAACAAGGCTTTATGAAGCATATTTTGCTGCTAGTGATTATACAATTTATCCAACCAACGAACAAATAGCATATATAAGAAACAAATTTGATGGTTTAGGTAAAGAAGATATACTCTATTATTTGCACCGTTGTAGAAAAATGCGATCAGAGGCAATAAAGCACAGATGGGGCATTGAAAAATAAAACTCAAAAAATTATAAAAATTGAAGTATAAAAAAGGAGGTGTAAAGAATTTTTATTTATTTACAGCCTCTTTTTGCATTTTAATCATCAGCCATACCAAGATTTGAAGCCTCGCCTTTTTCAATTCTTTCTTTGATTTGTCTTTCTACATCATCGTAAACTTCTGGATGATCTTTTAGATATTGTTTGCAATTTTCCTTGCCTTGAGCAATTTTATCTTCGTTGTATGAGAACCAAGAACCAGTCTTTTTGATAATATCAAATTCAATCGCCATATCAAGTGTTGAGCCAACTTTTGAAATGCCCTCACCATACATAATGTCAAATTCTACTGTTCTAAATGGAGGAGCAAGTTTGTTTTTAACAACTTTAACTCTTGTTTTGTTTCCAATAACATTTGCGCCGTCTTTTATTGCGTCAACTCTGCGAATGTCTAGACGCATACTTGCATAAAATTTGAGAGCTTTACCTCCGGCAGTTGTTTCAGGGCTGCCAAACATAACGCCAATTTTTTCTCTTAATTGGTTAATAAAAATTACACACGTACGACTTTTGTTTGCAATACCAGCAATTTTACGCATTGCTTGACTCATAAGCCTTGCTTGTAAGCCCATGTGTTGATCGCCCATATCGCCGTCAATTTCTGCCTTTGGAGTAAGTGCAGCAACAGAGTCAACTACAACAACGTCAACGGCTGCTGTTCTAACAAGTGAATCACAAATGTCAAGTGCTTGCTCACCATTGTCTGGTTGAGAAACATATAATTCGTTTATGTCAACGCCAAGTTTTCCAGCATAAACTGGATCTAGTGCATGCTCCGCATCAATAAATGCAGCTGTGCCACCAAGTTTTTGTGCCTCGGCAATAACATGAAGTGCAAGTGTTGTTTTACCAGAAGATTCTGGGCCATACACTTCTACAATTCTACCCCTTGGAAAGCCACCACATCCAAGTGCAAGGTCAAGAGGCAAACAGCCTGTAGAGATACACTCTATTTTTTGGTCAGGAGCATCGCCAAGTTTCATAATTGAGCCCTTGCCAAATTGTTTTTCAATATTTAAAATTGCTTGTTCTAAAATTTTTTTCTTATCGTCCATATTCTCTCCTAATTACTTTTTTATTATACAACAAAACCAAACATTAAGCAAACAAATTTTCTATTTTGTTGAAATATTTTTATAAAAAGAAAAAACTAGGCTTTTGCCTAGTTTTAAAATTAAATAGTTTTAAAATCTCTTGTTTTAAGTTTTTTAATTAAATAAAACATTGTTGTTGCAGAAAGATTGTTTAATATTTCTTCATTGCTTCCAGCAAAACAGTTTTTGTAAATATCAATTTTTGCTTTATTGCCAATTGCAATATACGTTGTTCCCCTATCTTGCCCATCTAGACACACAAGCGACGAAACAACCAATTCACAATTTGTTTTGTCAAGCAAACTAACTGCAATTTCGTAAGCAACTTCTGGACTAACTTCGCCAAACTTTGTTATTGTTTGTTTGCTGATGCCATATTTGATTTTTGATGAATCATTTGGCAAACATGCGGATAGCATTAAATTGCTTTGCAATGTTTTGTCTGTTAAATTCTTCATTAAAAACTTTATTGACAAGTCGCCAACAACAGCAATTGATGTGTTTGTGTCGTGCAATTGTTTTTCGAGAGTAAGTGGCATTGATAAATCTTGCACAGAATATATATAATTTTCGAGTTTTACAAAAATAGCCCTTCTATATTCTTCAAATTTAACATTATCTGACTTTGCTTTTATTACAATGTCATTGTCAAGCCCACGAGAAAAAATTGAAATAAAAACTTTGTCTTTGTTTTTAATTTGATCTTTTAGTATCTCGTTTAAGTTTTGCTCTGACAAACCAAAGGTTTTGTAGGTTTCGCTTTTGTATTCAACCGAAAAATTTTGTTCTATATAATCTAATAAGCAATCATTATAAATGCATTTAAATTCTTCAAAATTGTTGGGCAAAACAAATATGTGTGCCTCGCCAATTTTTATGCTATAACCTTGCACCTTTCCATTTGGATTTGTAATGGGTATTGCAATTTGTGGAATCAACCATTCTAGCTCTGCGTCCTTGTCTAGTGGCTTATTGCCAAACTTATAATTGTTTAAAATTACTTCTTTTAAAAGCATATTTTCGCCAAGTTCGCAACAAGATAAACTTGCCAATGCAGAGTTTAGCACATTGCTTGACTTTTGCATTAGCAAAAAATATATGTCTTTGTTTTTAAAAGTTAAATTTTGATAATCATAACTATTGCAAAATGTACATACTTCTTCAATTTTAAAGTTTAGTTTAAACAAATTTTCACACAAAAAAGATGCGGAAGAATTTTGTTTTTTTCCGACTAAAGTTTGATTGCAAAAAGTATATATATGAATCATTTTAATCCTTTAACACGTTTTTGTTTTTAACCATATAGTTAATGCCAGAAAGCACTGTAAACACAGTTGCAAGACCAATTGCAACAAAGCTAAATATTTGTATAATCAACAATAATGTATCGTTTACTGCAAAGTTTGCTCTTGCCAAGAAAGAATACAAGAATAGCAAAGGCAAAGCGATGTCTTGAGTGAATGTTTTGATTTTGCCAAACATATCGGCAGCCATAACAACATTTTTAGTTGCAGCAATTTGTCTAAATGCTGAAATTAAAAGTTCTCTACCAATTATTATTATTGCAATAATAACACCGTATGGTGCTGGAATTGTTTGGTCAATTACAACCAAAAGCAATGCAGAAATTACTAAAAGTTTGTCGGCAATTGGGTCAAGCAATTTGCCAAGATTTGTAACCAAGTTGTATTTTCTTGCAATTTTGCCGTCCAAAAAGTCGGTAAAAGCAGCCAAAATAAATACTACTATTGCAATAACTTTTCCAAATGGAACAAAGTCTGCCAAATAAAAAAAGATCATTACTGGAATTAAAAAAATTCTAATCATTGAAAGTTTGTTTGGTAAATTCATTATATTATTTCTCCCTTAAATACACCCATAGTGTAATCAGTAATTTTTGCTTTGAAAATTTCACCATATTTTATGTTTGGATTTTCTTCTAAAAGCACAACAAAATCTACTTCTGGCGAATTTTGTTGAGTTCTGCCTATGTAATATCCAACTTCGTCATCATACGCATCAACAATAACATCAACCGCTTGACCAATTATATCGATATTTAGAGCATTTGCTACTTGTTCTTGTACAGTTTGTGCCTTTTTAAGACGACGCCTTTTAACAAAGTTTGAAACTTGTTTTTTCATAAAGTAGGCTTTTGTTTTTTCCTCTTTGCAGTACGCAAAGAATCCAACATTATTTAACCTTGCTTCTTTTAAAAAGTCAAGCAATTTGTTAAATTGTTTTCTTGTTTCGCCTGGGAAGCCAACTATAAATGTTGTTCTTATTGCAATTTCAGGATAGTTTTGTTTTATGTTTGCAACCAAATTACGAATGTCTTGTTCACTACTGCGTCTATTCATTTCTTTCAATATTTTATCATCAATGTGCTGCATTGGAACATCAATATATTTGCAAACCTTTGGATTTGTGACAATTTCTTTTAAAAGTTCATCTGTTACCATTTCTGGGTAGCAATAATGGAGTCTTATCCATTTAATGCCCTTTATTTTTGATAACTCTTTTATAAGCGGAATTAATTTATATTCATCATAAATATCAATACCATATCTTGTGATATCTTGCGCAACCAAAATGAGTTCTTTTACGCCTTGTTTTGCAAGGTCTTTTGCTTCGACAACAAGTTCTTCCATTGGTGTTGAGCGATAGCGTCCACGAATGCGAGGAATTGTGCAATATGCACAGCCATTGTCGCATCCATCTGCAATTTTTAAATAGGCATAGTGTGGCAAATTGGTGATAAGTCTTCCGTTTTTGTATTTATATTTGCCAGACAAATTGTACAATCCAAGAATTACATCAACAATTTTGTCATTGTCTTTTACTTGAACAAAAGCGTCAACTTCGGTTAACCTTGGTTTTAGTTCTGCTTCATATCTATTGACAAGGCAACCAGTTACAATAACCTTTTCTACCCGATTTTGTTTTTCTAAAATTACTGCAATTATGTTTTCTATTGCCTCAGATACTGCTGGACCAATAAATGCACAAGTGTTTACAATAATTATTTGAGCTTCAAGCGGATTTTCTGTTACTGTAAAACCAAAGTTTTTTATGTTGTACAGCATTTTTTCGAGGTCTACTCGGTTTTTGTCGCAACCAAGGCTTATTGCCGAGACCTTTTTTTCTTTAAGTTCTTCTAAAGTCATTATTCTTCTCCGTATAATTGTTCGTATTCTTCCATGGTTATATATATACTTCTTGCTTTGCTACCATCACTAGCCGAAATATAGCCTGCTTCTTGCATTTGATCAACAATTCTGGCAGCCCTATTAAAGCCAAGCATAAATTTCCTTTGTAACATTGATATTGATACATGACCATTTTCAATGATATGCTTTAACACTTGTGGCATTAGAGGGTCAAAGCCGTCATTTGATGCTCTGTCGCCGTCAATTTGAGCAACAACATCATTCTTTGGTGGGTTGATTATAGCTTGCTCGGTTTTGAGATCAAAATCATAATCACCGTTGTTTTCCTTGATGTAAGTAACAATGTCATCAATTTCTTTGGTTGTTACAAAACAGCCTTGAATACGCTTTGGCACACCTGTGTCGCTCGACATAAACAACATATCACCCTTACCAAGAAGCTTATCGGCCCCGCCTTGGTCAAGCACTGTTTTGCTGTCTGCCGAAGTCATTAATGCAAAACAAATTCTTGCATTTAGGTTTGCCTTGATTTTGCCTGTTACAATATCAACTGACGGCCTTTGCGTTGCAAGTATCATATGAATACCAGCTGCTCTTGCCTTTTGCAAAATTCGGCAAATGTAATCTTCTGCATCTCTTTTTGCTGTCATTAACAAATCTGCGAGTTCGTCTATTATGAATACAATATATGGCAATTTTTCTGCCGAACCTTCTAAAACTGCCTGGCTAGAATTATACTCTTCCAAATTTTTAACTCTTGAATTTGAGAAAAGAACATATCTTCTTTCCATTTCGTCAACGCACCATGAGAGTGCATTTAATGATTTTTCGCTGTCTGTAATAACATTTGGCATCAACAAGTGTGGCAAATTGTTATACATAGAAAATTCAACGCGTTTTGGGTCTACCAAAATAAACTTTAATTCATCTGGTGAATATTTGTAAATTAAGCTTAAAATCAACGCATTAATGCAAACCGATTTACCAGAGCCGGTTGTACCAGCAATCAAAAGGTGTGGAATTTTTACAAGGCTAAATGTTTTAACTGCACCGGAAATATCCTTGCCAAGTGCAACAGAAAGCCCAGCCTTATTTTCTTGGAATTCTCTTGATAAAATGATATCTTTTAAGCCAACTGTTGCAATTTTTTCATTTGGGACTTCGATACCAACTGCTCTTCTACCAGGGATTGGCGCTTCAATTCTTATATCGCCGTTTGATGACAGGTTGTAGGCAATATCATCTTGCAACGATAAAAGTTTTTTGATGCTTATGCCGGCTGGCATTTCAAGTTCGTATCTTGTAACTGCAGGACCAATTACAACACCAATAACTTTTGCTGGAATTCCAAAGTCGTCAAGGGCTAGTTCTAATTTTTCTCTTTTTAAAACAACGTCTTGATTCATTAATGACAAATCCATACTTTCGGTTGTTAAAAGTTCAATTGGTGGTTTGTTGTAATTGATTGGCTCTTTTGGCATTATTGGAGCTTCTTCTTTTACTTCTTTTGTGCTTTCAAACATTGTTTGAGGAGATTGATAATTGGTAACCCTTGGTTTTTCTTCTTTGTTTTGCTTGTTGAATGAAGCAAGCACATTGTTTGTAAAACTTTCTACGTCCAAAGTATTTACATTTTGAGTTAAATCTTCTTCTTCAATTATGCTAACTTTTGGTTGCACAATTTGTTCTTGTTCTACCACATAGTCTTCTTCAACTTCTTGAATTTGTTCGTGTTGTTGGTCTACTACTAAATTGTTGGTTGAATTAAAGCCACCAATTGTGCTTTTTCTAACATTTTGTGTTTCTGGTGGATTGATAACAAAACTATTGTCCATATGAACAACTTTGTCTGGCATAGAATTGTTAGTAGCAATTGAAGTGCTAATAGTAGATTGAACAAACGAAGGCTCAACCGATTCTTGAGGAGCTGCATTATTTTTTATTTTTAACAAGTTTTCTTGTATTTTACTAAGCTGATTTGCACTGTAATCACTAAGTTTTAGCGTGTCGTTTCTTGATAAAATGTATTCTTTTCTATTTTCTATTTTTGGTGAGGACGACTCGCTTATTTCAGCTGTTTCAAAATATTTGCTGTTATCTTCAGCATCTATATTTGACGAAGCCAAAAGCCCAAGTTTGCGCTTTGCTGATTGTTCTGCACTTTCTTCTTCTAATTTTGCATCAAGAGTAAGTTTTGGTTTTTGTTCAATTGCAGGCGTTTTTTGTTCTAATGTTGAAGTTTTTAAATTTGCTTCCAACTCTTTAACTGTGATTATGGTTGGTGATTGTTGTTGATTTGAAACTTTATTTGCAACTTTAATAGATTTTTTAAGTGCCTCATTTTTGCTCATATATCGAATGTAATCAACTGTTAGAGCAATAAATACAACAGCCAAAGCAACAGTAATGATATATGCGCCAAGTCTGTCTAAAATGTAAAGAAGAGGCGCAGTAAAAATGCCTAAAAGAATGCCACCAGCCGTTGTTTTTTGGGTGTAGCATCTGCCAAGATATTCAAAAAAAGAAATACCTGCATTTTTAACCAAAATGAGTTGAACAATTGCCAAAACTGAAATTATTGATAAAGAAAGATAAACTGCGTATTTTTTTGGCATTACATATTTTTTGTGGCCTATAAGAGCAAAGCCAATTGCCATTAATGTAATAAAAAATGGATAGCAAAAAAGCCCTGCCACACCAAGCAAGAAACTTTTCATAAAGCCAACCAAATTGGTTATTAAACAAAATAGACATACCAAAGAAACCGCAACAAAAATTATACCAACCATTTTTTGTCGGTCTTTTTTAGGATTTTTTGTTTTTGTATCTTCAAAATTGTATATCGCCATTTTTACCCTTTGCAAACATTATATCATTAAAAAAATTTAACTGCAAGTTATACAAATATTTTTATATAAAATAATTTTTAATTTTTAAGACATTTTGTCTATTAATAAATTTTTGCTTACTGTGTCAACTTTTAAACCCAATTTTTGATATTCTTTTATAATATTTTCAAGTGCTTCGCATGTTGCCTTTGTTGGATGCATTAAAACAAAATCTCCCGCCCTAGCATTTTTGGTTGCACGCTGAGTAATAACTGAAACGTCTTGATCTCGCCAGTCAATTGTGTCTTTTGTCCATAGAATTGTTTTGTAGCCTTGACTTTCGGCAATGTCGGGTGTTTTTTTGTTAAAATCACCACTAGGTGGTGCAAACAGCGACATTTTTACGCCAATCATATCATTAATCAACTTAGCCGTCATTTTAATTTCGTTCAACTGCATTTCGTCAGTTATTTTGCTGTGTTCTTTATGCCAATAACCATGTGATCCAATCTCATTGCCACTGTTATAAATTTTCATAAAGCAATCTTCGTTTTTTTCTACCCAAATGCCACCAACAAAAAAGGTTGCCTTGACGTCGCATTTTTCTAAAATTTGGAGAATTTGCTCTACATATTCATTGCCCATATACACATTAAACATAAGCGAAATTGTATTGTTTTTAGGGTTGCCACTGTAAATTGGTGCAACTTTGTAACTGCTAAAAACGTTTTGCGTTCCGCCTTGATATGTAATTAGTCCCAAGCATAAAATTGCCAAAATAATAACAAAATTTGCAATAAATTTTTGAAAGAATTTATAACTGATTTTTTTCATAAAGTAAAATATGTTAAATTTTTTATTAATATGAAAAATGGCACAAAAAAAAGAAGGCAAAAAAGCCTTCTATTTTAGTGGGGTGACTGATGGGACTCGAACCCACGGTCTCCAGAGTCACAATCTGGCACGTTAACCAACTGCGCTACAGTCACCATAACCACGAATTTTAGAATATCACAAATTCGTGGTGTAAGTCAATAATTAATTATTATTTTTTTGAAATTAATTTAAAATCTACTCTGTTTTTGTCGTCAACTTTGATGCATTCAACAACAACTTCGTCGCCTAGATTCAAAACATCTTCAACTTTTTCAACACGTTTGTCAGAAAGTTTTGAAATGTGAATCATACCTTCTTTTCCTGCACAAACTTCAACGAAAGCGCCAAAAGACATAATTCTTGCAACTTTTGCAGTGTATTGTTTGCCAACTTCAATGTCAGTTACAATGTTTAAGATAATTTGTTTTGCTTTTTCTGCCATTGCCATATCTTGAGTTGCAATAAACACTTGACCATCGTCATTGATATCAATTTTTACGCCAGTTTCATCAATGATTTTGTTGATTATTTTACCACTTTTTCCAACAACATCACCAATTTTTTCTGGATTGATATTAAATGTGATAATTTTTGGAGCGTATTTTGAAAGCTCTTTATTTGGCTCTGGAATACATTCAAGCATTTTGTCCATAATGTACAATCTGCCCTCTCTAGCTTGATTTAAAGCAGTTGTTAAAATTGCTTTGTCAATGCCTTTGATTTTGATATCCATTTGAATTGCTGTGATACCCTTGTGAGTTCCTGTAACTTTAAAGTCCATATCGCCAAGGAAATCTTCAAGACCTTGAATATCTGACATAACGGCAACTTTTCCGCTTGCTTCATCTTTGATTAAGCCCATTGCAATACCTGCAACTGGAGATGAAATTGGTACACCTGCATCCATTAATGCAAGAGTTGAGCCACATGTTGATGCCATTGATGATGAACCGTTTGAAGAAATTACTTCACTAACAAGACGGATAACATATGGGAATTCTTCTTCGCTTGGAATTACTGGCACTAAAGCTCTTTCTGCTAATGCACCGTGACCAATTTCACGTCTGCCTGGTGCTCTTAAAGGTTTTGCTTCACCTGTTGCATATCCTGGCATATTGTAGTGGTGCATATATCTTTTTGTTTCTTCTTCTTCGTCTAAAACTTCGATAGATTGAGCATCGCCAATTGTGCCTAGAGTACATGTTGTTAAAACTTGAGTTTGGCCACGAGTAAACACACCTGTTCCGTGAACTCTTGGCAAGATGCCATGTTCGCACCAAATTGGACGAATTTCATGAAGTTGTCTGCCGTCTGGTCTTACACCTTCGTGAATGATTCTTGCTCTAACCTTTTCTTTTGTCATTTTGTATAAAACATCACCAATTTGTCTTTCACAATCTGGGAAAATTTCTGCAAAATGTGCTTTAACATCTTCGTCAACTTTGTCTTGAGCAGCACTTCTTTCTTGTCTGTCAAAGTGAGCAAGAGCGTCTGTTAACATTTGGTCAGCATATTCTCTAACTGCCAAGTCAATTTCGTCAGCTACTTTGTAAACTTCTACATCTTTTAATGGTTTGCCAATTTCTTTTTTCATTTCTAAAATGAATGCTACTTGTTTTTTGATTTCTTCGTGAGCAAACATAATTGCGTCAAGCATTTCATCTTCAGTAACTTCGTTTGCACCTGCTTCAACCATTAAGATTGCTTCGTTTGTACCACTTACGGTTAAGTGCATACGGCTTGCTTCTCTTTCTGCTTCGGTTGGATTGCAAATATATTTTCCGTCAACATAAGCAACTTGAACAGAGCCTGTTGGGCCTTGGAAAGGAATATCTGAAATTGAAAGTGCAATTGATGAGCCAAGCATTGCAAGAGGCTCGATTGCAACTTCTGGGTCAACAGAAAGTGCTGTTGCAACAACTGTTACATCATTAAAGAAACCTTTTGGGAATAATGGACGAAGTGGTCTGTCAATTAATCTTGAAGTTAAGATTGCTTTATCGCTCGAACGACCTTCTCTTCTTTTGTATCCGCCTGGAATTTTACCAACAGAATACATTTTTTCTTCAAAATCTACTGATAATGGGAAAAAATCTATTCCTGCTCTTGGTGCTTCTGCCATTGTTACGTTTACCATAACAGCAGTTTCACCACATCTAACAATACAAGAGCCGTTTGCTTGCTCGCAGTATTTGCCAGTTTCTACGATAACTTGTTTACCACCAATTTGTGTGGTAAAAGTTCTTCCTAAATTACTCATAATTCTCCTTTAAATTTTAAAAAAAATTTTAATCAAAGACAAACATTGTTATTTAAAAAACAAAGGAAAACGGCCACCCAAAAGCAACCGCCTCCCTTTGAAAAACTATCTTATTCCAAGTTCTTTTTTTAATTGACGATAAGCTTCGATATCTCTTGCTTCAAGATATTTTAAGAAAGACTTACGTTGTCCGATAAGCATACTAAGTCCGCGTCTTGAATGGTTATCATTGTGATTTGCTTTCAAGTGTTCAGTAAGCTCTCTAATTCTTTCGGTTAAAAGAGCGATTTGAACTTGTGCAGAACCTGTATCATTTTCATTTTGTTTAAATTGATTAATGATTTCTTGCTTTCTAACTTTATCCATTTAATTTTACCTCCTATGGAAATTTACGCTAAAAACAAAGTAAGCCGTCAGAGGATTCGCGCCCCCTTGTTTAAAGACCTTGATTAATATATCACACTCGACAAACTTTGTAAAGTGTTTTTTACTATTTTATACATTAATTATTAATTAAATTTTTGCATAATATTAACAACAAAAAACTAGGTATGACACCTAGTTTTTTCAAATTTAATTTGTTTATTTAAACATCATCTCGTTTTTTAAGTGCTCCGTCTAAAAGCATTACCTTTATTTCATTTGGCAAATCTTTTATTTGTTGAGAAATTGGTTTGTTTTTACGCTTTGAATTTATTGGCTTAAATAAATCATTTTCTATTTTGTTCAAATCAAAATCTGTTGGCATTTCAGGTTCTGGCTCAAACAAATCGTTATCAAACTCATCACCAAAAATTTCTGTTAGAGAGGGATCTCTTTCTTCAAATTCACCCATGTTGTATTTTGGAACAAAGTCTTCGACCTTAATTTCTTCTTTTACTTCTTTTGGTTTGTCTGCTGGTTTAACAAATTTTGATTTTTTGTTTTTGTCTGATTTTTTGAAAAGTTTTGAGAATTTTGCTTTGACTTCATCTCTAAAAATTATGGCTAAAACAATAAGAAAAGCAACAATTGCAACTGGAATAATAATTTCTAACACAATGTAACCCTCCTTATTTTTTTAATTAAAATTTATCGCCGTCGTCGTCTTCATTTTTGTCGCCTGCGATGGCTTTTCTCATGCTTGTGTCAGCATTAAGGTTTTGAATTTTATAATAGTCCATAACGCCAAGTTTGCCGTCTTTGATTGCTTCTGCCATTGCTTTTGGAACTTCGGCTTCGGCAGCAAGTAACACAGCTTGCATTTGTTGTGTTTTTGCTTTCATTTCTTGTTCGTGAGCTTCTGCCATTGCTCTTCTTTCTTCAGCTTCGGCTTGTGCTACAACTTTTCTTGCTTCAGCATCACGTTTTTTAAGTTCGGCACCAATGTTTTGTCCAACGTCTATGTCTGCGATATCTATTGATAAAATTTGATAGCTTGTTCCGATATCTAAACCTTTATCTAAAACTTTTTGTGAAATAAAGTCTGGATTTTCGAGAACCTCTCCATGAGTGTCTGCTGAACCAACGGTTGTAACAATACCTTCACCAACTCTCGCTAAAATTGTTTCATCTCCAGCACCACCAACAAATTTTGCAATGTTTGCTCTTACTGTGATTCTAACTTTAACTTTTAATTCTATACCGTCTTTTGCAACAGCTGAAATAAAGTCAGTAGTAATGACTTTTGGTGTTACAGATTGACGAACTGCTTGGTCAACATCACGACCAGCAAGGTCAATTGCTTGTGCATCTTCCAAACTCAAGTCAATTTTTGCACTGTGTGCTGCAATTAGGGCATTAATAACCTTTCTTACATCACCACCAGCCAAGTGATGAGTTTCTAGTGAAACAACATCAACGCTTATTCCTGCTTTTTTTGCCATAATGTAGGCATCAATAATGATTGCCACAGGAATACGCCTAATTTTCATACCAATAAGTCTTGACATTGAAACGTGCGCACCCGAAACAAGTGCTACAAACCAAGTTTTGATTGGCACTAAAATAATGAATAAAACTAGTAAAGTTGCAAAAATTGCAATTGCAACATACAACACTATTTGACCAGTTGTTGCTAATAATAAATCGAACATAATAAAACCCCTTTTAATAAATTAATCTGTCGATCATGATTCTTGCATCTTCTATGCTTACTACTCTAATGACTTCGCCCTTTTTAATGACAGTGCCAATTGATTGAGCCTCATAAGTTTCTTGCTCAATGCGAATTTTGCCAACAGGACGACATTCGGTTATAGCCAAGCCCTCTTTGCCAACCAAGGCAGAAAGCTCTTTTTCGGCTTTGTCTTTAAAGTCTTTTGGAAGTGCTGTTTTGTTTTCTGCTATTGCACTTTTTGCAAGCAAGCCATATTTGGCCGAACGTACAAAAATTAAGAACAATAACAAAATTACCAATGCAACAATCAAAACCAAAAAGAACACTTGTGCAACCGAGCCCGAAAAAACTGCATGCACCACAATAGCACCAACTTCACATAAGATGCCCAAGATGCCAAAAATGCCAAAGCCCGGAACAACTGCTTCAATAATGCAAAGTATAAAACCAAGCACCAAAAGCACCACAACAATCCAGTGCATTTGAGTAAACAAATTGCAAAAATCTGTCCATAAATTTGCTAATATCATATCCCCTCTTCCTTTTATGCTTTTATATTATCATAATATGTTACAAATTGCAAGATATAATTTTTATTTTTGCGACTTTGTTTGACAAAAATTTTTTATAATAGTATATTTAGCAAGTATATTAAATTATTTAGGAGATAATTATGGATAAAAAATTAACAATGGATAGACTTGTTGCATATGCAAAAGACAATGGTTTTGTGTTTGCAGGAAGTGAAATATATGGTGGTCTTGCAAACTCTTGGGACTACGGCCCTCTTGGTGTTATGTTTAAAAACAACATTAAAGATGCCTGGGTTAAAAAATTTGTTCAAGAATGCCCTTATAATGAAATTATTGAAAGTGCTATTTTAATGAATCCAAAAGTTTGGGAAACTTCTGGACACTTAAAAATGGCAACCGATCCACTTATGGACTGCAAATCTTGCAAAGCAAGACACAGAGCCGACCATTTGATTGAAGGATATTTGAAAAAACATCCAGAGTGCGATTTTGATCCAAACGGCAAAAAAGACGCAGAATTAGAAGAGTTTATCAAAAATCACAAAATAAACTGCCCTATTTGTGGCAAAAATGAATTTTCTGGAATAAGAGATTTTAACATTATGTTCAAAACACACCAAGGTGTAACTGAAGAAAGTTCAGCTGTTGTTTATTTAAGACCAGAAACCGCACAAGGTATGTTTGTAAACTTTAGAAATATTGTTCGCTCAATGCGCAAGAAAATTCCTTTTGGCATTGCTCAATATGGAAAATCTTTCCGTAATGAAATCACTCCAGGAAACTTTATTTTTAGAACAAGAGAGTTTGAACAAATGGAGCTTGAATTCTTCTGCAAACCTGGTACAGATTTAGAGTGGTTTGACTACTGGCGTACATTTATGAAAAATTGGCTTTTGAACCTTGGCATTAAAGAACAAAATTTAAGACTTAGAGATCACTCAAAAGAAGAACTTTGTTTCTATTCAAAAGCAACAACCGACTTTGAATACTTATTTCCATTTGGTTGGGGTGAACTTTGGGGACTTGCTGATAGAACTGACTACGATTTAACTCAACATATGAACGCTTCTGGAGTTAATATGGAATATACCGACCCTGTAACAAATGAAAAATATGTACCATATTGCGTTGAACCAGCAGTTGGCTTGAACCGTCTTTTCCTTGCATTCCTTGCTGATGCTTATGATGAAGAAACATTAGAGGGTGGCGAAACAAGAGTTGTTTTAAGACTTAGCCCAGTGCTTGCCCCTTACAAAGTTGCTGTTTTCCCATTAAACAAAAAATTGCATACAGAAAAAGCACAAGAAGTTTATGCCGCTCTTAGCAAGCACTTTGCTACTTCTTATGACGAAACTGGCTCTATTGGAAAAAGATACCGCCGTCAAGACGAAATTGGAACTCCTTACTGCCTAACAATTGATGAAGAAACTGTTAATAATGGAACTGTTACACTAAGAGATCGTGATACAATGCAACAAATTGTGTTAAAAGTTGAAGATGTTGCAAATTATGTTAAAGAAAAACTTGAATTTTAATTATTATTAGGCAAAAAAATATCGCTTGTGATAAGCGATATTTTTTTGCAGTCTATAACAAACTGTTTTTAATATATGTTTTAATAATTCTTATAATGCAATTTGAAAACAAGGTCGTATGCCCGCATTACAATCCACAAGATATTCATATGTTTCAAGAGTTCCAGCTAAATTGTAAAATGTTGGCTTTTCAGACTGAACAGAGCGCGTCCACCATGTGTTTTTTACATTAGACGACAAGAATGTAGCCGTTTTATCCTCTAAAAAATTTTCTGCCTCTGTGGCACTTAATATCCAAAACTTATCTTGTGTTTGCCCATAAACTGACACCTCTTCCGGAGTAAGAGAATGCTCATAATTATGCCATGAATCATTTGTCCATTCAATAAAATATTCTGATAAATTCTCAAACCTTATATCAGTAGAGTGAGATTCCTCTGATAACGTTTGTAAAGTTCTTGTTTCAACAATTTCATTTAAATATAACAAATTGAAATCATCAATAAATTTATTACTCTCACCAAAAGAGGAGTTAACAATAAAAGTTTGGAAGTATGCCTCACCTCTCCTGTTTAACCCAGTATATCTAGTCTGTGCTTGATCAAATTGTGTATTTGTAGTGGCAATTTGATTTTTTAAATACCACCTTATATTGCTCAGACCATAATTATAGGCAAATAGCGAATAATAGGTTGGAGACCAATAGTAATAACTACCATCGGAACTATATTGCCTTGCAGAGAATATCATATCTACTGTCAAATCTTGTTCATTAACGTTTTTCAATAGATGTCCATAATTTGAAGCTGACTTTTGAAAATAAGAAATATTTGAAGAGTATGCACCTGTTGGCAAAACATAATATGACATAAAATAATAGTGCTTGTCTTTTTGAGGGGCTTCTGTTTTTAAAATTGTTGTATTGTCTGAAGCATAAACATGTCCAGTCGTATAATCATATTTATAAAATTCACCTTCGTTTCCAGTTTCTGAGTATGCTATAGGAACCCATACTACATCAAGGCCCTCATATTTGCCCATTTTTAAACAATACATATTTAATGCTTCATCAAATCTCACCTTTGATGCAACACTTGTTTGAGCAAAATTTATTGTAAACACATTAGCGCTTGATAATGAAAAATTGTTTACATTACTTTTTAGTGTGATGGTTAATTCAAAACAGCACGCGTGTGAGCCGGACCACTCACTTGAGTTTGACGACTCTAGGTCAAATTCGGTAGATAATGCAGTTATTTGAACATCCTTATCTCCAACAAAATTTGAATTTACTGCAATGTTGGCGGTAACCATAAAACTTGATTTGTTTTTTACATAAACACGCAATTTAACTGGCTTAGGATTTGTCAAATTTTCGTTTTCGACAAAATATATTTTGTCTAAGGCAACACTTTTTTGGCTTTGGGAAGTTGTTCCTCCACCAATAGACAAAGGTGATGTTTTGGTGTAAATTGTATTGCTGCTTTTTAAAACATCTTTTTCTAAAGTGTTTTGTATAAAGCAAGTATCATCCGTTGCATCTCCTACAATTGTTGCGTAAACGTCAACCTCGCAATTATGTGCCGTAAAACCTACAGAGCCAGAAATTCCAATACTTGCATTTTTTGCAGACCACACACCAACAACAATGGTACACAAGCATAATGCCACGATGAGAATGTTTAATATTAATTTATTTCTATTTTTCAATGTGTTATCCCCCCTATTAATATGTCAACAATCTTATGATTGTGTCTAGTTCTTCTTGAGTTAGCTTATATGCGTTATATAAAAAGTTGTATGTTTTGTCAGCTAATGAGCCATCTTTTGGTCTTGGATATATAGCATCAGCAGGATATTGGTAGTTTAGCACATAATTGAGCGGTGGACACCCTTCCTTAAAATCTCCATTTTTAGAAAAATTTGATAATAAATATTCTTTTCGCACATCTGTTTCAGAGCACCCCAATAACGCTAGCAATATGGAACCAAAGTAACCAGTTCTATCTCTGCCAAATGTGCAATGAAAATAAATCGGATAATTATCGGGATTGGCGAGTGCCTTAAAGACATTCTGCCAAGCAACGCCATCACTTGTTGTTAAATCAGTTGAAACACTCGAACTAGGAAAATTGATATAGTTTTCCCCCAAACACATAACATCCTTTGCGCCACCAGAACCAGAAGTACGTACATCAATCTCGTTTTTTACACCAAGCTCATTTAAAACAAAATTCACACCTTTGTTTGATATATACACAGTATTTCCTCCATATGACGCACCAAACATAGCACCGCGATATAACATACCAGGCTTCACAAAATTTGAATCCCCAATAGCCCAACCACCAATATCTCTAAAATTGTTGCAATGATCATCTAGGCTGCTGTTTGAATCAATATTATAAAAATTGCCTCCGGTGTATGCAACAGTTGTAAATGTATTAATGCCAGATTTTACATCATCGTAAACAATTTGAAAGTAATATTTTGTTGATGGCAATAAATTTTCTATTAAAATTTCTTGTGCAGATGTGTAATAAACATTGCAATCTGATAAATCTGGGTGTTTTGAAATATATATTTTTGCATCAGGATCTTGAGAATCAACATTCCATGTTAATTGTAGTGGTGAAGGCGAATCCAAAACATTTTGTGCATTAATAATGTCAGAGCCCATATTGTCAGGATCTGAAGACATAATATATGCTTTTTGTAATAAAGTTTTTGTTTCTACTAGATTTACTGTGTCAGTATAAGTGATACCCTCATGCGTTACCGATGCGGTATACATGGAAGTATTAACATAAGTCACTTGATTTGTGTCTGTTATGCGTTGGTTTTTTGTTTGAACAGAAAAATCACCGCTTGATTGAGTTGATGTTGTTGGTGCAATATTTTTAACATCAATCTTTTTAACAACATTCTCATCATTATTTATAAGCCTTACATAAGCATTTGCATTGCCTGTTGTATCAATATTGGCATAATCCCAACCCCATTCTGCTTTATAAAGTGCAGGCTCAAAAGAAAAATTAATTGCAAATTTTTCATCAATCGACACATTGTTGTCTTGAACACTCAAGACAATTTGAATGCAACCCGTATCGCTCGACGAATTATCCCATGGAGAATCTAGCTCTGAGATTGTTTCACTTACAGCAATAGACGATATTTCTGCCGAAGTAACAGAATCAGGAAGTTGTATTCTAGTAACCTTAGCAACAATTGGAAAACTAGACAAATTTCTAAAATATAACCGTATAGTTATAGGCATAACTTGAGTATAAGTTGAATTGTCAGAAAACCAAATATCGCTAAATGTTGCGTAGGAATATGGCGTGCTTGGTCCAGCGCTAATTAACATAAGTTTTGTTGAAGATAAAAGATTATCATTTTCGTCTAAAAGTACATTTGCTTCTTCCTGCCTTACGGATCCATCAAACAAATCGCCACAAACCGTACCATATGTTTGAACAATACAATCATGAGCCGTAAAACCAAATTCACCACCAATATTAAGCGTTGCACTTTTTAGTGAATAAACTCCAAAAATAACTGCGCATAAGGCTAAGCATATTGTAATTACGTTTAAAAATATTTTTGATTTGTTTTTCATATATACTCCTTTTTTTAATGACAATTTTAAGGCCCCTTTGTGTAAAGGGGGCTGTCGGCGTTTAGCCGACTGGGGGATTGTTTTTATGCACATTGTATTTAACAACCCTTCCACCGCAAGCGGTCCCCCTCCCCTTACACAGGGGAGGCTTAAATTTATGTCAAATTTTCGTTTTTCACGTGTGCGTTAGCACACTTTTAGTGTTGCCAATAGACAACCCTTCTTGCTTCGAAGAAATTTCTTCGCTCTGACAGTACCGACTGCGAACGCTAGTGAGCACGTTTGGTCGGTAATAAGCGAGAACGATTGTCAAGACGATGTTTTTGTCATTTTTTTGACAAAAACGAGTCCCAAAATCGATTCTCGCTTACAGTTTACCCCCCCCCC
>SVIU01000054.1 GCA_015069335.1 Clostridiales bacterium
TTTAAGGGACTGCTCCTTACCATATGAGTAGGTGTAGGCTTTTTCTTGTTTGCCATTTTTAAGGGACTGCTCCTTACCATATGAGTAGGTGTAGGCTTTTTCTTGTTTGCCATTTTTAATGGTCTGCTCCTCACCATATGAGTATGGTGAGGCTTTTTCATAGTTTACAAACAACTTCTGCGTATTTTGACATATAAAATTCATTTTATTTTTTAATTTATCATAAATATACCATATGAGCAAAATATGGTTTTGGTTGGTTTTGTTGTCGGTGGTGGTGTTAATTTTTAAAGGACCAAATCTTGTTATTAGCGAAATGCTTTCGTCATCAAAAAGTGCTGTTGAATTGGTGATTAATCTTTGGGGTATTTATGCCGTTTGGCTTGGCATTTTGGAAATTTTAGACAAAAGTGGTTTAAGCGAAAAACTTGCACGCCTATTATCAAAACCAATAAAATTTTTGTTTAAATCCAACAATGCCGATGCAAATAAATTTATTGCCATAAATATGGCGTCAAACATATTGGGGCTTGGCAATGCAGCAACGCCTAGTGGCATAAAAGCCATGCAAAAACTTGATGACGGCAGTGGCAAAGCAAATTTTAGTGCTATGATGCTACTTATTATCAACTCACTTTCTATTCAACTTTTGCCAACAACGGTGATTGGCTTAAGGGAGTCGGCCGGCAGTGCAAATTCCAGCGACATAATTCTGCCAACCATACTTTCTAGTATGCTCACATGTGCATTTGCCATAACGCTTGTTTTTTTAATAAACAAACTTAAAAGGAAGAAAAAACAATGAGTGTATATATTCTTCCTGTTTTGATTATTTTTTTATTTATTTATTCTTTTTTTAAAAAGGTTAATGTTTACAAATCTTTTGTTGGTGGAGCAAAAGGGGCGTTTGCTCTCTGCCTTGACATCTTCCCCTACATATGTGCAATTTTGTGCGCTGTTGCTCTTTTTAGGGCAAGCGGACTTGCACTTTGGCTCACACAAATATTGTCGCCCGTTTTTTCGTTCTTAGGTATTCCTCCCGAAGTTTCCGAACTTGTGTTTCTACGCCCTTTTACCGGCTCGGGCAGTTTTGCACTACTTAACAACATTTTTGCCACATACGGCGCAGACTCGTATATTGCCCGCTGTGCCTCGTGCATACTTTCTTCCAGCGAAACGCTGTTTTATGTAACAACAGTTTATACTTCCAAAACTTCCATAAAAAAACTGGGCTATGCAATCCCAGTCGGCTTGCTTGCCAGCATTTTTGGTGCGGTTGTTTCTTGCCTATTTTGCAGAATTATTTAAAACTTTTTTTATTAATTTAAAAACCTTGCAAGGTGGTCTTGCAAGGTTTTTTATATCGTGTGAAAATATTTCTGTTTTCAAAAAGGTTTTAGATAATTTCTTTTTAATGAATAATTATGGGCAAATTTAATATGTCAAACACCCCTTCCGTCAGCCAAGGGCTGACACCTCCCCCTTAAAGTAGGGGGAGGCATATTGTAACTGCATATAGCGAAAGACTTTTTATTGCACATAAATTATGGACTATTAATTATCTAATTAACATATTAAAAGGAAAGTTAACAAATGAAATCAATTCAAGAATTAACCACCCATATTGAAGAGTTGGAAAAGCGTATAAAAGCCCTTTCCAACTCACTCTCTTCGCAAACAAACATTTCTATTATGAAAGACAGTTTGTTAGAAATAAAGGCTTATTTAAGTGAATTAAATAGCACCTTTGACACCCACCTGCAAGATGTGGAAAATTATGATGAAGATATCTCCACCATTAAATCAACCACCACAAATTTGCAAACTCAAATCTCTACCCTAGAGCAAACCATTGAAAATTTGCAAAGCCCAGAGTTTGACTCCAGCCAAATTGAGGGCGAAATTTCCACTTTGCAAACAGAACTCTCTTTGCTTCAAGACGAGTTATCCACATTAAATGGCGAGTTATCCACAACCAACCAAGCAATTGGCGAACATACCACCACCCTCACAAATTTACAAACCACCCAAACAAATTTGCAAACCACCCAAAGCAGTCAAGCAAGCACGCTAAACAACCTCAACAATCGACTCACCACCTGTGAAAACAATGTAAACAGTTTAACGGGTGGGGTGGATTTAAGTGAGTTTGAACAAAGGCTTGATGATTTGGAAAAGGGTTTAAATGTTTGTTCTTCACAAGAAATATTTAAAATCCCTTTAAATTTTGTCTCTACTGCAAATAAATTTTTTTACCCATTGAACATTAGCATTAGTCATAGGGATAGCGGTTATGTCTCCATAGAGGGCAACATTGAACATAATGAGGTGTCGGAATATACCACAATACATGTTTATTTAGCACTTGATGGAAACATTGAATATAGCACAAACAAAAATATTGCAAATGCTGGAACAAATTTTGCTTTTAAATTTAATATAAAATTATCAAAAGATAATTTAAAAATCGAACTAAAAGTTAAAACCAGCAAAGATTTAAACTTATCACTAATGAATGTTAGCATAACTGGTAATGATATTTATGTTTATGACTTTTCACCACAATATCACGCATATTGTTTTGACAATCAAATTTATTTAACAAAATTAAACGATAATACAATACAATTTGGAAAATTTACAAGCGATTCCTTAAACATAAACAGTCTTCCACACTCAATAACCCGAAGCAACTTTGCCAATGGTTGTAAACATGCATTATTTTTGCCAAAACCAGATTCTTACGCAGGGGAAGTTGTTGGTTTATATACAGATGCTCTATATTGGCTAAATTATAACAAAACTATAAACATTGACACTATTTTAGATGATGGTCAAACTGGTCAAAGCCAAGTTTACAACACAAATATGACCACAAATTGCCAAATGATAACAACAGGATATAACAATCCATTTCATAGTGCAGTCAACCGTGGTAAACCTGTTGTTTATAAACTCGACTCCTCTAGCGGATCTTCATATGGAAGCCAAGCTTTACCAAACGAAAAATGGGTATTTTGCTCATGTGTATACAATAATAATTTAAATTCGGAATCTCAAACAAAACCACACTATCATAATCCAATCTTGGCAAGAACAAAAAGTGGATATATGTATTTTTTTTATAACAGCTCAAGTTCGCCAGTTAAAATTGCTCGAGGTATAAGTGCAACGGGCTTTATTCAGCCAGATGAGAGCATAAATATTTATGTTTTTGACGGATTTAATATGCTAAAATATATATTAACAAAAAATGAAAACAATCAATTTAGCGTATCTTATTCTTCAAAAACAGAATTTTGTACAAGTTATTATGAACTTTATGACAATAAGGCACTTGTGTGCATTTCAAACAAATGGCAAGTTATTACTCAGTAAAAATGCTTTTGTACTTTTTTAAATTTGCATCAAAAAATGTGGTTGGTTTTACCAGCCACATTTTTTTTGCCGTTGTTTTTTATTTTAACAATAATTATTTAGCAGTTGCAGTAACTGTGAATGAAACAGCTGCGTTATTATCAGATAAATCTGACCAACCTTCTGCTGTGTAAGTTACAGTTTGAACAATTGTTTGTGCTTGTCCAGCAGTATTTTGAGGCACTGCAGCAGCGGCTGTTCCTGTAACACCAGTTCCACATGATAAATCAGAAATTGATAATTCATATTTAGATGTTGAATTCTCTACTGGAGTGAATGTGATAGTATATGTTACTACACAATCTGTGTCATAAGCTGTAATTTCAATACTAGAATTAGTCAAACTAGTTGGATTTGTAACAGTACCACCTACTGCTGTTACTTCGATTGCCCAAGTACCATCAATACCTGTTGATGTATAGTGGATGTTAGATGCAATGTCTGTATGAACATTAGTTGCAGCGTATACACCAAATGCCATTAAAGCAACTGCAAGGCAAAGTGATGCAATTGTAGTAAATAATTTTACTCTTTTTTTCATAAATTTTTATCCCCTTTTTAAATTTTTTTTTGTTTTTTAAAAGATAGTGTATTTTGCATATGTCAACCA
>SVIU01000011.1 GCA_015069335.1 Clostridiales bacterium
TTCTGGAACAACAGGACATGCTGTAATGAAACTTAATGCAGAAGATGGTGGCAATAGAAAATTTATTCTTTGCACAAACAATGAAAATAATATTTGTCGTGATGTAACTTATGAAAGAATTAAAAGAATTATTGAAAAAGAAGATTACAAAGCAAGTTTGAAGTATATGAAAGTTGATTTTGTTCCTATTTCTGACAAACTTTATTATGAATATGCTGATGAACTTTTAAAACATATCAAAGAACTTGTTGAACTTGAAAATGGAATTAATTTTGATGGTAATAAAGAATTAGCAATAATTCTTACTGAAGAAGAATTAGATAACTTTACAAACAACATTTCAAATGAATGTAAAACAATCTATTTAGGACATGATGTATTGCCTACTGAAGAACAAGAAAAATTATTTAAGAAACATAAGATAAAAGTTAACATCATTCCTGATTACTACTACAGGGATTTGGAGGGTTAAGATGAATATTAAATTAGCAAACTTTCAATTAAGAACAATTAAACTACTTCTTGAAAGCATGGAAGAAAAAACAAGAGATATTATCTTAAAAAGTCCAACTGGAAGTGGTAAAACAATTATTCTCACTCATTTTATGGATGAATATATAAAAGGTCATTCAAAGACAGTTTTTGTTTGGTTAACTCCGGGCAAAGGAAGTTTGGAAGAGCAAAGTAAAGAAAAAATGGATAGATATATTCATAATGCTCAAACAAAACTTCTTGCAGATATTATGACAAGTGGTTTTGAAGAAAACGACAGCTGTTTTATCAACTGGGAAAAGTTGACAAAGAAAGGCAACAATGCTCTTAAAGATAGTGAAAGAACAAACTTTTTAGAATATATTGAAAAAGCATTTAATGATGGTTTAGAATTCAAAATTATCATAGATGAAAGTCATCAAAATTTTACTGGTAAAGCAGATGAGATTGTTCAATATTTCAAAACAAATAAAATTATTCGCTGTTCTGCCACTCCTTTACCTGATAAAAAAGCAAAGCT
This sequence comes from Clostridiales bacterium, assembly GCA_015069335.1. Taxonomy (GTDB): domain Bacteria; phylum Bacillota; class Clostridia; order Christensenellales; family UBA1242; genus HGM11367. Next base: position 1,013 of record SVIU01000011.1, read on the forward strand.
TATTGAAGTAAGTGAAGAAGATGTTAATGCTGAAGGATTGATTAAAAAACTTTTGGTCATTAATGAAAACTTCCCTCAAACTATTGAAACAGATAATCAAACAATCTATTTGTTAGAAAAGGCAATTTTAAAACAACAAGAATTACATAATGGATATTTGAATAAAAATATTGATATTAATCCATTAATTATTGTTCAACTTCCAAACAATTCTGATTTGCTGTTAGATACTGTTGAAAAGTTTTTTGAAAGCAAAGGAATAACTTATGAGAATAACACGTTAGCATTGTGGTTGTCAGGAAGACATGAAAATTTAGAAGAAATTTCTAAAAACAATTCAGAGCAAGTTGCTGTTATTATTAAACAAGCTGTTGCAACTGGTTGGGATTGCCCAAGAGCAAGTATTTTGGTTAAACTTCGTGAAAATATGGATGAAACTTTTGAAATTCAAACTATTGGAAGAATTAGAAGAATGCCAGAAGCAAAACATTATGACAGCGATTTGCTTGACAGCTGTTATTTATATACATTTGATAGTAAATTTACTGCTGGTGTTAAATCAAGTTTGGGTAAAAATGCTCTTGAAGCAAAAACTCTATTCCTAAAAAATGAACATAAAAATTTTGCTTTAATAAAAGAACAAAGAAATATGATAACTGATTTTAGAGATCCAAGAAAAGCGCTTCGTTCTATCGTTTTATATATGAAGCAAGAATTTGGGTTAACAAATAATAAATCAGAAAACAAAACAAGATTAGAAACAAAAGGTTTTAAATTTTGTGACAACATTATTAGAACAACAGTTTCTGGAAATGTAGCAACACTTAACGAACTTGCTGAAATAGATAATCTAAACGATATAAGCGTTAGCGAACCTATAAACACTCACATTCATGGTAGAGAGTATCATAATAGAGTTGGTAGAATTGGTCTTGAAATTGGGATAGAATATTCTTATATGAACACAATTTTAGGTAAACTCTTTGCTGAAAAATTTGATTATCACGATAAAATATTGTCTCTTACTACTCGCCAACTTTATGCTTTTGTTATTAATAATTTAGATTTGTTAAGACATACGGTGCGAGAAGCTATGGCAGTTGTTTTAGCTCAACTTTCAATTGATGTTCAAAGATTATCTGAAAAGGAATTTAAACTTCCACATTCAACAATGTTCACTTATGATATTTCAAGTAAAGTTCAAACAGAAAGTGTAAAAAATGTTTATAATGGATATTTGCTTTCTGCCGAACCTCGTTCATCATCTGAAAGAAAATTTGAAAAACTCTGTGAGAGTTGTTCTGCTGTAGATTGGTTCTACAAAAATGGCGACAAAGGCGATGAATACCTGTCTGTTGTTTATGTTGATAATTCAAATAGGCAAAAACTTTTCTATCCAGACTATATCGTTTCTTTAAAGGGCGAAACTTGGATTATTGAAACCAAAGGTGGTTTTGATAGGACTGGCGCTAGCGAAGATATAGATATGTTTACAGCGAAAAAATTTGAAGAACTAAAAAGATATTTAAAAAAACACAATCTTAAAGGCGGTATTGTCAGGTTTGATAAACAGTCGGAAGAACTTTGCATCTGTATGGATAACTACAATGAAGACATACATTCAAATGATTGGAAAATTTTGAGTGCAGTCTTCAAATAATTTTTAACTAAAAAAGACCATCTAATTATATATTAGGTGGTCTTTTTTATGCTTATTTAAATAATTTTTTATTTATTCCAACAAAAATATTGTCAATTTTAGAAATTTATATGGCTTTTACAAACAACTAAATCATAAAACTATGCCATTTAATATATAATTGTGTGGCAAATATATGCTTGTTTTTAACCATCTAAAAAAGGAGCATATATGTTAGAAAGTAAAGAAAAAGTTGTTGCCTTTGCTGGTCATCGTTATGATTGGCATTGTATAGGTGTTGAAGATAAACTTCCACAAGTTTTAGAAGAACTAATACAAAAAGGTTATACCATTTTCTATGATGGCAATTATGGTGCATTTGATAAAAAATGTGCAGGTGCAGTTTTAGAACTTAAACATAAATATCCACACATTAAACTTATTCGCATTTTAACATACTATCACCACAACAAAGATAAATATGAAACCCCTTCTTGCTATGACGGCTCTATTCTTCCCGACCTAGAAGAATTACACTACAAACAAAAAATAGCAAAGCGCAACGACTGGATTATTGATAACTGCGATATTCTTGTCTGTCACATAGAAGAAACCTACAAAAGCGGTGCTTATCGCACACTTAAATATGCTCAAAAGCAAAACAAACCAATAATTTATATCTAATAAAAACCACTAGGATATCCTAGTGGTTTTTATTTCTTTTATATTTCACCAATGATATTTTTTAACGCTTTTTCTATCGCTGTAATGTCATTTCTAATTTCCATTATTTTTTCAGTATTGTAAGAAATCTTATTACCATCTTTATATAAAACACATAATCCATTTTCAATCTTAACAACATTGTGAGCAAAATCATTTCTTAAATTGAATATGTCATTAATTTTTTCATAAACATCATCCGGCAACGCAACAATTCCTTTATCAATCAAAGAATTGAACATTACATTTCTCACAGCCCAATTAAATGTTTGCGGATGATCTAAAACATGAATAATAGCATCTTTCTTTTTTTTGAGAGTGCTCCATCTACCTAATGTACTTTTAACAATGTTTTCACCTTTTTTTGACAATTCTAATTTTAATTCATCCTCCATTTCTTTATAATATAATCGAATTATATCAGATACTAATGTTTCAAAATAACTGGCTTTAGATAAAATAACTCCCCTTATAGAGTGTGCATTATACCATGATTCAACTATCTTATTAATTATTCTATCTATTTTTTCATTAAATTCATCTCCCAATGGAACTATATAAACGTCATCAAGATAACTTAAAGATGATGGCTCATCAAAACTCTTTTTTACACTCTGAATTAATTCAGTTTTTGCACTAGAATAAAAAATTATATCTGTATAGATGTTGTATTTTGTTCTCACCTCAGAGATTACTTCTCCCCCTAACAAATCGCCAGAAAGCTTATAATCAATAATAAGTAAATCATACTCTCTCGAAGTTAGTTCAATATTAGATTGATGTCCTTCCTGCAATAACTGATCCTTTCTTACCTTGTTTATAATCTTTATATTTGCTATAAGGCCATGATCTTCAATGGATTTCTTTAATCTAATTTGCTCCCTTTTACACTTTTCGGGTTGATCATCTATCCATAAAACATTAAATTTTCCCATCTCCTAAAACAACCCTAAAGGTTACTCCTTTCTCTTTTGTATTGTCAAAAATTGCCACTTCTCCATTCATAAGTTCAACTATCTTTTTAATATGATAGCAACCTATTCCAAAACTTCTAGTAGTAGATTCACCATATTCGAATATTAAACTTTTATCATCTTTATATTTTTTATCCAAATATATCCCATTGTTAACAAAATCAAAAACAACAAATCCATCTTTTGAATATATATTTAACTGTAATTTTGTTGACTTTGCTTTTTTCGCATTACTAATAATATTTTCTATCATCATAGAAATATCAGAAAAATCAAATTCTACAATAAATGACTCTATCATTTTGTTTACATTAATTCTTAACGCCCTGCTATCTCTAATCTCTAAATATTGTTCTATATATTCAATTATATTTTCTTTAATATATTGTGAATTTAGGGAAAATGATGATTGCTCAATAGTATTTGGTAGCCTTTCGATTTTTTCAGCAACTCTGTCGATTGCCATTACAGAATCAATCATTTTGATATTTTCACGATTATCTTCTATAATTTCTACAGCATTTCCCCTAATCTCCTTGGCAAAATTAACTGCTAAATGCATACCATGTTTATAAACCTCTCCATCTTTAGTGAAGTTTTTCTCAATATTAAATAACCTATTTTTTATTTGTTCATTTTCTTTCTTTTTGTTTTCTAAATTAATTTCAACTTCTCTTTTAGCCCTTTCAACTTTTTCCCTTTCTTGTTTTTCTTTTTGTGCCATTGCAAATGCATTACGTTCTCTTAACAATGCCTCTCTTTTTTCTTTTTCTCTAAATTTAGCAACTTCATCATTTATTTCAGAACCTATACTTGCTCTTTTTGTCATTAAAGTTCGTACTATTTTATTTACTATTTCTATCAGTTTTTGAACTCTCACATCGCCTATTGGATACCCCTCTCTGTTTGAAGTTGAAATATCTTCTAGGTCATCATCATCAAGTATATCAAAGCAAATTTCCCCTTCAATATAAGGCGACAATGCTTGTGTTGTTCCTATATATTTAACAAAATTATCAACCGCTAGTTTGTTTCTCACATACAATCTTAACGAATTCCCTCTATATATAAACTTTTCATAATTTGGTTCATTTCTTTTTTGAATAACTTCTTCCAAAGAACCATGGATTCCTATCCATCCATTTAACTTATATTCTTTTTTTACATATTCTCCTTTTAAGTTAACAACTTCCATTTCGCCATGCAAGAAATCTCTAAACTCCTCATTTGATAACACAATTGTAGCTCTTGGTTTATCTAAATATTTTGGTTCTAGTGGTTTTGTTAGATATATTTCAGGTTTTAACTTTTTATAATAATTATTTCCCGTGTTATCAAAAATCGCGTACATAGTTGAAAAATAAATTTTCTTTTCAACCTCCTTAAAATTAACATCTCTATTTTTTTCATCTAACACACACACAAAAATTTTACCTTCTATATTATTAAACAAATAGTAATCAGCCAGTATAGTTTTTAAGCTTTTAATTTTCTCTTCGCCAATATTTTTTAAATCGACATCAGTCAACTCTATCATCGTTCCATGTTGAAAATTGTTCCATATGCTTTGAGATAAAAAGATTTTATTTGCTTCCTTTCTTAAGCTTGGTTGATCATTATCCTTGTATTTTGATGAATCTACAACATATGTAGTTTCAATTTCGTTGTGTTTGGTTGTCAAATAATATTTTTTAGATAAATATAATGCTGCTAATTTCCCAATTCCTTTTCTTCCTAATACTTTTTCTTTTTTGTCTTCAAAATCATCTCTTTTATTCCTTCCAATCATTGTATATTTTTTACATAAATCTTCATATGACATTCCCGAACCATTGTCAAATATTTCAATTTTAGAATGACTTTTATCTTTCATATCTATTAAAACAAATATACTATTCGCTCCAGCATCTAATCCATTTGCTACTAATTCTGAAATTGCTGTCCAAGGATTTGAATACAAATTTTTACCTAATAACTTTAATGCATAATAGGTAAAATTGAAAAATATTTCTTTATCTGAATTAATCATTCTTGCCCTCCAAAAACTTTTTTATTTGTTCTGCCATTGCCATTGCTAAAAGTGGGGGAACAGCGTTACCAATTTGCATTGCGACCTTACCCATATTTCCGCTAAAATCAAACCAATCAGGGAATGATTGTATTCTAGCTCCTTCACGTGGACTTAATGCTCTATCATCCCTATAATGAATACATCTCAAAGCGGAAGGTGTTGTCAGATTATTTGTAATTGTTGTTGATGGTTCTGTTTCTATTAATCTTGAATATGTATTTGCATATCCTGAAGTTAAATAGAATTTTTTATCAATTTTACCTTCTTCTACCAACTTATTAAAATAATTTTTACCTTCTCCTTGTGGAACGTTTTTTATAACAGTTCTAATTTTTTCACCGTAATCTGCAGCAGTGTGTTGTGTTAAGTTTTTTGATTTTTTTCTCATTAGCTTTTGATAATAATTAACCGGTTCCTTATTATATTCGCTTATTATTTGTCCAGAATTTAATTCCGGTAAATCATCAATGGCTTCTTTTATTGATAATACATTTTTAGTTAAAGGTGTTGGAAATGTCCATTCTTTAGAAATATCATTTCTTACACCTACAATAAACACTCTTTCTCTATTCTGAGGAACACCAAAATCAGATGCTTTTAATACCTGATATTTAATTTTATATCCAAAGTCATTTTCAATATTTTTGAATTCCTTTTCTATTTTATCTAGAATCTTATCTCCATAATTTTCAATTTTAGGCTTTTTAGATTTTCGTCCTGTTTTACTTACAATTTCATCATATAAAATATTTCCATCACTGTCAGTTTTATAAAAAGTTTCCCTCATTGATAAAATACCACGAACATTTTCAAATAAAAACATTTTGGGACGAATGATTTTTAATAATCTCAAATATTCTTGATACATTTTTGCTTTATCGTCATAAACTCTTTTGCCAACGGTACTAAAAGATTGACAGGGTGGACCGCCTATAATTAAATCAACATTTTCACCATTTAAATAGCCATAAATTTCTTTTTCTGTTAAGTTTTTAATATCTTTCTCAACCATATTAATTTCAGGAAAATTATTCCTAAAGGTTGCTGAGGCATCTTTATCAAATTCATTTGCAAAAAGTATGTTAAAAACATCACTTTTTTTAAAAGTGTTATTTTTTATAATATATTTAAAACCGAGCGTCATTCCACCGGCGCCTGAAAATAAATCTACAACATTTATCATATTATTCTCCGATTTGTAAATTATAACATATTTTGTTAAAAAATGTATTGTTTTGATGACAATTATTGTTTTTTATTTGTCATGCCAAATTGAGAAGGTGTAAACATTTCAATTTTTCCTTCAGCACTAAAAGAAAAAATGTTTTGTATTTCTCATTTTCTATTATACACTATATAAACTAAATTTGTATCAGAGATTTAAAAATTTTTAAAACAATTATAAAAGTTTTAGGCAGTTTTAGACCACTAAAAGTAGTGAAAAATATGCTTGTAGGTGTCAATAGGTGCACAAAATTCATTTGATTATGTATCTAATGAAAAAATACTAGCGATTTTGCCAGTATTTATAAGGGATTGTTGAGTATAGGGCACGAGTTTTGTTTGCGAGAGTTCTATCTTGGTAAGATGGAGGCCCCAAGTTCGAATATCAGTAACAGCTCCATTAAAAAACTTTATTTTATTCCGTGTACTCATTTTGTGATTCACATAAAAACACTATTCTTCATCTTCTTTTAAAATCTTCCATGAGCCTGCTTTGTCTGAACCTATTCTCTCAATCACTTTGCGTTCTTTTAGGTCTTTAATTTTTCTTTTAATAGTTGCTAAACTTTTGCCAAGTTTTACTGAAATTTCATTTGCTGTAATCTTATTGTTTTGTTTGATTAGCGAAAATACAGTATCATTTTGATTTTTTACGGTGTCATTTACAGTATCATTAGAAATATGCAAATATCTATTTTTCAAGGTATTGTTACCATTAAATAATAAATTTTGTAAAAATTTGATTAAGAATACATTTGTAGCATATATGTTATTTGTATAATTATCATAGTTTGCTCTTACAAGTGAGTTTCTAAAATACCAAGAATTTTCACTAAATAATGTGTTATCAATATCAAATCCTAATGTTCTTAAATATTTGATTAAAAATACTGCCACAGTTCTAGTATTTCCTTCACCAAATGCATGTATTTGCCAAATCTTTGATGTAAATTCAGCAATATGATTTAATATTTCTTCTTGGTTTAAACCTTTATATGAAAACTTTTTTTCTTCTTGTAAATCATATTCGATATATTCCTTAATATTAAAGTAGTTACCATAAGTTACGCTCTTACCATCTAATATCCATTCTTTCTTTTCGATATTATAATTTCTAATAGTTCCAGCAAAATCAAATAGTCCATCAAACAATCTTTTATGAATACTTATAAACTCAACAAAACTTAGAGAAAAGGCTTTCTCGCTTAATATTTCGGCAATTCTAGCCGATACAATATCAGCTTCTAACTCATCTTTCTCTTTATCTGTTTTAGCTGGCTTTTCCTGATAATAATTAGACAGTTGATTTTTAACATCTTCAAAAGTGATATCGCCTTCAATATGAGATTTTGCAGTGTGTATCAAATATTGTGATGGTTTTAATCCATCAACTTGTTGCAACCCAATGGCCGTTTCCCAAATCTCACTTTTTTCTCTTTTGTCAAGCTCTCCAAGTTTTTTATATTCTTCAAATTCACGCATAACAACTCCTATAATTTAGATGGTAGAAAAAACACTTTTTCAAATTTAATTTAAGTATACCACATATCTCAAGAATTTGTATCAATTAAAAAGAAATTTATCTAAATCAGCAAAATCTACGAATTTGATACAATATATGCAATAATAAATTAAGACATTGTTGATAAATAAAAAATAAGTTTTTTGATGTAAAAGGTTGCTCTATTAAATAATCTTTTCTTAACTTATTTGACTATGATTGTTTATATATTGTATAATTAATTTTAATGGAGATTAGTAATGATAAGAAATAGATTTGATGAAATAACGGAAGAAAAAAGAATTAAAAGACATTCTTATATTTATGCATATTTATTAAATATGTCTATGGATTATAATTTATGTAGTAATGCATTTCGTAAACATAAAGGATTGTTTTTAAGGAACATAAATCCAGACCCTCGAGAATTAACATTGATAAAACAAATGGAAAAAGACATTCAAGAGTTAACAGAAATATATAATGAATTAAAAGGCTTATACGAAAATATAAACAATTTTGTAACGAAAATGTGTTTCAATTTGTGCAAATGGGTTGTTTTTTATCATTTTTTGCTTGTATGTTTTTGTTTAGTGCTGTTTGTTAAAAATAACCTTACCATTGTCTTTGTTTTAAAGGGATTGAGGATATGATAATTTGTGATAAAAAATGATAAATTTTGGTTAAAAATGACACTTTTTAGGGGCTTCTCATAACCCGAAGGTCGCAAGTTCAAATCCTGCCCCCGCAACCAGTAAAAAGTAGGCACTGTTGTCTACTTTTTTTATTTTACTTTTTTAAATACATAATAGCCATAAACTTCGCCACCATAAACATAGTCACCAGATTTCCATTCTATATACATTATTGTTTCATTATTAATTTGTTTAACAACATATTCACTTACCGTGCTTATATTTTTATTGATAACAACACCTTTACTCCAATTAATTTTGTAAACATCATCTCTAGTATTAAATTGAACCATTAAATCACCATTAGGATTAAACGTGTAAGATTTTAATAAAAGTTCTTCACTCCAAAATTTTTTACCAACTTCATACTCGTCAAAACTATGAACATAATCAACACATTCCCAAAAACCAATTACATTTTTATCTGTTATAAATGGAATGTTTGTATTGTCTTTTATTTCAATTTCTTCTTTTTTATATTCTTTGCTGTCAACTTTTTCATAAACAGCATAAGCGTCTATTTTATTCGAAAAGCAATCAACAACACCAATAAACAATTTGCCATCTAAAATTTCATAAGGCAATTTTCTATCCTTTAAATATAGTACACCTTTTGTCCAACCAAACACCCAATATTCTTCACCATTTGGTAAAAAATATAGTTCTTTATAATCAAAAATATCATTTTTTTCTAGTTTTTTTGCAAAAAAATCAGTTTTTTCCTTAACATTTCCAATTTTTTTCCATTTTCCTACAACTTGTTCATCATTTAAAAATGTTTTCATAATATAATAATCTCCTTCTTTTTTTATTGTCGAAAGACTTTTAATATTATGTTTTAATTGTTTAATTTTTAATTCCAACTCCACAGTTTTTTCTTTAATACTATTTTTATCAAAGTTTGCAATTTCTTTTAAAGAAAATCCTAAATTTTTAAGATATATTATTTCACAAAGTTTATTTACACTTGACTCATCATAATATCTATAACCTGTCCACCTGTCGACTTCGATTGGACAAATTAATCCTTTTTCTTCATAAAATCTAATTGTTTTAACCGAAATATTGGTAATTTTGCTTAAATCTCCAATTTTTAACATATTTTTCTCCTTTCGACATCAACAAGATAACATTACAGTTAACTGGAGAGTCAATATCTTTTTTAAATTTATTTGAGTAATTATACAAAACAAAAATAAAAAATTCAATCTAAAAAAAAGATGGTTTAATTACCATCTTTCAGCGTGTAGACAATAAAAAAAATTTACTAGAAATGTCAAAGTGTTGACTGCTTAGGCTCCCCCTACCTTAAGGGGGAGCTGTCGGCAATTAGCCGACTGAAGGGGTGTTTGTCCTATTAAAATTCTAAAAATTCCTTTATTTTCAAGCAGTCAAACACCCCTACCGTCAGCCATACGGCTGCCACCTCCCCCTTAAGGTAGGGGGAGGCTTTTCTAAAAAATGCCAAAAGAAAAAGACAAACTAGATAAAAACCATAGTTTGTCTACACGCTAAGATGGTTTATTTACCATCTTTTTCTTTTACAAGTTTAACAATTTTGCTTGTGCCCAATCTGTTTGCTCCAAGAGATATAAATTTTGTTGCATCTTCAAAACTTGATATTCCACCAGCGGCTTTAAGTTTTAAATTTGGTCTAATATTTTTTTTCATCAATTCAACATCTTTAAATGTTGCACCATAAGTAGAAAAGCCAGTTGATGTTTTTATGTAATCTGCATTTGATGATGAAACAACCATGCACATTTCCACAATTTCTTGTTTTGTCAGCAAACACGTTTCAATAATAACTTTTAGGATTTTATCTTTGCATGCTTGTTTTATTTGATTAATCTCATTTAACACATAATCAAAATTTTTGTTTTTAACTTCACAAATGTTGATAACCATATCAATCTCGTCAGCACCATCTTTTATTGCTTGCTCAGTTTCAAATACTTTTACACTTGTTGTGTTGTATCCATTAGGAAAACCAATAACAGTGCAAATTGCAAGTTTATCTCCAACATAAGCTTTTGCTTTTTTAACAAAATGTGGTGGAATGCAAACTGATGCCGTTTTATATTTTATACCCTCATCACAAAGTTGTTTAATTTGCTCCCAAGTGCAATCTTGCTTTAGTAGAGTATGATCACAAATGGATAAAATATCTTTACACATTTTTACCTCCTTAAATAAATTATATCTAACTTTTTCAAAAAATCAATAAAATTATGTTATTTTTTCACTAATTAAATTAATTAATTACTTTATTTATTTTTATATTTTTAGTACAATAATTAAGTATATTACTTAAATAAAAAAATCATTAAAATAACATAAAAAAAATTATTTGTAAAGCAATTTTTAAAGAAAAAAATAATAAATTTTTTTAAAAATATTTTATCAACATTTGCCTATTTTTTAAGGTTGATTTTTACACTTTTTGACACATTGTTAGTTATATTCTTGTTAAATAATAATATTATTAATAAGCAATGTGGATTTGTTGATAATTTTAAAATTATACAATATATAGTATTATAATTTTTCTTATCGACACCATATATTGTTATTATGAATGTGTATAATTTTGTGAATGGAAAACGTCAATTTGTCCACAATTCCACTTATTTGTATCAAATTGTCAAAAATCAAGAAAAATAAAAGCCGTTTAATTAATTGGAATTCATATTGAATTTTTAATTTATTTTTTACTTATCAACAAAACCACACAATTGTGGATAAGTTTATTCACATCGGCTGTGTATATGTGTGTAAAATTGTCATTTATTTTTTAATTTGACTTTTAAAATGTCCGACCGCGTAAGCTTGTATTTATTAAATATTATTATACTAAAAATTATAGCCAGCGAACAACCCAAGATAACAATAACGCCAAGCGAGTTTTGAACTTTCATTGCCTGAACTGGTTCTTTGGGGTTGAACTTTATTAGGTCAAGAAGTATACCAATTACAAACAAACTTAGCGAATTTGCAATGTTGTATGCAAAAGTCATATATCCACTAAACGTTGCAGTTTTGTTTTGATTGCTTTTTATTTTTTCCAAAGTAACAACATCGGCAAACATAGAAATTGGCAAACTGTAAAGAGCGCCTGTTCCAAAGCCACAAACAAATATGCTTGGAAGAATCAATCCAAAAGTTAAGTTTACCGTCATTAAATTTCTAAAGCAAAAAACAAGGGCAACGGCACCTATGCCACAAAGTAAGATTACAAGAGCAAAAATTAGTGCAGGTTTTTTGTCAATGCGTTTGCTGAGATATATCCAAAAAAATTGACTAATTATGGCACCACTAAAAAGCGCTGTCATAATAAAAGAAATTTGTGCGCTGGTGTAATGAAAAGAGTAGGTGAACAAATGCATTCCAACGCTGGTTAAAAATGATGCCGCAATCATAGCAACCGAATAGCCTAAAATTATTGGAGCAAAGTTTTTGTTTTTTAAGGTTTTAAAAAAATTGTAAAAAATTTTAAAAAAGGCATTTTTCTCTTTTTTTCGAGTTTCATATTCGGGCATAGCTCTCGTGCGGTTTAAAGTGCCAAGTATACACAGTGTTCCACAAATTATGCACAAAACGCTCGTAACATATGAAATATTGATATATCCTTGTTGAAATAGCTGTCCCGAGCCGTTTTTAGAGGGCATAAACAAGAATATCAGCAAAGTAGGTAAAATCATACCAACAATAAAGAAAACCGTCTTAAAAGCCTGTAAATGGCTTTGATCGTTATAATCAGGGGCGATATCAATGCCCAAAGCAACATATGGCGTTGCAAAACACGTGCTAAATGTTTCTATGATTAAAAGGCAGACAAGAAGCATAATAAACTTAAAGGCTACGCTTACATTTTGTGGAATACTCCAAAGCAAAATGTTGACAATTGCCATACCAAAGGTGGAAACAAGCATAAAGCCCAGTCTTTTGCCTAAAACACGACCTTTGTGCCTGTCGGATAAATAACCCACAATTGGATCGCTTAAACCGTCCCAAAATGCCGAAATGGCCACTGCTAATCCCACCAAAGTGCCGGGTATGCCAAGCACACTGGTTGCAAAAAACATAATAAAATTGGACATGGTTTGTGAAATAGTACCATATCCCAAATTGCCCACGCCATAAGAAAGTTTTGTGCTCAAATCAAGTTTTTTCACTTTAAGTATTTTACGCAAAAAGTTGGTGATTAATTCAAAATTACTTAAGTTAAGCTGTGGTGGTTTTTTAATGAATAACACATAAATTACAAGTTTTTTAACAAAAACAATTTTGCAAGCAAAATTCAACCTACAGTTGTTTGTAATTTTGTGTTTTTAGGCTTCGTCGCATTCAACCAAATGCCAATGCTTTGCATTGTCGCTTGGTTCTTTTTAATATAATGTTATAATTCGGCGTCAGCCGTCTATCATTATTCATTATTCATTATTCATTAAAAAAATAAATGGTTCGCCATTTATTTTTTTGTAAGCATTGTCCACTTTAGCATAGATCTTAACATATCTGCCACGTAGGTCAGTTTTGCGGAGTTTAGGAGTTTTTTTGCAGAATATAATTGTTGGTCGTCTAAATAAGCATAATCTTTTAATAGTGCTATTGCATTTTGTGAGGCCTCTTTTTCAATTTTGATGGTTGACATTTTAGAACTTAACGCAATCATAAACAAAACAAAACTTGTGGCAAATAAACATATTGAAATAATGAGTTGATTAAAAATTAAACAAGCAATCGCACCAATAAAAATTGGAGTGATTATCTTTGACAAAAATTCGCTAAGTTTTTTCTTTTTTGCAAACTTAAAAATTTTGCTTCTATCATTTTTAAACTGAACAGCATGGCCAAGCTCGTGAGCGCAAATTGCAAGCCCTGCAAGGTTATTATCATTTGCATATTGTTTGCACAACGTGAGAGTGCCAATTGTGTTGTAACAATCACTAAAAAGTTTATCGCTAAATTTTATGTGTATTGAGTTATTAAAAAATATTTCATTTATATGTTTTGCAAAATCATAAGGTGTTGTTCCTGCTGGCAAGCTTGAAATGCTGTTAAACTTGTTTAAAAGTTCGGCATAAGAAAAGTTTACTATTGCAAGTCCAATAGTAATTAAAAGTGCAAAAGCCACAATAATTATTATTATATATTTTAATTCCATAAGCAGTTTTAAAAATTAAAAGCACAACTTTTTTAAAGTTATGCCAAAAAAATTATTTTAATTCAATTTGAATATCACCCTCTTCGCCATAGCCGTCGCTTTCGTGTTTGTGATATTCTTTTTTAAATTCTTCAGACAGTTCGTCATCGTCAAACATATAATCGTCCATTTGATTATATTTACTCAATTCTTCTTGCTTTTGGGTGAGAGTAGTGCTAAGGTTGTTTAACTCATTTTGTTTTGATTTTAAACTAAAAGTTTGACATATGCCCGCAACAAAAAGTGCTAATGGAATTAGCATTAATACAACAAATAAAAACTTAACTTTTTTTGTTTGTTTTGCCACGGTTTAATTTTTCCTTAATTTTGTTTTTAAGTTTGTTAAGCTGATTATAGCACACCAAATATATTTTGGCAATTATTTTTCCAAGCGTAAAACGCTCAAAAATAAATGAGGTAAAAAAGATAAGTAAAGGATAAAATCTTAGTTGTCCATAATTAAATTTTAAGTTACCCCAAAAATATACCAAAAGGCACAAAATAGTACATAAAAAATCAATAATTACGCAAGGCAATTTTTTGTTTGCAAATAAAAATTTAATAAAGTTTCCCACATCAAAAAAAAGCCCACTTAAAAAACCTAAAACCAAAAATTTTACAAGCAGACTGGTTTGATTAAGCGTTTCAAAAAGCATTATTTAAATAACCTTTTAAGCAAGGGTTGCTTTTGTTTTTTTTCTTCAAACTTAAGGCTGTTTATGTTGCCCACCAAAACAAGTTCACCCGTTTCAACACATAATTTTTCGGCTTTTAATTCGCTTCCTTTTATGTTTAACGTTTGATTATTTACAAGCAAATTAACTTCGGTTTCGTTTAAACTTAAAACGCTTTCTACACAGTTCATTTTTAACAAATTTCTATTTTCTAAATATATAGTTTGACACTTTGATATATTTTCTGACATAAAAAAAACTCCTTACTTTAATATACTAAGCAGGAATTTTTTTATGATTAATTTTCTTCAAAAATGTAGCCATGCTCGCGTGGTTGTTTCTCTATACTAGGAACAATATTTTCATTTTCACTCAAAAATTTAGCCCTATCTTTTTTGGGATTATGATCCAAAAATTTGTCGTTTGTTTTTGGTGGATTGTTTTTAATTGTGTCAACTTTATTTTGTTTTAATGTGTCATTGTTTTCTTTTAACGAATCATTATTTTTCATTAAAGAGCTGTCTTCTTTTGCTAAGGTGTCATCATAATTTTTTGATGTTTCAATATCTTGATTTTCCATTTGGTCAACTTGTTCGCAAACGGTAAAAATGCCTTTTACAAACGCTTCAATGGTAATATTTTGTTCAAACTCGTTGTTGCAATTAGAGTAAACATTTATTTCAATTAGTGTTTTTAAGTTAGCATTTTCATAAATAGAATTTGCCCGTTCAATGCAGTTTTCTTTTGCTTGGTTTAACGCTTTGCTATATAAGTCATTTTTATTTTCTAAAACATAGGTTTTTCCGCAAAAGGTCAAATTTTCAAAATCGTTTGCTAAACCAATTAAACTGTCAACGCTTTCAAAATTGTTTGTTCTTACAATAAAATTGCAAGACATATTGTGCGACTGTTCCTCGGTTAAAACTGGGCAGCAGTAAGAGCAAGAAACATATGTTTTTGCACCACTATCAACACTCAAAACTTTTTGTTTAAAACTTTCATATTTTTCAGTTAAGATTGATTGCCCAACGCTATACGACTCACTTGTTTGGTTTATGCAAAAGTTTAGTTCGCAAGTGTCGGCAGTGGCTTGTAATTTTGAACTTCCATTAACCATTAATATTTTGCAACTTTGTTCTGCCAAAGCCATATTGTTTTTTCCAGAAACAAAAGTCAAACCACAACCAATAAGGCAAACCAATAAAAAACAAACAATAAATACTTTTTTAAAATTTTTCATACTTCCCCCTGTTGCATTTAGGTTGAGCAAGAAAAATTGTTTTATTCAAAATTTTTTAAAGCCAATCAAATAAATCTTCCATTTGATAAAATCCGTTTGGTTTGTTTTTTATAAAATGACAAATATTGATAGCACCCAAAGCAAAAAGTTCTCGATTTTCGGCGGTGTGTTTAATGCTTATTTGCTCGCCATTTCCAAACAAAATTATCTCGTGCTCGCCTACGCAAGTGCCAGCCCTAAAACTTGCAACTTGCACATTTTTGTTGTCATTTTTTAAAATTTCAAGCATTGATTTTGACGTTCCACTTGGCGCGTCTTTTTTGTTTTTGTGATGTCTGTCAATTAGGCAAATATCAAAGGAAGATATTTTATTTTTAATAAAATTTAAAATTTGATTAACGAGTGCCACACCATAACTTGTGTTGCTGGTTAAAAAAATTGGCATGTGTTTTGAAGCATTTAAAATTTTGCTTTTTTGCTTTACAGAATGCCCAGTAGAACAAACAACCAAAGGCTTTGAATTATCTTTGCAAAACTGTAGTAAACTCTCTAAAATTTCAGGGCTAGAAAAGTCCAAAACAACATTAATTTGATTCACAATTTTTTGTGGTATTTGGCTTAAATCATTAAATTTGTTTTTTTGATTTTGACAATAAGCTTTATCAAAGCAAACAACTTTTATGTTGTTTTGCTTTGCAATTTTTTGTACTTTTTGTCCCATTTTTCCATTTGCACCAATTAATAGAATTTGCATAAAAGAGTCCTTTTTTTATTACTAAAGTTAAACTGTGGGTGGTTTTTTAATGAAAAGTGAAAAGTGAACAGTGAATAGTGGCGGTCAAATTTTATAATTGTCCTTCATTTTTCTCGTGTGCGTCAGCACACCTTTCGTTTTTCTCGTTGCCGACAGGCAACTTTTCGTGCGTTTCGTCAGAAACGCCTTGTCCATCACTATTCACTATTCATTATTCACTATTCACTCGTTTGCGTCAGCAAATGCCCAACGCTACATCTCCTTACTTTCCCCAAACACGCTAAGCGGTATGTCCAAAATGCTATAGGCGCCAAAATTTTGCTGTTTTTTAAACTTTTTAACAAGGCTGGCATAACAAAGCATTACGCTTGCAGTTATGTGAGGATTGCTTTTTGTTTTTAGTGAAAAACATAGTTCATTTTTAGGCGTAAAAACTTGCCCTTGATGGCAAAAGGTTTTTAGTTTTAAAAGTTTTGAGTTGTTAACAAAAACAACTTTTGTGTTGTAACCTTTAAAATAGTGAGGCATATTTACAATTTTGTTTGCAATATATTTTTGCATGTTTTTGTCTGCCACAACATAGCAAAGCCTTGAGTGCAAATTTAAGTTTTTGACACTTTTGCCACATTTGATTTGACGTATTTGTTTTTGGTTTGGAATGGTAAATTGCAGTGCGTCCGTAACACCTTTTATGTTTTTTATTGCCTCGGTATGACCTTGACTAACACCTTTGCCCCAAGTGGTAAAAGTTTGCTTGTTTAAACTTTTAAAAAGCACGCGCATAAGGCTAAAAAGCCCCGGATCCCAACCAAAACAGCAAAAGGCAATTGTATTATTTTGCAATGCAGCCTTGTTGCAGTTTTTTATATGCTGAGCAATTTTTTTATGAGTGTCAAAAGCGTCAATTGTGTTAAAGTTTTTTAAGCAGTCAAGCGCTTGCTCGAACAAATTTGACGAACTCCCACCGCATAAAAACAAAATGTCAATCTTGTTTTTATATTTGTGTAAATTTTCATAAAAATCGGTTTTTGCATTGACGCTTTTTATGTTTCGTTTGCTAAAAATGCACACAAGATCAAAGCGATTATCTTGCAAAACCAAATCTTCCACCGCCTTGCCTAAATTTCCATAACCAACAATTCCAACCCGTATTTTTTGCATAAACACCCTTGTAATAATTATGAAAAACCAATATAAATGGTTAAATTCAATGAATGATTGTACAAAAATTTTAATCCCAAAGTCTCCCTTGCGACCTAGGGATCTTTTTTCTTAAATTTTAATTTGTCTTCAGTTTGAAATATTTACAATATTTTTAAAAATCATTTGCTCTTTTTTTCTTTTGTGCTAAAATGTTTTCATACAAAAGGAGTCAAGGGTTATGATTCAAATTGAAAACATTGTAAAAACTTATACAGCGGGCGATTCGGTTGTTAGGGCGCTCACCGACATTAGTTTGTCTTTTAGAGAAAACGAGTTTGTTTCGGTGCTAGGCCCAAGCGGTTGTGGCAAAACAACACTTTTAAACATTTTGGGCGGGCTTGATAGATACGACTCTGGCGACATAAAAGTCAACGGCGTTTCCACAAAAAATTACAAAGATAAAGATTGGGACGCTTATCGCAATCACTACATTGGTTTTGTGTTTCAAAACTATAACCTTATTCCACATTTAACCGTTGTTGAAAATGTTGAGCTAGCACTTTCAATTGGCGGCACTAAAAAATCCGAAAAACGCCAACTTGCGCTTGAAGCCTTAGAAAAGGTTGGCCTTAAAGAACAAGCCAAGAAAAAACCAAACCAACTTTCTGGCGGTCAAATGCAAAGGGTTGCCATAGCAAGAGCCATTGTTAATAATCCGGAAATTATTTTAGCCGACGAGCCAACCGGTGCGCTAGACAGCGAAACAAGTATGCAAGTTATGGACATTTTAAAAGAGATATCAAAAGACCACTTGGTTATTATGGTAACTCACAACAAAGAACTTGCTGACAAATATTCGTCAAGAATAATCAATCTTTTAGACGGCAAATTAATTTCTGACTCAAAGCCATACAAGCCAAGAAAAAAAGCACCAAAAGAAAAAGCAAAAAAGCCAAAGAGTGCTATGAGCATTTTTACCGCTTTTGCCTTGTCTTTTAAAAATTTGTTTAGCAAAAAAATTAAAACGTTTTTAGTGAGTTTTGCGGGTAGCATTGGCATTATTGGCATTGCCCTGGTGCTTGCCATTTCAACCGGTATGACCAACTATGTCAACAATTTGCAATCGGACACTTTAAGCGGTTATCCGGTTACAATTACGTCAACTTCTTTAGATTTTAATTCTTTGACTGGCCTAATGGAAAATATGGGTGACGATAATCAAACATCGCAAGATGGTCAAGTTGCCTATTATGACTACAATGATTTATTTGGAATTTTGGGCAGATACAACCACTTTGGCGAAGAGTTTATGAATTATGTTTTTGAGTTTGAATTAAACGACAAACAAAAAACTGCCGAAGAACAAAATTTGAGTGCTTTAAAAGTAGAATACAGCACAAATATGAATATGTACACGCAAATGAATTCTATGATTTTTAAAGTAAACACAGATGTAAGCACAAGCACACTTTCCGGCACAACATCCTCACTTTTTTATGAAGGGTTGGAAGATGTAGACTTTGTAATGGAAAATTATAATTTAGAATATGGCCATTACCCACAAAACAAAAATGAAATTTGTTTGGTTATTGATTCTAATGGTTTTGCTTTGCAAACCTTGTCTGCAATTGGCATAGAATATCAAAAAGAGGATGACGGAAGCGTTACTGGAATAAACTATTCAGACATTGTGGGAAAAGAATATCGCCTTGTTTTAAACGAGCAAATGTATACCTACAACCAAGATAGCGACACAATTACGACAAATGAAACAGTAATACCTACTCCAATTGGAGAGTTTAGAACCATTACACCAAGCTTGTATAACAACGAAAACAATGTAAAATTAACAATTAGCGGAATTATTAAAATCAAAGATGATGCAAATTCAAGCATTTTTAGTTCGGGGCTTATGTACACACCAGAACTTTCTGAGTATGTAAGAACGCAAAACCGCAACAGTACAGTTGTTCAAAAAACACTTCAAAACAAAAAAATGTACAAACCTTACAAGGTTAACATAAGCGAGATAAAACAATTTATCACCATAGAAACCGAGGGCGAAACATTAAATTTTGAATCACCTGAAGAAATGCAATCTTTCATAAAAAATTATTACAATATAGAACTCAGCACTGATGAATTTTTGGAATTATCGCTTCAAACTTTTGGCGCAAGCACAATCCCTAGCACAATTTATATGTACACAAAATCGTTTGACGCAAAGCAGGTGATAACCGAATATCTAAATGCTTGGAACTCAACCGAGCAAGGCAAACTAACTCCAATAAATTATACCGACAGCACTGCATTTTTGACTGATTCTTTGGGTATGTTGATTAACATTATTTCTTACATCTTGATTGCCTTTGCAGCAATTTCACTTGTTGTTTCTTCAATTATGATTGGAATTATCACTTACACATCAGTAATTGAAAGAACAAAAGAAATTGGCGTGCTTCGAAGCATTGGTGCAAGAAAAAAAGACATATCACGCGTGTTCAATATGGAAACATTCATAATTGGCTTAACTGCCGGCTTGATTGGCGTGCTATTTACCTTTGCATTAACCTTCCCAATAAGTGCAATAATTCAAGCGGCAGCAGGCGGAGCAGTAGGCACAAGTTTGGCAATTTTAAAAGTTTCTGACATGGCAATTTTGGTTACAATTTCTGTACTACTAACACTTGTTGCGGGCTTGTTACCAGCACGCATAGCTGCCAAAAAAGACCCAGTTAAAGCATTAAGAAGTGAATAAAAATATCAAAAGCAAGTTAACTAAACTTGCTTTTTTGCTTCCGTCATCGGAAATAATCGCTGAAAATTATTGACAAAACTTCCGATAAAATTGTATAGTAACAAAAAAGGTGGTTAAACATTATGGAATTTTTATCAGTAACACAAGTTGCAAAAAAGTGGAATGTTTCTGATAGAATGGTTAGAAATTATTGTTCGCAAGGGAGAATACCAGGTGCATTTTTAACTGGAAAAACTTGGAATATACCTCAAGATGCTCAAAAACCACAAAGAGAAAATAAAAATTGTTTTAGCAATAACACACTTTTAAACATTTTAAAAGAGCAAAAAGATATGAGGCTTAATGGTGGAATTTATCACAAAACACAAATAGAGTTAACCTACAATTCAAATCATATCGAAGGTAGCACTCTTACGCATGAGCAAACAAGGTTCATTTTTGAAACAAACACATTGGGCATAGAAAAAACTGCAATAAATGTTGATGATGTTTTGGAAACAGCAAATCATTTTAAATGCGTGGATTATGTTATAGACAATGCAACCAAGCCACTGACAGAAAATATGATAAAACAACTTCACTTTATTTTAAAAAATGGAACAAGTGATAGCCGAAAAGATTGGTTTAATGTTGGACAGTACAAAAAACTCCCAAACGAAGTTGCTGGCGAGCCTACTTGTGCTCCGCAAAGTGTTAAAACTGAAATTAAAAAACTTTTGGAAAGTTATAACTCAAGTCAAAAAAGTTTTCAAGACATTTTGGAATTTCATAAAAATTTTGAGAGTATACATCCATTTCAAGACGGTAATGGGCGAGTTGGACGGCTTGTAATGTTTAAAGAATGCTTGGCAAACAACATTATTCCGTTTATTATTGATGATGACCACAAATTGTTTTATTATCGCGGGCTTAAAGAATGGAATAACGAAAAAGGCTATTTAATTGACACATGCTTATCTTGCCAAGATAAATACAAAGCATGGTTAGATTATTTTAAAATTAAAATTTAAAAGGACACTTATGTTTGACAGATTAAAAAAATTAAGAAGATTAAATAATTCAAAACTTACTGATGATGAGTATTACGAAACCGATGCCAACGGTCGTGGAGTTATTGATGTTGGGGCTGAAAATTATGATGATATTTTTTCTTATTACGACCAAAATTGTGAAAATGTGCTTGACCAAGAATTTGACGATTTTTTGCGAGCCAAAGCTGATGCAATTCCAGAAAAAGAAGAGCTTGCCATTCATTTTCATGTTGCAAATCCAACTGACGAAAAATTGGACGAAATTGACGGTGCGGTAAAAAGCCATTACAAGCGTGAACTTAGAGCCCTAAATCGAGAACTTCACAAAAACTCAATGTTTACGCTGTATATGCTTATTATGGGCATTATATCTTTTGGGCTTTATATTGTTATGAGCATATTTTGGGACAATCCATATGTTATTGAAATTTTTGACATTATTGCATGGGTGTTTTTGTGGGAAGCGGTAGACAACCACTTTTTGCGTAGAAAAAATATTCAAGACCAACGGCTAAAAATATATCGCTTTGTTAGGGCTGATATAACAATTTATGAATATAAAAGAAAAAACAATAATCCAAAACTTATTGGCAAAAATAAAAAAGCCTTTAATCAAATACTTAAACTTGCAACACAAAACGACACAACGACACAAAAAAACAAAAAGGAAAATTTATGATTGAACTAAAAAGTGATGACAAAAAAATAAAAACAATTTTAGATTTTTATATTTTAACAAACAGATTAAAAGATTTGCTTCGCGCTGGTTGGCAACGTTGGGGCATAAAGCGCGAAAGGGCAGAATCGGTTGCAGAGCATATTTATGGAACATGTATGCTTGCCCTTGCCATTTGGTCAGAAACTTTGCCAGAAATAAACATTAGCGAAGTTATTATGATGCTTGCACTTCACGAAACCGAAGAAATAATAATAAACGACATCACCCCTTTTGATGATGAGAAAAAACTCCACATAAAAAAAGAGGGTGAAAAAGCCGTTGAGGCAATTTTTAAAAATCTTGTTGCAAAAGAGGTGTACTTTAAACTTGTGCAAGACTTTAACGAGCGCAAAACTCCCGAGGCAATTTTTGCTCACAAGTGCGACAAATTAGAGTGCGATTTGCAAGCAAGGCTTTATAGTGACCAAGGTTGCCTAAGCCTTGAAAATGCAGACCATATCAAAGGCAACGCAACTCTTCAAGATTATGTTGCACAAGGCCTAACAGATGTTGCTGACTTTTTTGCAAAATATGACAAAAAACACTTTGCCGACACCGACGACATTTTTGCAAAAATAAACAACTATGTGTTTGGGAGAAAGATCAAAAAATAAATGACGAGCATTTATTTTTAGTGAATAGTGAACAGTGAACAGTGAATAGTGAACAGTGAATAGTGAACAGTGAATAGTGAAGGACAAGGCGTTTCTTCGAAACGCGAGAAAAGAGAAAAGGGAAAAGTGTGCTGACGCACACGAGAAAAATGAGGTTGTTTTTTTTAAATGCTCCCCCCACCTTAAGGGGGAGCTGTCAGCCCTAGTGGCTGACTGAAGGGGTGTTTGACCTATTAAAAAATTATCATTCATTATTCATTATTACGAGGAGCAGAGAACCAAGCGACAATGCAACGCATTGGCATTTGGTTAAATGCGACGAAGCCTAAAAACACAAAATTACAAACAACCGTAGGTTGAATTTTGCTTGCAAAATTGTTTTTGTTAAAAAACTTGTAATTTTAGTGTTATTCACTAAAACGCACTATTGCGAAACTTATGTAGTAACAAAAGGATTATTTATGAACATTTTATTTGGTGTGTCCTATGTTGGCACAAACTATGCCGGTTGGCAAAGGCAAGACAATGCTCTTGGAATTCAAGAAGTAATTGAAAATGCTTTGCAGCAAATAACAGGCAAATATGTCGAAATTTTTGCTAGTGGCAGAACCGACGCTGGCGTGCATGCCTACGAGCAATGTTTTAATGCGCAACTAGATTTTAAGGACGTAAAAAAACTGCCAAGAGCCTTAAATGCTTTTTTGCCGGAAGATATAAAAATTACTTATGCTAAAGAGGTGGCTGGCGATTTTCACGCAAGATATTCAGCGCATAAAAAAACGTATGTATACCGTTTAAAACAAGGCGATACCCAAAGTCCGTTTGACAGTTTTTACACCGCTTACACGCAATATAATTTAGACCACAAAAAAATGCAAAAAGCTGCCGATATGTTTGTTGGAACACACAATTTTCACGCTTTTTGTTCAAGCGGAACAACGGTAAAAGATTTTGAAAGAACAATATATTCTTTCACTGTAACAAAAACTCAAAATTTGTACGAGTTTGAAATTTGTGGCAATGGTTTTTTGTATAATATGGTGCGCATTATTGTTGGAACACTTGTTGATATTGCAAGGGGCAAAATTGCCATAGACAAAATTGAAGAAATGTTTAAAACGGGCAAACGCCAACTTGCAGGAAAAACAATGGATGCCAAAGGTTTGGTTTTAAAAAAGGTGGAATATTAAAATTTTAAAACAATTGCAATAAATGACAAATATTTAAACTAGACAAACAACTTTTAAAATGCTGTTTGTCTTTTTTAATATATATAAATATATATTTTTTTGAAAATTTATGTCAAAATAACCTTTAAATGTTTGACTAAAAGTTTTTTATTGTATTAAAATAATGTTAATAAGTAAAGTTGGCTTTTTGAGCCACTTAACAAAAAAAGGAGATTGCTATGAGAAAATACAAGATATTTACAGCTGTGGCTGCATTGTTGCTTGCAATATCATTGCTTTCTTTTGGCGTTTATGCCTCACAAAGCATTAACGTAAAAGTTACCTCAACCGTTTCTTTTCAGGTGCATGATGTATACATTCGTGCAAGATTTGGCCAAGCGCAATCGGTTAGTGCTAATGGCGGCAAATACACTTGGGTTGAAAAAACAAATTTGGTACAAGAGGTTTACACAAGAAACCAAACAACAGGCAAATTTCAAGAACTTGCAACTTCATATCCATTAATTCCTGATGATGCAAATGGCAATCCTCAAAAAATTATTTTAACCGACGATACCGCAACTTCAGCAACCGCATATTTCTTTTTGACAGTTGAAAACTTGCATGGTATGCCAATAAATCTTAAACTTTCAAGCCTTTGGTCTGCAGGTCATTTGGGCAGCAGTGCACAAAATGTGTCAAACATTGTTGCAACAACAACTTTTTACTCTGGTGCAAATGGTCAGGCTTTGCCAATAGATGATAAAAATGATGTGCTTTTTACAATGGCAGCCAATGAAATAATCACAATTGTTACACAACTATCAGTAAATAATGATTACGCTCACAAAGTTGCAGGTGTTATGCAATTTGGCTTAAATGCTCAACTTTTAAATAGAGATTACGAGAGATATGAATATATTGAAAGCAGCGGCGCACAATATATTGATACGGGGTATGTATATCAAGCGGGTGATAAAATCGCAATGGGTTTTGCACCACTAGAATCAAATGTAGATAAAGCAATTTTTGGTGCATACGAGAGCGGAACAAAACTTATTGAACTTGGCATGTTACAAAATTCTTTTAGAGGCAACATTGCCGAGACTGCTGGTTTATCACAAAATTATGTTGTTGGTCAAAAATATGATGTCGAAACTGAAAATAGCACATGGAAATTTGTTGATGGCCAAGCATTTGGAAACGCATCATATATAACACAAGACAACACAATGCAAAGCACTTGCTACTTATTTGGTAGAAATTACACCGACAAAAAAATGTCAAGCATTAGGTTTTTCTACTTGAAAGTTTATAGGGGCGATGAGTTAATTTTAGACTTCTTCCCTTGTAAATATTTAAAAGATGGCGAATATAAAGACCAATTTGGCCTTTGGGATGATGTAAACAACAAATTTTATCCAAACGCTGGCACAGGGACTTTTTCGGGTGCAAACACTGTTATTTAACCAACTGGCGCGCTTGTTATGGGCAGTGCTTCAAAAACAAAGACTAATTTAATATAAGTGTAAAAAAATACGACTCACACCAAGTCGTATTTTTTGATGGCTATATTTTGAATTTTAATGCTCGCATGGCAAGTTGGCTTTTTTAAACAACTCTTCGTCATAGGCAATGCCGTTTTTATCGTAGTAGTCTTTTACGGCTAGTTTTACGGCTTCTTCTGCCAAAACCGAGCAGTGCACTTTGTGAGTTGGAAGTCCGCCAAGCGCTTCAACAACGGCTTTGTTGCTTAGTTCCAAAGCTTTTGAAATTGGCTGACCGATTATCATTTCGGTGGCAATTGAACTTGTTGCAATGGCACTACCGCAACCAAATGTCATAAATTTTGCATCGGTGATAATTTGGTTTTTCTTGTCAACTTTAATATACATACGCATAATATCACCACACTTTGCATTGCCAACTTCACCAATGCCGTCAGCATCAGGCATTTCGCCAACATTGCGAGGGTTTCTAAAATGCTCCATTACTTTTTCACTGTATAACATATTGTTTTTCTCCTTTTTGTAAACTATTCCAAACTGGACTATATGACCTTAATTTTTCCACCACCTCAGGCACAATTTTTATTGTTTGTTCAATTTCTTGCAAGGTTGTATATTTTGAAAGCGTCAACCTTAAACTGCCATGTGCAATTTCGTGTGGCAAGCCAATTGCAAGCAACACATGGCTTGGGTCAAGCGAGCCACTTGTGCAAGCCGAACCACTAGACGCGCAAATGCCTGCATCATCCAAAAGAAGTAGCAAACTTTCGCCCTCTATGCCTTCAAAACTCATATTAAAATTGTTTGGCAAACGATTTGTTAAGTCGCCGTTTATTTTGCTGTGAGGAATTTTTGATAATTGTTTAAATAACATATCTCGAAGTTGCGTTTCGTGAGCAGTTGTTTGCTCCATTTGCGAAACGCCAATTTCAAGCGCTGTTGCCATACCAACTATGCTTGCCAAATTTTCTGTGCCAGCCCTTTTTGTGCCTTCTTGAGCGCCACCGTAAACAAAATTAAACAGTGGTTTGCCCCTTTTTACATAAAGCGCACCAACGCCCTTGCTTGCGTGGAATTTGTGGCCCGATAGCGAAAGCATATCAATATTCATTGCCTTGACATTAACGGGAATATGTCCAACCGCTTGCACTGCGTCTGTGTGAAAAATTACATTGTGCTGTTTGCAAACCTCGCCAATTTGGCTAATTGGTTGAATTGTGCCAACCTCGTTATTTGCAAACATTATGGTTACAAGGCAAGTGTTGTCAGTTATTGCATTTTTTAAATCTTCTACTTTTACAATGCCGTTTTCATAAACTGGCAAATAGGTTATTTCAAAACCACGCTTTTTCATTTCATCAAGTGTATGAAGCACTGCGTGATGTTCAATTGCACTGGTTATAATGTGCTTTTTGCCCACCAATTCACCATATCTGCAAGCGGTGTGAATTGCCCAGTTGTCGCTTTCACTTCCACCGGATGTGAAGTAAATTTCGTTAGGCTCGGCATTTATACATTTTGCAACTTTTTCTCTTGCATTTTCCAAATGTTCTTTGGCAATTTGACCAGCAGTGTGAAGTGAGCTTGCATTGCCATAAAACTCGTCAAAAAACGGAAGCATAGATTTTACTACTTCCTCACCGACTTTTGTTGTTCCTGCATTGTCAAGATAAATCATAAATACCTCCTTTAAGCGAGCATGGCTCGCTTTTTAGTGAATAGTGAATAGTGAATAGTGGCGGACGGCTAAGGCCGAAAATAATAATCTTAAATTTTTTTTGCAGTGTTTAAACTCGCTGTTATCATTCTAAGCAGTTCATCACACTTACAAATCAAATCATTTTCCTTTTTATCAATTAAGTTGGCTTCGGTTAATAATTCAAGCCAATATTTAGTTTCGGCACATTCTTTTGCAGAGATGTGCATTTTTGATATAAAATCTGCTTTACTCACTCCATAATTTGCTTCAATTAAATTTGCACCAATACTTGTTGCAGACCTAAGTAGTTGATTAAACAAACAATTTTTGTTTGCTTGCTCGTTAAATTTTTTGATAATTTCTAAAGCAAAAAGTTTTGCTTTTTTCTCTAAAATTCCTTTATTTTCCATAATATATATTGTCCTTCACTATTCACTGTTCACTATTCATTATTCACTTCAAAAACAATTTACATTGTTTTTGTCAATTCCTACCAATTTAGTATGAATTGATTATATCTTATATATTTCACCTTGTCAACAATTTTTTGTGGGCGTATTTTTAGGAGTAAAAAGTTGTGATTTTTATGGTTTTTATGACAATGTTTTTTAACAATTCTCTTGCTATTTTTTGCGTTTTGTTATATAATATATAGTAAGAATATTTATAAAAAAGGAAGACAATTATGCAACTTATTTGTGATGGATTAGACTTATCAGACGCAGTGTTAAAAGTTAGTAAGGCAGTAGCAACAAAAACAACAAACCCAATTTTAGAAGGCATTAAACTCGTGGCAGAAGAAGACACTTTAACTTTAAGTGCCACCGACACAGAACTTTCTATTGAAAAGAAAATTAAAGCCGAAATCAAGGTTGAAGGCACAACAATTGTTCCTGGCAGGTTTTTCTCTGAGTTTATTAAAAAACTTTCAAATGAAAAAATTGAACTTGAACTTAATGACAAAAACCAACTAAAAATCAAATATGAAGATAGCGAAAGCTATATTCAATGTTTCTTGCCAGACCAATACCCTGGCTTTAACAATGTAGATAGCAGTGAATATTTTTCAATTTCTCACAACAACTTTAAAAACTTAATCAACAAAAGCATTTTCTCTGTTGCTGTTGATGATTCTCGCCCAATTTTAAAAGGCACTTTGCTTGAAATCAATGCAAAAGAAGTTAAGGCTGTTGCACTAGACGGCTACCGTTTGGCAATTGTTACTCAAAGCATTGCAAGTTCAACAGTAAACGGCGGAGTTGTTGTTCCAGCTCGTTCACTTTCAGAAATTTCAAAACTTTTGGATGATGGCGAAGATCTTGTTACCGTTTACATTGGCAACAAATATATTATGGTTGACCTTGGCGATACAAAAGTTATTTCAAGAATTTTGGAAGGCGATTTCTTAAACTATAAACAAATCATAGCAACCGATTTTGCAACCGAAATAACAATCAATAAAAATCAATTAACAAATTCGTTAGAAAGGGCATCACTTCTTTCAAAAGTGGGTCAAAACAACCTTGTTAAATTTGACATTAAAGAAAACGCACTTGTGTTAACTTCCAACTCAGAAATTGGAAACATTAAAGAAAACATAAACATCACCCTAAACGGAAAAGATTTGTTTATTGCCTTTAATGCTCGTTACTTTATGGAAGCATTTAGAACAACCAATGACGAGTTTGTAAAAATCAAATTCAACAGCCCATCAAACCCATGTGTTGTTGTTCCATCAAACGGCAAAGAAGAATATTTGTATTTAATTTTGCCAGTGAGAATTATTTAGTTAATTACGATAAACAAAAAAGCACTATATTAATGTTATGCACCCTTAAAAGAGAACTTTATAAAAAAGTCGTTGTGGTGAAATAATAAGCAAAAGAAAAAGATAAGAAATTTTGAAGCGAACCCCATTTTTGCACCGCAAAAATAAAAGACACTTTAAAACAAATACCTTCTATGTTAAAATAAACATAGGAGGTATTTTTTATGGCTAGTAAAGGACAAAAATTTAATACATATA